>JBEBTD010000072.1:0-10357 GCA_040393965.1 Leucobacter soli | reverse complement strand
CGGCGCGTTGCCCGCCGGAGCTTGCCGCGAGGTGGTCGAGCCGGTACCGTTATCTGCAAAGTCTCAACCACAAGTTGAGACATTTATTCTGAGGGAGCCGGAATGTCGCAGCGGAGGAAGCCGTCCGGGCTGCGCCGCGCTCTGCTTGCGGGCGTTCTCGCGCTCGCCGCCGCGATCACGCCCTCTCTCACCGCTGCGGCGCCTGCTCAGGCAGCGCCGGTCGTGGGTTTCGACGCCGGCAACATCATCTCGGACGCCCTGTTCTACCAGGGCGATGCAATGACGGCGGCCCAGGTGCAGAGCTTCCTGAACCAGCGGGTGACCCGCTGCACGATCGGCGACGCGGGCCGCAAGCCGGGGCAGCGGCTCGAGAGCGGCAACATCATCGCGAATGTCTGCCTCAAGGACTTCCGCATGACGACGACGAGCAAGGCCGCGACGGCCTACTGCAGCAGTTACGTCGGGGTGAAGGACGAGACCGCGGCACAGATCATCGCCAAAGTGGGCAAGGCGTGCGGCATCAGCCCGAAGGTGCTGATCGTGATGCTCCAGAAGGAGCAGAGCCTCATCACCGACACGTGGCCGACCACGCGCATGTACGACTTCGCGCTGGGCCTCGACTGCCCGGACAGCGGGCCCGGCGGCACGGCGAACTGCAGCTCGGGCAGCTCGGGCTTCTTCAACCAGGTCTACGGCGGCGCGCACCGCCTCAAGTACTACACCGGCAATCCGGGCGAGTACCGCTACAAGCCCTACCAGAGCAACACGATCCAGTGGCATCCGAACATCAATTGCGGCACCTCGCAGGTCTACATCGCGAACCGGGCTACGGCGGCGCTCTACATCTACACGCCCTACCGGCCGAACCAGGCCGCCCTCAACGCGGGCAGCGGCACAGGCGACAGCTGCTCCACCTATGGCAACCGGAACTTCTTCATCTACTACACCAGCTGGTTCGGCGACACCGGCAGCGGCGGCCCCGCCTACCCGCTCACGAGCGCGGTTCGCACGTACTGGGACGCGAACCGCAGCTGGCTCGGCCAGCCCACCTCCGCAGCCACGACGGTGAGCGCCAATGGCGGCGGGCGCCTGCAGTACTTCACGGGCGGCTTCGTCTACGAGTCCGACAAGGGCAAGCCCGTGGGCTTCACGAAGAACAGCCCGATCATCGCGGCCTACGGCAAGGCCGGAGGCATCGAGGGCGCGTGGGGCTGGCCGCTCTCGCCGGCGGTGAGCCACGGCTCCGGTAACGCGGTGGTGCGCTTCCAAGGCGGCGCCGTGGTCGAGGCGAAGGGCGTCGGCGTCTACCTGGTGCCCGAGAAGTCGCGCGTCGGCTGGGAGAACACCGGCGGCTTCACCGGCACCATCGGCTACCCGACGGCCGCGGCGGCCGCGGTGGCAGGCGGAACCGCGCAGAAGTTCCAGAAGGGCGAGCTGTACACCTCGTCAGCAGGCGCGTTCGATCTGCCGAACGGTCAGCTCCGCAGCTCCTACGTGAGCGCGGGCGGGCCCTCGGGTTCGTGGGGCTGGCCGAGCGGTCGCTACGTCTGCGTGAGCGACGGCTCCGAGTGCAGCGCGGTCTTCACGAAGGGCGTCGGCGTCTGGACGAAGGCTCGCGGTGTGCTCTTCACCCCGTACAGCGGCGCCGGCCCGCAGAGCGACAAGCCTTCGAGCGGCGAGTCCGTCACCGGAGGGGTGGTGCAGGGATGATGAGACCCCGACCGACCAACCGCTTGCGAGCGGCGGGCTACGCCGCCCTGTCGCTCCTGCTGACGGGCGCGCTCTTCGCGACTCAGTCGGTGGACGCCGCCCCGGTGAGCGCCGCGGACATCCGTTACAGCACCGAGGATCCCGCGCCCGTGGCGGGCGCGGCGGGAACCGGAGGAACCGCGGACGCCGATGCCGGATCGGGTGCCGAGCAGCCGGCGGATGCCGCATCTGCTGCCGACGCATCGGCTGCGGCTGATGACGGCGACGAGGATCCGCAGCAGCCGGGCGGTGCCGACCCCGAGGGCGGCGCGGACGCTCCCGGTGAGGCCGACGCCTCTGGAGTGCAGACGCCGGGCGAGACCCCCGAGACGCCCGAGACGCCCGAAGGCGAGGATCCGGACGGCGAGACGCCGGAGGAGGGCGAGGGCTCCGAGGAGGATCCCGCGGAGTCGAAGCCCGAGGAGACCGAGGCCGTGCCCTTCTCGATCGCCGAGATGACCTCGCCGCTCTCCGCGGTGGCCAACGCGAGCGCCTGGAAGGAGAGCACGAACAAGCGCCTGAGCGGCGACAACCGCTACAAGACCGCCGTCGCCGTCTCGAAGCAGACCTACCCCTCGGGAGCCGCGACCGTGATCGTGGCGACCGGCCTCGACTTCGCGGACTCCCTGAGCGCCGCACCGCTTGCCGCCAAGCTGCGCGCGCCGCTGCTCCTCACCGACCCGAGAGCGCTCTCGCCCGAGACGAGAACCGAGATCCAGCGCCTCAAGCCGAAGACGATCCTCGTCGTGGGCGGCGCCGGGGCGGTCAGCTCCAAGGCGTACGACGAACTGAAGAAGCTCCAGCCTGCGATCAAGCGCCTGGAGGGAACCGATCGCTACGCCACCGCGGTGAAGGTCGCGCAGGAGGGCTGGCCCCAGAAAGGCGCGACCAAGCAGGCCTTCATCGCCACCGGCCTCGACTACCCCGACGCGCTCGCCGCGGGCGCCGCCGCGGGCAAGCTCGGCATCCCCGTGCTGCTTGTTCCTGGCAACCTGGGCGCCCACACCGGGGTGAAGAACGAACTCGCGCGCCTCGGGGCGACGAAGATCCACGTCGCGGGCGAGACCGGTGCGGTGAGCGCGGCGATGCAGAAGTCGCTCTCGACCTCGCCGAGCCGCACGGTCGCCCGCTACGGCGGTATCGACCGCTACGCGACCGCCTCCACGATCGTCAACCAGGTGTTCAGCGGCTCCGCCGACGTCTACTGGGCGAACGGGGCGGGCTTCGCCGACGCGCTGACCGGTGCTGCGGCGGCGGGCGCCCGCGGGGCGGCGCTGATCCTCGTCAAGGAGCAGTGCGTGCCTTCGAACACGTATTCCGCGACCGATCGCCTCGTGCCCGCGACCATCTACCTGCTCGGCGGCACCGGGGTGCTGAGCACCGGGGTGCAGCACGGCAACGAGTGCATGGTGCGGCCCGTCGGCATCAGCGATGCCGACTGGAACTCGACGCAGCGGCTCTACGCCGAGATCAACCGCACCCGGTACGCCAAGGGGCTCGCCGGCTTCCGCGTGAGCGACACCCCGCGCGGCACCCCGGCCTACGCCTGGGCGAAGTCGAACGCGGCCGCGGGTGCCAAGCTGAACGGTTCGATCGCCTCGCAGCAGCCGTGGGTTCGATACCAGACAGCGGCGCATTCGGCGGCCGGCGGAGACCGGGCCGTGCGCCTCTTCCGCCTGTTCAGCGGCAACGCCGGGGCTCAGCGCTGGCTGTTGCAGCCCTCCTCGGGGGTGCGAGGCTTCGTGAGCGTCGGCTATGCCACGAGCGGATCGCGCAGCACCGCCGTGCTCTACATCGGCGGAGGCCTGCGGTAGCGCGCTGCAGGCGGCTGCATCGCTTCAACCGGCGATTGCACCTTCAAACGGACGATCCGGCCGAATATCGCCGGTTTTAGATGCAATCGCCGGTTCTACGAACGGGGCAGGCCCGTCGAAGAAGTAGGCTTCTGCCTATGAGCAATGCCTTCATCCCCGCAGCCAGGCCCATCATCGGCGACGAGGAGCGCGAGGCCGTCGACAGGGTGCTGCGCTCGGGCATGATCGCCCAGGGGCCCGAGGTCGCCGCCTTCGAGCAGGAGTTCGCCGCGCACTTCGTGCAGGGCCGCCCGACGGCGGCGGTCAACTCGGGCACGAGCGGTCAGCACCTCGGCCTGCTCGCGGCCGGGGTCGGCCCGGGCGACGAGGTCATCGTGCCGTCCTTCACCTTCGCGGCGACGGGCAACTCGGTCGCCCTGACCGGTGCGACGCCGGTGTTCGCCGATATCGAGCCCGATTACTTCTCGCTCGATCCGGCCTCGATCCGCGCCTCGATCACGCCGCGCACGAAGGGCATCATGCCCGTGCACCTCTACGGTCACCCCTTCCTGGTCGACGAGATCGAGGCGATCGCCCGCGAGCACGGCCTCGCGATCTACGAGGATGCGGCCCAGGCGCACGGCGCGAGCTGGGCCGGTCGCCCGGTGGGCACGATCGGCGACTTCGCCATGTTCAGCCTCTACCCGACGAAGAACATGACCTCGGGCGAGGGCGGCATGGTGGCGTGCGCGAACGACGGGATCGCCCGCAATGTGCGCGTGCTGCGCAACCAGGGCATGGAGAAGCAGTACGAGAACGAGGTCATCGGCTTCAACGCGCGCATGACCGACATCCACGCCGCGATCGGCCGCGTGCAGCTGACCAAGGTCGACGGCTGGACTGCGCAGCGCCAGGCCAACGCCGCGGCGCTGAACGAGGGACTCGCCGGCATCGCGGGGGTGCGCACGCCGAAGGTCGCGCGCGAGGCCGTGCACGTCTACCACCAGTACACGATCCGCGTCGATGCTGCCGAGCGCGATCGAATCCACGTAGCGCTCAAGGAGGAGCACGGGGTCGGCTCGGGCGTCTACTACCCGATCCCGAACCATCGCCTGCCCTCTCTCGAGCAGTTCGCCCCCGGCCTCGAGCTGCCCGAGACCGAGCGCGCCGCGGCCGAGGTGCTCTCGCTGCCGGTGCATCCCTCGCTCGCCGAGGGCGACATCGAGCGCATCGTGAGCGCGGTCGCCGCGGTGGCCGGTGCGGGCGCCTAGCCCAGCCGTTCCCGGGGGTCGCATGCGCGTCGCCATCGCCAGCCGCATCTTCGAGCCAGAGCCGAGCGCGGCCTCGTTCCGCCTCGGGGCGCTCGCCGAGGCGCTGAGCGGGGCGGGGCACGAGGTGACGGTGCTGACCGTGCGCCCGCCCGAGCGTCTCGCCGGGCATGTCGCCGACGGACGCCGAACGTATCGTGTGCGCCGCTTCCCGGTGCTGCGCGACCGCACGGGCTACGTGCGGGGATACGTGCAGTACATGAGCTTCGACGTGCCGCTCTTCTTCCGCCTGCTCTTCGGCCCGGCCCGGGAGCTGATCGTCTCGGAGCCGCCGCCCACGACGGGGTTCTTCGTGCGCCTCGCGGCGGCGCTGCGTCGTACCCCCTACGCCTACTACGCCGCGGATATCTGGTCGGACGCCTCCTCGCAGACGGGGGCGCCCGGCTGGATGGTGCGCCTCGTGCGCGGTCTCGAGCGCTTCGCGCTGCGCGGCGCCGACGTCGTCTTCTCGGTCTCCGACGGCGTCACCGGCCGGCTCGCCGAGCTCGGGGTGACGGGCAACGTCGTCACGATCGGCAACGGCATCGATACGACGGTCTTCGAGGGCGTCGAGGATCGGCCGTCCGCCGCGACCGCGGCGACGCACGAGTTCGTCTACGCCGGCACCGCCTCCGAGTGGCACGGCGCGGGGGTGTTCGTGGAGGCTCTGCCTGCCGTGCTCGCGGCGCGGCCGGAGGCGCGGCTGCGCTTCATCGGCGGCGGCTCGGAACGGGAGGAGCTCGAAGCTCGAGCCCTCGAGCTCGGCGTCTCGGGGGCGGTGACGTTCGAGCCGGTGCTGCCGCCGGAGTCTCTCGGCCCCGTGCTGCGGGACGCCGTCGCCGCCGTGGCGAGCGTGCGGCCGGGCGCCGGCTACGACTTCGCGTTCCCCACCAAGCTCTACAGCGCCGCAGCCTGCGGAGCGCCCCTGCTCTACGCGGGCATCGGCCCCGCGGTGGGATTCGTGCGCACCGAGGTCGAAGGCCGGCCGCTCGGGATCGCAGTCGCACCCGACGCCGCCGAGGTCGCGCGCGCCATGCTCGAGCTGCTGTCCGACGAGAGCGAGCAGGGGGGCGAGGATCGCGCGGCCCGCCGTCGCGCCGTCGCGGCCTGGGCCGCCGATCATGTCTCGCTGCGCGCCGTCGCCGGCCGGGCGATCGAGGCCGTCTCGGCGATCGGGCGGGAGGGCCGATGAGCGGTCGGAGCCTGCGCGATCGAGCCTTCAGCGCGCTCATGGTGGCGAGGCTGCGCCGTGAGGGCCACCCGCGACCACCGGTCGCCCCGGCGGGCGGCGACGAGGATCGCGTGCTCATCGGCCCCGCCAACAGCGCGGGGCAGGGGTACGCCTGGGCGCGCAGCCTCGAGCGCGAGCGCTCCGGCACCCGGGTCACCAGCATGCAGTTCGTCCACGCCGACGACACGTTCGCCTATCCCGTGGATCAGCCGGTGCTGAGCGGCTACGGCGCCCACTCCCGCCGTTGGCAGCACTCCCAGCTCGCGGCGCTCTCGGGCTATCGTGGAGTGCTTCTCGAATCGGCGCGACCCCTGCTCGGCGGGCTCGCCGGGGGCGACGCGCTGCGCCAGATCGAACTGCTGCGCGAGCGCGGGCCGATCCTCGGCCTCATGTTCCACGGCAGCGACCTGCGCGATCCCGATGCGCACCTCGCCGCCGAGCCGCTCTCGTACTTCCGAGCCGATTCCGACTTCACCGAGGCCATGCGCCGCGGCACGCGACGCAGCCGAGAGGTGATCGAGGCCAGCGGGCTGCCCGTCTTCGTCTCGACCCCGGATCTGCTCACGGAGGTCGAGGGGGCGGTCTGGGTGCCCGTCGTCGTCGATGCGGCCGAGTGGCGAGGCGGGCGGGCCCCGCTCGAGCACGACGGGCCCCTGCGAGTCGTGCACGCCCCCTCGAAGTCGCACATCAAGGGCTCCGAGCTGATCGACGGGCTGCTCCAACGGCTGCACGACGCGGGCCGCATCGAATACCGTCGCGTCACCGGCGTTCCCCACGCCCGCATGCCCGAGATCTACGGCGCCGCCGACGTGGTGCTCGACCAGTTCCGGGGCGGCCCCTACGGCGTCGCCGCCTGCGAGGCGATGGCCGCGGGCCGCATCGTCGTCTCCTACGTGCCCCGGGCGCTGCGCGAGAGGGTCGCGCGGCTGACGGGGCGGGAGCTGCCGATCCTCGACGCCACCCCAGACACCGTCGAAGACGTGCTCATGGGCGTCGTCGCCGACCCCGCGACCGCGCTCGGGCTCGCGGCGGCGGGCCCCGGCTTCGTCGCCGAGCGGCACAGCGGCGCGCCGAGCGGCAGAGCGCTCGCAGCCTGGCTCGATGCCGAGTCTGGGAGGATGTAGCCCATGAAGAGTCTCTGGAACACGCTCCTCGAGCTGTTCGACGTGCTGCCGCGCGGTGCGAAGCCGTTCTATCTCTGGTACTCGATCGTCACCGGTGCGCTCGCCATTCTCGACACCCTGGCGCTCGCCCTCATCGTGGCAGTCGTCACTCCGCTCGCGGCGGGCAGACCGATCGAGCTGCCCGTGCTCGGCATCATGCCGGAGTCGGCGACGCCGTGGCTCGTCGTGGTGATCGCCGCCCTCTTCATCTTGAAGGGCGTGTTCGCGACCGCGCTGCACTGGGTCGCCACCCGCCGCTTCGCCCGCTACGAGCTCGAGGTCGGCAACGAACTGTTCCGCGCCTACACGCACTCCAGCTGGGAGAAACGCTCGCAGTTGAGCACCGCCGAGGTCACGCGCATCGTCGACAGCTCGATGGCGAACACGAACCTCGGCTTCATCCTGCCGCTCTCGCAGGTGCCGGGCAATGCGCTCACCTTCGTCTCGGTGCTCACCGTGCTGGTCGTGGCGCAGCCCGCGACCGCGCTCATCGCGTTCGTCTACCTCGCGCTCGCACTCGTGGTGATGACGCTGCTCGTATCCCGCAAGTCGCGGCAGGCCGGCCGCGTGAACCGGGGCTACGCCTACCGGGTCGCCACGATCATGACCGAGATGGTCGACGCGCTCAAGGAGGTCGTGCTGCGCGGCAAGCTCGACGAGATCGGGGAGGTCGTCTCGAAGAACCGCCGCGTCGCGACGCGGGCGCGCGCGAACATGTCGTTCCTCGGCGTCGTGCCGAAGTACGCCTACGAGGCGGTGCTGATCGGCGGCTTCCTCATCGTCGGCGGATCCGCGTACCTCTTCGAGGGCAAGGAGGCCGTGCTCGTGGCCGTCTCGCTCTTCGCCGCCACCGGCTTCCGCATGATCCCGGCGCTCAACGCCGTGCAGGGCAGCTTCACCATCGCCTCCGCGAACGAGGTCTACGCGCGCGACGTGATCCGCGAGATGCACAACGCGAAGAGCCTCGACGTCGTGCGATCGCAGTCGGAGGACACGGGCGCCCTGCCCGAGTCCCCCCGCCTGCTCGAGCTGCGCGACGTCTGCTTCCGCTACCCGTCCGCCGAACGCGATGTGCTGAACGGCGTCTCCCTCACCATCCCCTTCGGCTCGAGCGTCGCCATCGTCGGCCCGTCGGGCTCGGGCAAGTCGACGCTCATCGACATCCTGCTCGGCCTCAGCGTGCCGACCGGCGGCGAGATCCTCATCGACGACATTCCGCTGCAGCACGTGATCAAGCAGTGGCGCAACCGGGTCGGCTACGTGCCGCAGCGAGTCGCCGTCTTCGACGCCTCGGTCGCGCAGAACGTGGCGCTCACCTGGGAGCGCGACTACGACGAGGAGCGCGTCGTGCGAGCGCTGAGCCGGGCGCACCTCGGCGAGCTCGCCAGCCGGGGCGCGGGCATCGAGGCGCGCGTCGGCGAACGCGGCGCCTCGATCTCGGGCGGGCAGCAGCAGCGGCTCGGCATCGCCCGCGCGCTCTACTCCGATCCGCTCGTCATGGTGATGGACGAGGCGACGAGCTCCCTCGACACGGCGACCGAGAACCGCGTGACGCAGTCGATGCGCGAGCTGCAGGGCGAGGTCACCTTCATCACGGTCGCGCACCGCCTCGCGACGATCCGGGAATACGATCAGGTCTGCTATCTCGACGGCGGCAGCATCCTCGGCAAGGGCACCTTCGACGAGGTGGTCGCCCAGGTGCCCGCCTTCAGGACACAAGCGGAACTGGCGGGGCTGCTATGACCGCCATGGCTGCCCAGGGGGACTCGCGTCCGACGCTGCTCGTCCTCTCCTTCTCCGACATCGCGAACGATGCGCGCGTCAAAAAGCAGGCGCTGCTCTTCGCCGAGACCCACCGCGTGACGACCTGCGGTTTCGGCGAGCCCGTGCGCGACGACATCGAGCACATCCCGCTCTCCTCTGTGCACGGCATCTGGGATGCGCGACTCGAAGCGGCGCTGCTGCATCTTCGCCTGTACCGCGCCGCCTACTGGAGCCATCCCTTCGTCCGTCGGGCTCGAACGGCGCTCCACGGGCGCCGCTTCGATGCGGTGCTGGCGAACGACATCGAGACCGTCGGCCTCGCCGTGCGCGAGTTCGGCGGCGAGCGGGTGCACGCCGACCTGCACGAGTTCTTCCCGGGACTGCACGATCAGATCCCCGCCTGGGTGAAGCTGCGCCGCCCCTTCCTCGAATGGCAGATCCGCGGCTTCGCCACCCGAACGGCCTCGGCTACGACCGTCTCCGACACGATCGCCGAGCGCTACCGGCGCGAATTCGGCGTGCCGTGCGGAGTCGTGCGCAACGCGAGCCCGGCGCACGAGCTCGAACCGGTGGCGGTGGGCGCTCCGATCAGGCTCGTGCACTCCGGCGGAGCGCAGCCCAACCGGCGCATCGAGGTCATGATGCGGGCGGTCGCGGCGACCAGCGCCGATGTGGTCTTCGATCTATACCTCACCCAGCAGGGCTCGCCCTACGCCCAGGGGCTGCGCGCCCTCGCCGACGAGATCGGCGACCGTGTCTCCGTGCTGCCGCCCGTGGCGCAGTCCGAGCTGGTCTCGACGCTGAACCGCTACGACGTGGGCGTGCACGTGCTGCCTCCCACCAACACGAACAACGCCCTCGCGCTGCCGAACAAGTTCTTCGACTTCGTGCAGGCGCGACTCGGCATGCTGATCGGCCCGACGGCGGACATGGCGCGGCTGCTGGAGCAGTACGAGCTGGGAGCGATCGCCGACGACTTCGACGTCGACGCGGTGACCCGCGCGCTCGACGGGCTGACTCCCGAACGGGTGGCGGCCTGGAAAGCGAACGCGCACGCCGCGGCCGAGGAGCTCAGCGCCGAGCGCCAGCACGGCGACTGGGAGCGGGCCGTCGCTGCGATCGTGCCGAGGAAGAGATGACGGAGCAGTCCCTCACCCGAAGGACGGCCGAGCAGCCGCTCGTCGACGCCGTCATCGCCGTGCACGCTCCGACGCGGCCGATCGAGCGTGCCGTCGGCTCCATCCTCGACCACACCCGAGCCGATGTGCGCGTGACGGTCGTGATCCACAACACCGACCCCGAGCCGATCCTGGCCCGACTGCGGCCCTACGCGGACGACCCCCGATTGCG
>JBEBTD010000071.1:0-10388 GCA_040393965.1 Leucobacter soli | reverse complement strand
TCATGATCGCGAACCTGCTGATCATGGTGATCATCGGCGGCTACGAGACCTTCGTGTCGAAGATCCGCGTCACCGGCCACCACGACGAGCCCGACTGGCTCTCGCACGTCAACGCGAACCTGCTCAAGGTGAAGCTCGCCATCTCGATCATCTCGATCTCGTCGATCCACCTGCTCAAGACCTTCATCGAGGTGGGCCGAATGGACGGCGGCATCGTGACCGATGCGAGCGGCAGGGTCATCTACTCGAGCGAGGGCGTGATGTGGGAGGTGGGCATCCACCTCGCCTTCATCGTCTCCGCCCTCGCCCTCGCCTGGATCGACCGCATGAGTCAGCACGCGCCGCATGCCGGCAAGGATCGCGGCCACGTCCCTGTGCAACCGGCGGGCACGGCCGCCCCGGCCCCGCACGACGAGGCGTACGTCACCGTGCGACTCCCGGCGGGGACACTGCTGCCCGAGGGGGCGCGGGTCGTCGAACCGCAGGGGTGATCCTCGGGGCGAAATCGCCCTAGCGGAGCATCCGCGCACTCCCGCGACGGCGCACGCACGACCATACTGGTGTGACACCAGCCGACGCGCGAAGGAGGGCAGGATGCCCGCGACCGAGACCCTCTATCTGACCGGGCGCTTCGTGCGCACCGAGCTCGAAGCCGAAGACCCGGCGGCGTCCCCCGAGGCCGTGCTCGTAGAGAACGGCCGGATCGCGGCCATCGGCGCCCGCGACGAGGTGCCGGCTCCCGCCGGGGCGGCGCGCATCGACCTCGGCGAGGGGTGGGCGATTCCCGGCCTCATCGAGCCGCATGGGCATCCCACCGAGGCGGCGAACCAGCTGAGCGATCCCGTGATCGACATCCGTCCCGTCGTCGTGGAGAGCGCCGACGAGGTGTGGCGCCTGATCGACGAGGCTCTCGCAGGCCGGCCGGAGTGGGTGCTCGCGAACGGGTGGGATCCTCTGCTCCAGCGGGGCCTCACGGCGCCGACAATACGCGGGCTCGACGAGGCGGCCGGCGAGATCCCGCTCATGATCGTGCACAACTCGGGCCACACCCTCTACTTCAACACCGCGGCAGCGCGCATGGCGGGCGTCGACCGCGACACCCCCGATCCGGCCGGCGCGAGGTTCGGCCGCGACGCGGCGGGCGAACTCGACGGCGTCGCCTACGAAGCAGCGGCGGTGCTGCGCATCGCCGCCCCGGCGCTGCGCTCGGTCGCGGAGCGCGGCCCCGAGGTGCTGCTCGGCTATCTGCGCGGTCTCAGGGCTCGCGGCGTCACGACGGTGGGCGATCTCACCTGGCAGCGGGAACTCGACCCGCTGGTGCGGGAGCTCGCCGACCGGGGCGAGCTGCCCGTACGCCTTCGAGCCTATGAGATGTCGCGTCCGGGCGGGCGCGCCACGATCCCGATCGAGAACGGGGACGCCTGGGTGCGTCAGGTGGGGGTGAAGATCTGGAGCGACGGCTCGCCATGGGTCGGCAACATCGCCACCTCCTTCCCCTACCTCGACACGCCTGCGGCCCGCGCGATCGGCCTCGCACCCGGCCACATCGGCCGCGCGAACTACACCACCGAGCAGCTGATCGAGATCGGCTCGCAGTACGCCGGCGACGGCTGGCAGCTCGCGTGCCATTCCCACGGGGATCTCGCGATCGACAGCACGCTCGACGCCTATGAGGAGCTGATCGACCGCTTCGGGCTCGTCGACCACCGCTTCAGGATCGAGCACGGCGGCCTCATGACCCCGGCGCAGTTCGAGCGGGCGGCCGCGCTCGGAGCGACCGTGAGCCTCTTCGTCGACCACATCACCTACTGGGGCGATGTGCTCGTCGACGATCTCTTCGGCGAGCGCGGTGCGGCCTGGGCGGACGCCGGCGCGGCAGCCGCCGCCGGACACCGGGTGACCTTCCACAACGACGGCACGGTCACTCCCTGCGAGCCGCTGCGCAACATGGCGGTCGCTGAGACCCGCACCTCGCGCACGGGGCGCCGCCTCGACGGCGGCACCGGGGTGACTCGCGAGGTCTCCCTACGGGCGCACACCTCGAACGCCGCCTGGCAGCTGCGCAGCGAGCACGAGGTCGGGGCGCTCCGGCCGGGGCTCCTCGCCGACCTCGCGGTGATCGACGTCGATCCTCGCACCGCAGAGCCCGAGGAGCTCGCCGGCGCGCGCGTGCTCGCGACCGCGGTGGAGGGGCGGTTCGGCTAGGGTGCGCCGGCGATCCCTCAGCCGAGTTCCTCCAGCGCCAGGTCGGCGCGATCGGTGATGATCCCGTCGACGCCGGCGTCGACGAGGCGTCGCATGCGCGCCGGCTCGTTGACCGTCCACACGTGCACCTCGACCCCTGCCCGGTGCGCGGCGTCGATGAGCCTCGGGGAGAGCACGCGGATCCCCCGGTGCCGCTCGGGGATCTGCAGCGCGTCGAAACCGTCGAAGGCTCGCGCCTGCCTGCGTCGCGAGCGCGAGGCCACTGCGAGCAGGACGCGGGCGATGCCCGATCGGCCGGGCGAGGTCGCGGGCGGCGCCGATCCTCGTACCGCAGCGGCGGCGGCGAGCGCTCGCAGGCGGTGGGCGTCGTCGAAGCTCGTGAGCAGCACCCTCTCGGCATGCGGCGCGATGATGCGGCCCATCGGCTCGGCGGCGGCGGCGGCCTTCACATCGAGGTTGAAACGCGCGTCGGGGAAGCGTTCGAGGGCTTCTTCGAGGGTGAGCAGCCCGCCTCGCTCCGACATGAGTGATTGCAGCTCGCGATAGGGCACGGCGGCGACGGCGCGGGGGTCGCCGGTGACCCGGCTCAGGTCGCTGTCGTGGAAGAGCACCGGTACGCCGTCGCTCGTCAAGTGGCAATCCGATTCGACGTAGAGCGCACCGGCATCGAGGGCGGCCTGCATCGAGACGAGTGAGTTCTCGGCGATGCCCTGCTCCTCGAGCCGGGGCGTCACGAGACCTCGGTGGGCGAGCACGCGCGGCGCGGCGCTCGCCGCGAGATACGGATGGGGCATGGCGGTTCCTCTCGGCGTCCCTGCGGGACGGTTCCAGCCTAGGCCGGCGCTCGGAGTTTCCCGGTTCATCTGCGCGTCGCCCGAGACGACTATGATCCGCAGCATGCCGGCACCTGCTTCCCCGAACCGCTCGAACGGAGGAGCCCTCGGCGTGTTCGCCGTCTTCCTCGGGCTCGGCCTCACCTCTTTCGGCGGACCGATCGCGCATCTCGGCTATTTCCGCGAGGAGTTCGTCGCGCGACGGCGATGGCTCGGCGAACGGCGCTTCGCGGAGCTGCTGGCGCTCTGCCAGTTCCTCCCCGGCCCGGCTTCGAGCCAGCTCGGTTTCGCGATCGGCCTCGAGCGGGCGGGCTATCGTGGCGGCGTCGCCGCCTGGCTCGGATTCACCCTGCCATCCGCCGTGCTCATGCTGGTCTTCGCCTCGGGCTCGAGCCTGCTCGTCGGCGGCGTCGGCGCGGGGGCGTCAGCGGGGTTGAAGGCGGTGGCCGTGGCGATTGTGGCGCATGCCGTATGGGGTATGGCCCGCACGCTCACCCCCGATCTGCGCCGTATGGGCATCGCGCTGCTCGCGGTCGCCGTAGCGCTACTGCTGCCCGGCGCTCCGGGTCAGCTCACGGCGGTGCTGGTGGGCATCGCGCTGGGCGTCGCGCTCTGCCGGGATGGCGGCGGCGAAGGGAACGAGGATCCTCCGGTGCCGGCGCCGGTCTCTCGCCGTGCGGCTGTGGGCTCCCTCGCCGCACTGTTCGGGCTGCTCGCCCTGCTGCCGATCCTCGCGGCCGTCACTCGGCTCCCGCTGCTGGCACTCGCCGACGCGTTCTTCCGCGCCGGAGCGCTCGTGTTCGGAGGCGGGCACGTCGTGCTGCCGCTGCTGCAGGGCGAGCCTGCGATCGCAGCGGCGGTCGCCCCGGAACAGTTCCTTGCGGGCTACGCGGCGGCTCAGGCCGTGCCGGGTCCGATGTTCAGCTTCGCGGCGTACCTGGGCGCGGTCGCTGAACCCGGGGGCGGCATCCTCACCGCGGCGACGGCGCTCATCGCGGTGTTCCTGCCCGGCCTGCTGCTCCTGCTCGGCGTGCTACCGTTCTGGAACCGGCTGCGTCGGATCCCCTCGGCCGCGGCAGGGGTGCGGGGCGCGAATGCCGCGGTGGTGGGGTTGCTCGCGGCGGCGCTCTACAGCCCCATCGGCACGGCCGGGCTCACCGGCCCGGTGCCCGTGGTGATCGCCGTGTGCTCGCTGATGCTGCTCCTGCTCCGCGCCCCGGCGTGGCTCGCGGTGCTCCTGGGCGCGGCCGGAGGGGCGCTCGCGGGCGCGCTGGGGCTCGTCTGAGCCGGGCCGAGGAGGGGCGCGGGATCAGCCGATGGGCGGGCGGGCGCCGAGGTGCGGCCCCTGGCTCACCACCTCGCGGCAGGTGATGCGCACGGCGTGCTCCGCCTCGTCGTAGACGTGCCGGGCGGCGAGACGACCGGCGGCGAGGTCGCCGGCGAGCCAGGTGAAGCTCGAGACGTCGAGGAGCGCTTCGCCGAGTTCGAGGCGGGCGAGCTGCAGCATCAGCATCTCGGGGAGAGTGGCGTGCGGGCCGTGGGCGAAGGCCAGGCCCAGCAGCGGCGGCTGCTTCGAAGCAGGGATCAAGCGCAGCGTCCAGGGCGTGCGAACGGGAGCACTGCCCGCCCCTCCCTCAGACGAGGCGAGGGAGACGGGCGCCTGGGCGGGCGCCGAGTCGAGCACGGCGAACTCGCGCTCGGCCTCGTCTGCGAGCAGCAGCCGGGGTGCGCCGTTGCCGAAGGCCCGCAGCCAGCGATCCGCGCCGAGTCCGTAGGGCGCGGGCACCGGCACCAACGAGGGGTCGGCGGACATCGCCGCGCCGAGTGCGGCGATGTCGACGCCTGCGGCCGCGAAGGCCTCGAGCTCCGGCCCCACCGCTCCCACCCGCTCCGCCGCACGCCGTGCCGCCCGGAAGAACCGGTCGAAGCGCTCCGCCGCGGCGGCGTCCGATATCGCCGCGGCGGAGGCCGAGGGCAGCACCTCGTGCGCGCGCGCATCGAGCCAGGCGTCGAAGGCGACCGCTGCGCCCTCCTCGTCATGGTTCGCATGAGCCGCCAGGGCGTCGTCGAGCCGGGTCGCGAGCTCGGGGAAGAGCACCCGCATCAGCGCGAGCCGATCCGCTTCGGCTTGCCTCACCGTCGTCTCCTTCCGCTGTTCTCCGCCGAGTGCCTCCACGCTATCCCACGCTCAAGGCAGCCGGGACTCCACGATGCGCTCGAGCGCCTCGGGCAGTTCGCGGGCGTCGTCGATGCGAGCGCCGTGCGGTGCGTAGCGGGCGGCGATCTCATCGGAGCCGACGCCGATGCCGTGCACGTCGACCCCCGCGGCCCGCAGACCCCGCAGTTCGCGATCGGTGGCCTGCGGATCGTTCGATCCGCCGTCGCTGACGAGGATCGCTATGCGCCGGCGCGGCAGGCCCCCGGCGGCGGCCGCTCCCACCCGTCCGATGCCGAGCTGCTCCCCTGCCGCGCGCAGAGCCGCGGCATCGTTCGTGGAGCCTTCGGGCGAACGGATGGAGCCGTGCAGCTCGCGGCGCACCGCATCGACGATGCCGTGAGAAAGCGGTTTGACCACCTTCGCCCCGGCGTCGAAGACGATGAGCGCGGTGCGTATGTCGAGCTCGAGGTCGATGCCGTGCAGCGCCTCAGCATGCTCGATGTCCCGCTCGACGCCGGCGAGCGACTCCACGAGGACGAGCATGGCGTCGGCCGCGGCGTCGGCGAAACGACCGCTCATCGACGCAGAGCGGTCGATCAGCAGCACGTAGTCCGTGCTGCCGGTGCCGCGGGTGCGCCTGGGTCGCGGCATGCGGCGACGGAAGGCCTCGGGACGGCGCACGCCGGCACGCACCTCGGCGACCACCGATGCGAGCGCCTCCGGCATGAGTTCCTCGCCCTCGGGCAGCGGCCTGCGACTCGGCGCCCTCCGCTGCGCCACCCGCTCCTCGATCACCCGCTCCCAGAGCTCGCGCATCCGTTCGACGGCCGGCGCGAGTCGTTCCATCCTCGCCCGGTACTCGACGAGGGAGGTCGCGGCCGCGGCCCGTGCGGCGGCCGCTGCCGCGCTCATCGCCCCGCTCCGCTCGGCGTCGCTGCGATCCACGTGCTCCAGCGCGAGCGCCGCATCGAAGAGCGCGCCCTCCGCCGGAATCGGGGTCGAGAGCACGGTTCGGGTGAAGTCGGCCCGTTCGAGCGCGAAGAGCTCGGCGGCCTCGGGCGGCGACTCGCCGGACTCCCCGTCCGGCTCGGGCTCCTCCTCCGCAGTGTCACCGGCGCTTTCGCTCATGCCGCTCAGCTCCTCGGAGAACGCGCCCTCCCCCTCGCCGTCACCGTCCCCGAGCGTCGTGGGGCCGCGACGCTCGGCATCGGCGGCGAGCAGGCGCTCATAGGGCGGCACCAGCAGCGCCAGCGCGCGCTCGAGCCGGCGCAGCGGAGTCGCTCGCGAGTTCGGCATCAGCACCCGCTGCAGCGGATCGGACTCGGGCGATCCTCGGCCGGCGACGATGTCGGCGAGCTCCCGCCACTCGGCGAGCACCTGCCGATCCAGAGTCGTCATGGCCGTCGAGGCCGCCTGCGACCCCGCCGACAGCACCAGGGCCACCCATTGCAGGTGCCGCGGCAGCACGGAAGGATCGACGGGCAGGCTGCGATGCAGACCCGCCGCGAGAGGCTCGCGCAGGCCGGGCATCGCGGCCCTCAACTCGGCCATCGCCTGCAGACGAGCGACCGCGTCCACGAGAGGTTCGAGCTCCGGCCGCTGCGCTACGAGCGCTCGCCTTCGCCGAGCCCGAGCCGACGCCAGCGCAGTCTCTCGAGGGCCCTCCCACAGCTGCAGAGCGGCGAGCGCGACCGCCTCCCGCCCACCGTGCCCGCGGCACGCGTACCAGCCGAGTCCGACGGTCAGCCCATTCTCGTCGAGACGCCACTCCGATCCGTCGTCGACCGAGACCCGGACGCCGAGCATGGCGCCCACCGAGTGCAGCGCTGCGCGCAGCTCCTCGGAGCCCTGCACGCCGTCACCGCCCGCCATGCCTTCACCATAGCCCGCTCGCAGCCGGCTCCGGGAGCGCGTGATAGCGTGACGAACATGCTGCCCTTCGACGCTGATCCGGTGCTCGCCGAGGCCAGAGCGCTCGCGGACGAGCGACGCCGCGTCCGAATCGCGATCGAGCGCTCAGAGCCCGGGCTCGCCATGCTCCACCGAGCCGACCTCGAACGGCTCGACATCCGGCTCGAAGCGCTGCTGCGGGATCCGTCGCACAGAGCCGCCGTCGAACGCGCCCTCGACGAGCGCGCGAGCACGCTGAGGCTCGCGGTACTTGCGAGACGCGAGGAACTGGCGCGCGACAGGGAGCTCGAGAAGGCCGACGAGCTGGTCTCCCGCGCCGTCGCCGCCGAGCGCGGATTGACGACGACGGAGCGCGAGCGTGTACGGCAGCTGCGGCAGCCCGATCACGACGCACGGGAGCACCCCGGCTGGCGCAGCGGCATCACCTCGCAAGAACGCCGCGATGGAGTGCTCGACGCCCTCGCGGGCCTCCGGCTGCGCGAGGCCCGCGAGCAGTTGCAGGACGGCCTGCTGCTCACCGGACAGATGCGGGGCATCATCACGGAGGCCCTGCCCGCCCTGCTGCGAGGTGATCCCGTACTGCTCGTCGGAGAGACCGGCGGAGCGAAGACCGCCCTCGCCGAGCATCTGGCGAGGCGGGCATCGGGCAGGGATCCCGAGCTCATCTCCGGCTACGGCGACATCACGAGCGCCCAGCTGATCGGCGCCCACGAGCTGCGCGCCGAGCACGGCGCCACCGTCAGCACCTTCGTCCCGGGGCCCCTGCTTCGGGCCATGACCGAGGGACGGCCCGTGATCCTCGACGAGCTGAACGCCATGCCGGCCGAGTTCCTGAAACGCCTCAACCGCATCCTGCAGCTCAGGCCCGGCGACCGTCTAGGTGTGCAGGAGGACGCGGGCCGAGAGGTGCGCATCGCCCCGGGCTTCGCGATCCTCGCCACCGCCAACGAGCAGACCCCGCACCGCTACCGGGGCCTCGACCGGTTGAGTGCCGAACTCGTCAACCGCTTCGGAGCGAACGGCTACCGCGTGCACTACCCCGACGCGGAGTGCGCCTACGACGACTTCCCAGCCGAGAACGCCCTGCTCGCGACCGCGGCCGCTGTCGACGAACGGGGCGAGCTGCCCGACTGGATCTCCCCCGACGAAGTCGCCCGCGCCGCCCGCGCCGCCTTCATCAGCCAGCAGGTCTTCGCCGGCTCGCACGGAACCGGTTTCACCGACTACGTCAGCACCGAGCGCGAGCTCGACGGACGGCCCGGCCTCGACGAGTCGGTGCTCGCGCCCCGCACCCTCGTCGCCGTCGTGCAGAAGGTCGCGGGCAGCGCCGGCTCCGTCACCCTGGAACGCGCGCTGACCCGCTTCGTCGACAGCGTCATGCATCGCGAGGATCGCCGGGTGCTCGCGCTGATCCTCGAAGGGCAGGGCTTCCGACTGAACGGATGAGAGCGGGCGAGGGATCTCCCCCGCCCGCTCTCCGCTCCCTATTTATCGGAGGGCTCCGTCGTCACCCGCACGAGGGGCGCTGGTTCAGCACCCGATCCGAGATGACGCCGGTGCCGCCCAGCACGTACCCCATCGAGGGACGTACGGTCTGGTGGATCACCGAGTGCACCGGTGCCGGGATGCAGTTCAGCCGCGAGAGCATGATCGGGCTTCCGGAAGCCCCGGCCACCGCGGATCCGGCGAGCGCATCCGCGAAGTCCAGGCCGGTCGCGAGGTAGACCTTGCCACCGACGGTGTTCCACTTCTTGGCGATCGCAGCCGAGGTCGCGTAACGGTCGCCGCCCGCGAATCGCTGCACCTTGCCGATCGACTTCAGCTTGGTCTCGAGCTGAGAGACGACCACTCCTGTGCCGCCGGCGATGTAGATGTTGTCCGGATCGAGCTTGCGCAGCTGATCGTTCACATCCTTGCGGATCGACGGGGAGAGACCGTCGACCAGCATCACCGGCACATTGATCGCACCGGCCGCCGCACCCGCCGAGAGGGCGTCGGGGAAGTCGCGGCCGGTCGCGATGAACACACTGTCGGCGCCCGTCTTGCCCCATCCCTCCTGTGCGATCCTGTTCGCCGTCTCGTAGCGATCCTTGCCGCCGAGACGCTTCACGTCGAAGCCCATCCTCTTGATCGCGTTCTCCACGCCTCTGCTCACCGCACCGGTCTCACCGGCGATGTAGACCCGCTTCGGATCGAGTCGCCTGAGCTCCCGCTCGGTGACCGGGTTCAGCGCCGCCGTCTGCGTGAGCAGCACCGCCGCACCCTTCTGCACCGCGAACGGCGAGGCTGCCAGCGCGTCGGCCGCGATGTCGTTGCGGGCGATCACGACGGTGTCGGCACCGTTCGGGAAGTGCTCCTTCGAGATGGCCACGGCGGTCTCGAAGCGGGTCGGCCCGCCGAGACGCTTCCACTTCGTCTCGATCTTCAGCGTGGTCGACACCGGCTTGCCGGAATCCTTGCCCTTGCCTGTGATCTTGACCTCGCCCGCCGGCTGATCCTTGGGGATCGTGCAGGTGAAGACGAAGCCGCCCTTCGAGTCGGCCTTGACGGTGCGGGTGCAGTCGCCCGGGCCCTTCACGTCGACCTCTTCGCCCGGCTTGAACCCCTTGCCGGTAACGGTCACCTTATCGCCCGGGTTCGCCGGGTTCGGGGTGACGGTGATCGTCGGGTTGTACACCGTAGCCTTCTTCACCGTGAGGGATGCGGTGGCGTCCTTCTTAGAGACGTCGCCCCGGGCCTTCACTTGGATCGTGCCGGGCGCGGCATTGGCCGGCACCTTGCACGTCGCGGTGAATGCGCCGGATCCGTTCGCCTTGAGCGGCGAGGGCGTGCACGAGGCCAGACCCGTGATCTTCACGGTCTCGCCCGGGGCGAAGCCCGTGCCCTTCACCGTCGTCGTGTCGCCCGGTTCCGCCGAGGTCGGCGAGACGGTGATCTTGGGGTTGTACACCACCGGCGGCTTCGTCACGGAGAGCGAGGCCGTCGCGTCCTTCTTCGAGACGTCGCCCCAGGCCTTCACTTGGATCGTGCCCGGCGCCGCGGCATTGGCCGGCACCTTGCACGTCACCGTGAAGGTGCCCGCGCCGCTGGTCTTGAACGACGAGGGCGTGCACGAGGCGAGGCCTGTGAGGGTCACGTTCTCGGAGGGCGCGAAACCCGTGCCCTTGACCGTCACGGTGTCCCCCGGCTTCGCCGAGGTCGGCGATACCGTGATCTTCGGGTTGTAGACCGGCGGAGCGTTCACCGTGACCGTATCAGTCGCAGGATGCGCCGACACCGCC
>JBEBTD010000070.1:0-10470 GCA_040393965.1 Leucobacter soli | reverse complement strand
GCGGCGTCGTAGATGTGGTGGCCCTCGGCGCGCGTGATGACGGGGATGCCGTCGTTGAGCACCTTGCGGTTGGTGAAGTGCGGCCACATGTGCTTCCTGGCCGAGGCCTGGAGAGCGGCGGTGTCGACCGCGGCAGTTGGATCGAAAGACATGGTTATCGTGTTCCCCAGTCGTATTTCTGTTTTTTGAGTTGCAGGTAGACGAACGTTTCCGTGCTCGACACGCCCTCGACGCAGCGAATCTTCTGATTCAGCAGTTCGATGAGCGCGTCGTCGTCTTCGCAGACGATCTCTGCGAGGATGTCGAATGATCCGGCGCTGAGCACCACATAGGCGACCTCCGGCATCTCGCTGAGACGGTCGGCGACGACCCTGGTGTCGCCAGAAACGCGGACGCCGATCATGGCCTGGCGGTTGAAGCCCAGGCGCATCGGGTCGGTCACTGCCACTATCTGCATGACCCCGGCATCCGTGAGCTTCTGTACCCGCTGGCGGACGGCGGCCTCGCTGAGGCCGACCGCCTTGCCGATTTCGGCGTACGAACGGCGTCCGTCGAGCTGAAGCTGCTCGATGATCGCCTTGGACGTCGCGTCGAGCGACGGCGTCGTTCGTTTGTTGCTCACATCACCGATCATCTCACTGAACTATCGGGCCCGCAACTACCGGTTCCGAAGGAAACCATAGAAATATGCTTCGAAATCAGTAGCGGCTGTTTCGGTTGTGTAACTGTTTCGTCAAGAATCCGAACTTTTCGGGGTGCCGCGGTTGGCACGGGAGCGTCGTCTGTGCCATATTCGAAACGACCGACTTTTGGCGATGGTGCCATAGGCATTTTTCGTTACCCGAGTCGTAGAGTCCATTCCTATTTCTGAGGAGACCATCGTGGTGAGCCGAATGCCCGAAGATCCAGTCGTCCGCGATCTCGTGAACATGGTGCGTCAGCAGCAGTTCAACCGTCGTCAACTGCTGCGCGGAGCCGCCGTGGCCGGGGCCGGCGTCGGCGCCCTCGGCCTCGCGTCGTGCAGCAGCGGCGGGGGCGGCGGGGCCGGCGACGGCATCGTCTGGGGCAACTGGACCTACTACCTCGACTTCGACGACAGCACCGGCAGCTACCCGTCGCTGGACGCCTTCATCGAGGAGGCCGGCTTCAACGTCGACTACATCGAGGACATCGACGACAACAACACCTTCTACGGCAAGATCAAGGATCAGCTCGAGCTCGGCCAGTTCACCGGCTACGACGTGATCACCTTCACCGACTGGATGAACGGCCGCCTCGTGAACGCCGGGCAGGTGCAGGAGTTCGACTACGCGAACCTCCCGACGGTCAAGTCGAACCTCGTCGACGCCCAATGGGATGCGCTCGACGTCGACCCCGGCCGCAAGTTCACGATCCCCTGGCAGCTGCCCGCCTCGGGCTGGGTGTGGAACACGGAGGCGGTGCCGCAGGGCATCAAGACCCTCGACGACTTCCTGCGCCCGGAGCTCAAAGGCAAGGTCGTGGTGCTCAGCGAGCTGCGCGACACGATGGGCATGATCCTCGCGGGCCTCGGCCACGATCCGAACGGCGACTGGGGCGACACCGAGTTCGACGAGGCCCTCGGCTGGCTCGACGACGCGCTCAAGAGCGGCCAGATCGGCAACGTCAAGGGCAACAGCTACACGCAGGATCTCATCACCGGCGATGCCTGGGCCGCGATGGCCTGGACCGGTGACGTCATCATGATGAACTACGAGAACGACAACCAGTGGACGATGGAGGTGCCCGAATCGGGCGGCATGATCGCGGCAGACTCGTTCACCGTGCCGAATGGCACCTCGGCCGAGAACAAGGCCAAGGTCGAGCAGCTCATCGACTACTACTACGATCCCGTGGTCGCGGCCCAGGTCGCCGATTACGTGACCTTCATCACTCCGGTCAAGGGCGCGCAGGAGGCGATGGCCGACATCAACCCCGAGAACGCCGAGAACCCGCTCATCTTCCCCGACGACACCATGTGGAGCCGGCTGCACGCCTTCCGCACGCTGACGGCCGAAGAGGACAAGAAGTACTCGACCGCCTTCCAGAACGTGCTGGGGCTCTGATGGCGGCATCGACGGACTTCGCGAGCGCCGGCGCCGACCTCGACCTCGTCGGCATCCAGAAGCGCTATCCGGGCTTCACCGCGGTCGAGGAGCTCGACCTCAAGATTCCGGCCGGTTCTTTCTTCGCCCTGCTCGGCCCCTCGGGGTGCGGCAAGACCACGACTCTGCGCATGGTCGCGGGCCTCGAAGATCCGACCGAGGGCAAGATCATGATCGGCGGCAAGGACGTGACGGGCGACAAGCCTCACAAGCGTCCGGTGAACACCGTGTTCCAGTCGTACGCGCTGTTCCCGCATATGACGATCCTCGAGAACGTCGCGTTCGGCCTGCGGCGTCGCAGCATCGGCGACCCCGTCGGCAAGGCACACGAGGCCCTCCGCCTCGTCGAGCTCGATCACATCGCCGATCGCAAGCCGGCGCAGCTCTCGGGCGGCCAGCAGCAGCGCGTCGCGCTCGCTCGCGCGGTGGTCAACCGCCCGGCCCTCCTGCTGCTCGACGAGCCGCTCGGAGCGCTCGACCTCAAGCTGCGCCGTCAGATGCAGCACGAGCTCAAGCAGATCCAGCAGGAGGTGGGCCTGACCTTCCTGCACGTCACGCACGACCAGGAGGAGGCCATGACCATGGCCGACACCGTCGCCGTGATGAACAAGGGCCGTATCGAGCAGATGGGCGCCCCTGAAGAGCTGTACGAACTGCCCCGCACGGTGTTCGTCGCGAACTTCCTCGGCAAGTCGAACCTCTTCTCGGTCGATGTGGTCGAGGGCAGTGACCAGGCGATTCACACCGATCTGCTCGGCACGAGGATCACCGTGCCCCGTTCGCGATCGGAGCGCGACAGCGGCTCGATCACGATCGGCGTGCGCCCCGAGAAGCTGCGCCTGCACCGGCAGGCGCCAGTCGATCTGACCGGGCAGAACGTGCTCGGCCCCGGCCGCATCACCGATGTCTCGTTCATCGGCGTGAGCACCGAGTACACGGTCGAGGTGCCGGGGGCTGGCACGGTCGAGGTCTTCTCGCAGAACGTCGAGGCCGGCCCGGTCGCCGCTGCGGGCGACGAGGTCTGGTTGAGCTGGTACATCGAGCACACCTTCGGCCTCGCCGACGACCGCCTCGACACGGGCGCGATCACCGCCGACTTCTCGACACGAGCGATCGCCACGCAGGCGAGCCTCGCCGAATAGGAGGCGCACATGGCATTCACCGCGTTCTCCGGCAGCGCGAAGGCAGTCGAGCAGAACCCCACCAAGAAGAGCCTGGTCGCCCTGGTGCTGCTCGCACCGGGCATCGCCTACATGCTGCTGTTCTTCGTGGCACCGTTCATCCAGCTCGCCATCACCTCGCTGCAGGCGCCCGCCGAGACGGGGGGCATCGGCCAGTACGTGGCCGCCGCCCAGTTCTCGAACTACTGGGTCGCGATGCAGGAGTACTGGCCGCAGCTGCTGCGCTCCTTCGCCTACGCGATCACGGCCACGATCATCGGCCTGCTGATCAGCTACCCGCTGGCCTACCTGATCGGCGTCAAGGTGCGCAGCAAGCCGATGCTGCAGGGCGTGCTGCTGATCCTCGTGGTCGCGCCCTTCTTCATCAGCTTCCTGCTGCGCACCCTGGCATGGAAGTCGATCCTGCCGAGCGAGATCATCGGCACCCACTTCTCGGTGATCTTCGGTCTGGTCTACAACTTCATCCCATTCATGGTGCTGCCGATGTTCGCCTCGCTGCAGGCGCTCGACCTGCGGCTCGTCGAGGCCGGATCCGACCTCTACGCGTCGCCGGTGACCGTGTTCCGCAAGATCACGCTGCCGCTGTCGATGCCCGGCGTGGTCTCCGGCACGCTGCTCAGTTTCATCCCGATGTCGGGCGACTACGTGAACGCCTCCCGGGAGTTCCTGGGCGGCACGGGCACCACCATGATCGGCAACGTGATCGAGTCGAACTTCCTGCAGACTCAGAACTATCCGATGGCGGCCGCGCTCTCGATCATCCTGATGCTCATCATCCTGGTGCTGGTCGCGACCTATGTCCGTAAGAGCGGGGCGGAGGATCTGCTGTGAAGAACTTCTCTCTCGGCAAGGCGTTCGTGCCGGTCGTCGGCGCCATCACGCTCATCTACCTGCTGCTGCCGATCGCGCACGTGGTGCTGTTCTCGTTCAACGATGCGGGGCGCAACAACATCATCTGGCGCGGTTTCACGCTCGACAACTGGCAGAACCCGTGCGGCGCGCCGCAGGTGTGCACGGCCTTCGGCAACAGCATCCTCGTCGGCGTCGTCGCGACGGTCATCGCGACCGTGCTCGGCACGATGATCGCGATCGCGCTCGTGCGGTACAAGTTCAAGGGCCGCTCGACGGTGAGCCTGCTGCTCTTCACGCCCATGGCGACTCCCGAGGTCGTGCTCGGCGCGGGCCTCGCGGCGCAGTTCCTGCTCGCGGGCGTGGAGAAGGGCATCGGCACGATCATCCTCGCCCACACGATGTTCTGCATCTCGTACGTGGTGGTGGCGGTGAAGGCCCGCGTGGCCTCGCTCAACCCCGCGATCGAAGAGGCGGGTCGCGACCTGTACGCGTCGCCCGGGCAGGTGTTCTGGCGCATCACGCTGCCGATGCTGGCTCCCGGCATCATCGGCGCCGCGCTGCTGTCGTTCGCGCTTTCGTTCGACGACTTCATCATCACGAACTTCAACGCGGGCACCGCGACGACGTTCCCGAAGTTCATCTACGTCTCGGCGCTCAAGGGCGTACCGGCGCAGGCGAACGTGCTGGCGTCGATCGTGTTCTTCGGCGCGCTGCTGCTCGTGATCATCGTGCAGATGGTGAACATCAACAAGCGGAAGCGGCTCTCGCGGGCCTAGCGGTCGCGGGAGTTCCTTCGAGGATCGAGGGGCCGGGGCGGATGCCCCGGCCCCTCCGTCTTGTAGGCTGGAGCATCATGCTCGACATCGACTTCAGCGCCCGCATCCGCGCGATCCGATCCACCTACACCGACATCGCGGCGGTGCTCGATCTGCCGCGCCTCGAGCGAGAGATCGTCGAGCTCGAGGAGCAGGCGGCCGCGCCCGGCCTGTGGGACGACCCCGATGCCGCGCAGAAGGTCACGAGCGGTCTCAGCCACCGCAAGTCGCGCGTGAGCAAGCTGCGCGGAGTCGAGTCCCGCATCGACGACCTGGAGGTGCTCGTCGAGCTCGCCCGCGAGGCCGATGACGAGGCCGTCGAAGCCGAGGCTGCCGCGGAGCTCGTGGAGATCGAGGCGACCGTTTCGGAGCTCGAGGTGCAGACCATGCTCTCCGGTGAGTACGACGAACGCGCGGCCGTGGTGACGATCCGTTCCGGCGCCGGCGGTGACGACGCGACCGACTTCGCCGAGATGCTGCTGCGCATGTACCTGCGCTGGGCCGAGCAGCACGACTACCCGACGAAGGTGCTCGACACCTCCTACGCCGAGGGCGCGGGCATCAAGTCCGCGACCTTCGAGATCGATGCGCCCTACGCCTTCGGCACCATCTCGGTCGAGGCGGGCACGCACCGCCTGGCCCGCATCAGCCCCTTCGGCTCGGCAGACAAGCGGCAGACCAGCTTCGCCGGCGTCGAGGTGATCCCGCTGCTCGAGGAGGCGACCGAGGTCGACATCCCCGAGAGCGACATCCGCGTCGACGTGTTCCGATCCTCGGGCCCCGGCGGCCAGTCGGTGAACACGACCGACTCCGCGGTGCGCATCACCCACCTGCCCACGGGCATCGTCATCTCCATGCAGAACGAGAAGTCGCAGATCCAGAACCGTGCCGCGGCCATGCGCGTGCTGCAGACCCGCCTGCTGCTGCTGCAGCGCGAGGAGGAGGCCGCGAAGAAGAAGGAGCTCGCCGGCAGCATCACCGCGAGCTGGGGGGATCAGATCCGCTCCTACTTCCTCTACGGCCAGCAGCTGGTGAAGGATCTGCGCACCGGGCACGAGTCGTCGCAGCCCGACGCGGTCTTCGACGGCGACCTCGACGGCTTCATCGCGGCGGGCATCCGCTGGCGCTCGCTGAAGAAGGACTGAGGCTCGCTGAATAACCGCTGTGTGGACGTCGCCTCCGGCGCGCCATCGGGGGGCGCGCCCGCCGGGGGCGTAGTCTCGGTCAGGTCATGATCCTTTTCGAGAGCGTCAGCAAGAAGTACCGGGGCACGAAGCGCCCCGCACTCGACGGTGTGAGTCTCAACATCGACCGCGGGGAGTTCGTGTTCATCGTCGGGGCCTCGGGCTCCGGCAAATCGAGCTGCCTGCGACTCATCCTGCGCGAGGAGCAGCCCACGGGCGGCCGAGTGCACGTGCTAGGCCACGACCTCGGCAAGATCTCGAACCGCAAGGTGCCCTACTTCCGCCGCAACCTCGGCGTCGTCTTCCAGGACTTCCGTCTGCTCGCGAACAAGACCGTGTACGACAACGTCGCCTTCTCGTTGCAGGTGATCGGCAAGTCGCGCGGCTTCATCCAGGAGGCCGTGCCCGATGTGCTGGAGATGGTCGGTCTCGGCGGCAAGTCGAAGCGTTTCCCTCATGAGCTCTCGGGCGGCGAGCAGCAGCGCGTCGCGATCGCCCGCGCGATCGTGAACAAGCCGGCGATCCTGCTGGCCGACGAGCCCACCGGCAACCTGGATCCCGCGACGAGCCTCGGCATCATGCAGCTGCTGCGCGCGATCAACGCCTCCGGTACGACTGTCGTGATGGCCACGCACGAGGCGACCTTCGTCGACATCATGCAGCAGCGCGTCATCGAGCTCTCGCAGGGTGTGATCGTGCGCGACGAGCAGCGCGGCGGCTACGGCGAGACCGCCTCGATCCCGCTCGACGATCTCACCGAGGCAGGGGTGCGAGTGCTGCGCACGAGCGAGGACGTGGTGCGGGCGACGCTCGCCGCCGAGGTCGTTCCGATTGCGGCTCCCGAGGATCCCGAGCCTCCGCAGCCGGAGGAGGCCGCCTTCGAGGCCGAGGCCGGTCTCGAGGAGGTCGACGAGGATCGGCGCGCGCCCGCGGAGGAGAGCTCGCAGACGGCGGTGCCGATCCTCGACGAGCCGAACCCGGCCGTGCCGTGGACGCAAGCCGCTCCCGCCGACGAGCCGGATGACGAGGACCTCGATCTCACGGTGCGCGCCCCGCGAACCGGCGAGCGGTTGGCCGAACGCAAGGCTCCCGCTCCGCCGCCCGGCAGCTATGCGGAGGCGCTGGGGCTGACCCCGGGCGACGATCAGACGGATGTGGGGCCGGTGCGATGAGACTCGGACTTGTGCTCGGCGAGGTGTGGAGCGGTCTGCGCCGCAACCTCAGCGTGGTCATCTCGGTGGTGCTCGTGACCTTCGTGTCGCTCACCTTCGTGGGCGCCGCCATCCTCATGCAGCTGCAGGTGCAGCAGATGAAGACCTTCTGGTACGACCGCGCCCAGGTCGCGATCTACCTCTGCACGCAGTTCGATCAGACCGCCACGTGCGACGGACAGGATGCGGGGGAGGAGCAGATCGCCGCGGTCGAGGAGGCGCTCGGCTCGGACGTGCTGGCCCCCTACATCGACGACTACTTCTTCGTCGACCACGATCAGGCCTACAAGGAGTTCCAGAAGCAGTTCGAGGGCAATCCGATCCTCGACATCACGCGCCCGGAACAGCTCAACCAGACCTTCTGGGTGAAGCTCGAGGATCCATCTCGCTCGGCCATCATCCAGGAGACGTTCTCGGGCGTGCCGGGAGTGCAGAGCGTGAGCGATCAGCGGAGCCTGCTCGACCGCATCTTCCTCTTCCTCGGCGTCGCCAGCTACACCGCGATCGGCATCGCGGGTCTCATGCTCGTGGCCGCGGTGCTGCTGATCTCGACCACGATCCGGCTCTCCGCGTTCTCGCGAAGGCGTGAGATCGGCATCATGCGTCTCGTCGGAGCCTCGAACCGCTTCATCCAGACGCCGTTCATCATCGAGGGCATCGTCGCCGCGCTCATCGGCTCGGTGCTCGCGGGCGCGGCCTCGGTCGCGGTGGTCAAGTTCTTCGTGCAGGACTTCCTCGTCGCGAACGTGCCCTTCACGAGCTACATCACGGTCGAGCAGTCGCTGATCGTGCCCCCGATCCTCGTGGGCGTCGGCGTGGTGCTCAGCGCGATCGCCGCGAAGGTTGCGATCAGCCGGTACCTGCGGGTGTGAGGGGCGCCGCTCGGCGGCGCCCGATCCTCGTTCGGCCGGTCAATCTCCCTCCTGCTCTTCCCGCTCCCCGTCCCGTACCCTTCCCGTGAGCGTGCACGATGTTGCCGAGCGTGCCGGTTGTGGCCGGTGCGCAGGGTGCTCGTTCGGCGACAACGTGCACGTTCGCGGTTTCTCTGGCTCGGGGTGAGGGGCTGCGCGACCCGCGGTGGCGCTAGACTGTACGGCATGCCTAGAGAGACCGGTCAGAAACTGATCGCGTCGAACAAGAAGGCGCGGCACGACTACCACATCCTCGACACCTACGAGGCGGGTCTCGTGCTCACGGGCAGCGAGGTCAAGTCGCTGCGCATGGGTCGCGCCTCGCTGGTCGACGGATACGTCTTCATCGAGCACGGTGAAGCGTGGCTCGACGCTGCCTACATCCCTGAATATCTGAACGGCTCGTGGACGAACCACGCGCCCCGCCGCAAGCGCAAACTGCTGCTGCATCGCCAGCAGATCGACAAGCTCTATCAGAAGACCCGCGAGGGCGGCATGACGATCGTGCCGCTGCAGCTGTACTTCAAGGACGGCCGGGCGAAGGTCGAGGTCGCGCTCGCCAAGGGCAAGAAGGAATACGACAAGCGCCAGACCCTGCGCGAGAAGCAGGACAAGCGCGAGGCCGACCGGGCCATCGCGTCGCGCAAGCGGCTCGGGGAGTAGCCCCTCCGGGCCGCCCGTTTCGCTGCGGCGCGATACTGCCCGCACGGGCGCTGCGCTGCCGCCTTCCCCTCCTGCCCGCATTCGGGCGGCTGCTCGTCTTCGGCCGTTGCGGTGCCGCTCGCCGTTGCGGTGCCGTTCACCGTCGCCCGTCACCGTACTGCTCGCTGCCCGCGCCTCGAACCGTTCACCGTCGCCAAGATCGGGTTTGATGCTCGCCGAATGCGGCCCTGCGGCGGGAGAATGGGATCGCGGGCTTGGCATTCGCGCGAGAGCGGCATATGCTTGCTGTGCAATAGTTAGAACTCGTGTTCAAATATAGAACATGCGGCGGGCGAGACTTCGCGCCGTTCACAGTGCAGTGAGGAGACAAGGTGCAGTTCCATCACCACGGCTACGTGTCCACGGATCCGCGGGTGCTGCCAGCGGCGGGCGTAGGGCTCGATCGACCGGAGCGCCTGCCGGACGAGGTCGACGTGCTGATCGTCGGCTCCGGCCCGGCCGGCATCGCCGCGCACGCCCAGCTCGCGATGTTCCCCGGCGTCGTCACCCGCATCGTCGAGCGCCGCGACGGACGCCTCGAGCTCGGTCAGGCCGACGGCATCCAGGCGCGCAGCGTCGAGACCTTCCAGGCCTTCGGCTTCGCGCCGCAGATCATCCAGGAGGCCTACCAGATCACCGAAACGGCATTCTGGAACCCCGATCCCGAGAACCCGGCAAACATCATCCGCACCGGTTTCACCCCCGACGACCCGGCCGGCATCAGCGAGTTTCCGCACCTCATCGTCAACCAGGCGCGCGTGATCGACTACTTCGCCGAGTACGCCCGGCGCGCCCCTGCTCGCGGCGACGTCGACTACGGCTGGGAGTTCGTCGGCCTCGAGGTCACCGGCGAGGGGGAGTACCCCGTCGCCGTCACGCTGCGCGAGGTCAGCGGTTACAGCGGTGCGGGCATCAACACGGTCGACTCCGACGTGCAACGAGGCGAGACGCGTGTGGTGCGGGCGAAGTACGTCATCGGCGCCGACGGCGCCCGCTCTGCCGTGCGCGCGTCGATCGGAGGCTCGCTGCGAGGCAACCAGTCGTACCACGCCTGGGGAGTGATGGACGTGCTGCCCGTCACCGACTTCCCCGACTATCGCAAGAAGTGCATCATCCACAGCGAGGCCGGAAGCATCCTGCACATCCCCCGCGAGGGCAACTATCTCGCGCGCATCTACGTCGACCTCGGCGAGGTGCCCGAGGACGACGGCGGCAAGGTGCGCCGCACACCGCTCGAATCGGTGGTCGAGCGTGCGAACGCCATCCTGCACCCCTACACGCTCGAGGTGAAGAGCGTCGCCTGGAACAGCATCTACGAGGTCGCGCACCGCCTTACCGACCGCTTCGACGACGAGGCGACCTCGCCTGACGGCAAGGCCCGCGTCTTCCTGATGGGCGACGCCTGCCACACCCACAGCGCGAAGGCCGGCCAGGGTATGAACGTGTCGATGCAGGACGGCTGGAACCTCGCCTGGAAGCTCGGCTACGTGC
>JBEBTD010000069.1:0-10770 GCA_040393965.1 Leucobacter soli | reverse complement strand
TCGAGGTCGACGTCGACCAGGCCGCGCAGGCGACTCATGCCGAGCCGCACGCCGTCGGTCGCGCCGATGGCGGTGAAGCTATGAGAGGCGCCGATGGGTTTCACGGCGTGCCCCGTCTCACGGGCACGCTGCACGGCGCGGATGACCTGCTCGATGCTGCGCGGGGCGACCTCGAGCACGGGCTGCGAGCGCTCGGTGCGAGCCCAGTTTCGCCAGTTCCCCGTCATAGGAAGCACTTCCCTTCGCCTCGATAGGTGGGCATGGCCGCGAGGGCCGAGGATCGCCCGGCCGTGCCGGCCGGGCCTGAGACCGCCGTCGGAGCGTACCGCACGGGAACCGCCTCGTTCGCATGCTCCATCGGCTCGCCGGACTTGGTGTGGCGCATCCAGACCCGGTCGCCGACCGCCAGGCGCAGCGCGCGCTTCGAGACGAGCGGGGTCTGCACCTCCCCCGCTCCTTCGCGGGGCGAGTAGGCGAGCCCGGCGGGCCAGACCGGATGCGGCAGCCGATCGGCCCCGGCGGGGCCGGAGGCGATCCACCCGCCTCCGAGCACGGTGGCCGTCCGCTCGTCCGGGCGCCGCACCACGTCGAGCGCAAACGCGACCGCCGGAGCCGGTGAGAACGCGCGGTAGTGGTCGAAGAGGTGGGGGCCGAAGAGGCCGCTGCCCGCCGCGACTTCCGTCACCGCCTCCTCGGCAGCGGTGCGCTCGAGGGAGCCGGTGCCCCCGCCGTTCACGAACTCGAGCGGAGCGATCTCGCGCACGGCTGCGACGGCCTCCGCCCGGCGCTCGGCGAGTTCGGCGGCGCTCAGACGCTGCACGATGCGCATGAGCGCTCCCTCCGCCGGCCGGCCGACCGGCCGGTCGCCGACGCCCGCGATCTGCGCCTCGTACGACATGATGCCGACGAGCTCGAACCCGGGCCGACGCAGCACCCGCTCGGCGAGGGCGCGCAGCTGAGCGGGCTCATGCACCGGGGAGCGCAGTGCGCCGACCCGGCCGAGCGGGCCCGCCTGATAGGAGGCATCGAAGTCGAGGCAGACGCGGATCGGCGCTCGCGATCCGGGCCCTGCGACGCGGTCGATCAGCACGAGCTGATCCTCGTCGTCGACCATCACCGTCACCCGGCTCGCCGTCCGCTCGTCGGCGGCGAGCGCCGCGATGGCCGCGCGATCGGCACTGGGGTAGGCGACCACCACATCGTCGACCGTCTCGCTGAGCCAGATCGCCTCCGCGAGCGTGTAGGCGAGCACGCCCCGGTAGCCGGGAAGGGCGAGCACGGCATCGAGCACACCGCGCACGCGCAGCGATTTGGAGGCGACGCGGATCGGTGTGCCCGCGGCCCGCCGCAGCAGATCGTGCGCGTTGAAGCAGAGCGCCTCGACGCCGAGGGCGACCACAGGTGCGCTGCGCTCGGCGGTGGCCTCGGCGAGGGCGGGCCAGTAGCTCCCCGGACGACGCCACGGCTGCCGCTCGGCGGCCGCGAGCAGCTCCGGCGCGGCGAGATCCAGTGTCATGCCGAAAGTCTAGACCGGGGTGCTGCGCCGGCTCATCGCCTGTCTCCGGCTCGGGCGCCGGAGGGCTGCTCAGAGGCTCGCCCCGGACACAGTTCTGCCCCGCAACCGGGAGCTTGGCCGCGGGGCAGAGCATTCAGCGAGTGATTCGCCACCATTCACGATAGAGAGTCGCAGGGGGTCGCAGGCGGCCGAAGGGGCCAATTCACCCCGCGTTTCACCCCGGCCGGCCGTGCGAGACGACGCCACGCATCGCGCCGGCACGGCGCGTGGCGAGCTCCGCGCCGCGGGGTAACGGATCGGAAGGCGAACGCGGCGTCGCGCATGCGCTGCGCTCAACGGCGCATGCGGCGGATGCGCACGACGATGCCGAGCACGACGACCGTGACGATCACCGCGATCAGCACGAACTTGGCGAAGACCATCTCGCCCTCACCTTCCTCTGAGAATCTCGGTCCCCCCACTGGGATTCGAACCCAGACTGCGCCGATTTTAAGTCGGCTGCCTCTGCCAGTTGGGCTATGGGGGGGTCGTTCGGGGCGAGGCGGCGGCTCTGCGCGCCGCGCCGGCGCACCTCGCGTTTGGGCCAGATTCAGCCTATCTTCGAAGCGAGCGCCGGCGCAGCCGCGATCCTCGCCGAAAAGTAGTGAGCCCCGCAGTCGGGCAGAACTGCAGGGCTCACGGTCTGTGTGCGGCGGGCTAGGCGCCGAGGCGCTGCCGCAGCTCGCGCAGCTCGTTCGCGAGAGTCTCGGGGAGGCGGTCGCCGAAGCGGGCGAAGAACTCCTCTGTGAGATCGCATTCGGCGAGCCACGATGCGGGATCGATGGCGAAGAGCTCCTCGAGGTCGGCCTCGACCTGCTCGATGCCTGCGATGTTGAGCTCGCCTTCGGCGGGCACGGTGCCGATCGCGGTGCGCTGCCCCTCGACCTCGCCCTCGACGCTGCGGATGATCCAGTCGATCACGCGCGAGTTGTCGCCGAATCCGGGCCACAGGAAGCGGCCGTCGGCGCCCTTGCGGAACCAGTTCACCTGGAAGATCTTCGGAGCCTTCTCGCCGAGCTTCTCGCCCATCTCGAGCCAGTGGCCCCAGTAGTCGGCCATGTTGTAGCCGCAGAACGGGAGCATCGCGAAGGGATCGCGGCGCAACTCGCCGACGGTGCCCTCCTGGGCGGCGGTCTTCTCGGACGAGATGGTGGCGCCGAGGAACACGCCGTGCTGCCACGAGAGGGAGCGGGCGACGAGGGGCACGTTGGTGGCGCGGCGTCCGCCGAAGAGGATCGCGTCGAGGGGCACGCCGTCCTGCTCGAACCAGTCGTCGGCAAGGGTCGGCGTCTGCTGGATCGGCACGGTGAAGCGCGAGTTCGGATGGGCGGCGGGGCGGTCGGCCTCGGGCGTCCAGTCGTCGCCCTGCCAGTCGATCAGGTGAGCGGGCACCTCATCGGTCTTGCCCTCCCACCAGACGTCGCCGTCGTCGGTCAGCGCGACGTTGGTGAAGATGGTGTTGCCCCACAGGGTCTCCATGGCGACCGGGTTGGTCGACTCGCCGGTGCCGGGGGCGACGCCGAAGAAGCCCGCCTCGGGGTTGATCGCGTAGAGGCGGCCGTCCTTGCCGGGGCGCAGCCAGGCGATGTCGTCGCCGATGGTCTCGACCTTCCAGCCGGGGATCGTGGGCTGCAGCATCGCGAGGTTGGTCTTGCCGCAGGCCGAGGGGAAGGCCGCCGAGAGGTGGTAGGCCTTGCCGGTCTGGGTGTTGGTCAGCTTGAGCAGCAGCATGTGCTCGGCGAGCCAGCCCTCCTTGCGTCCCATCACCGAGGCGATGCGCAGCGCGAAGCACTTCTTCGAGAGCAGGGCGTTGCCGCCGTAGCCCGAGCCGTACGACCACACCTCGAGGGTCTCAGGGAAGTGGGTGATGTACTTGAGGTCGTTGCACGGCCATGCCACGTCCTCGGCGCCGTCGACCAGGGGGGCGCCGACCGAGTGCACGGTGCGCACCCACTCGCTGCCCGGGGCGATGCCGTCGAGTGCAGCCTGGCCCATGCGGGTCATGATGCGCATGTTGAGCACGGCGTAGGGCGAGTCGGTGATCTCGATGCCGAGCTGCGTGATGGCTCCGCCGACGGGGCCCATGGAGAAGGGCACGACGTACATCGTGCGGCCGCGCATGCTGCCGTCGAAGAGCGGCATCAGCTCGGCCTTCATGTCGGCCGGTGCGCGCCAGTTGTTGGTGGGGCCGGCGTCGGCCTCGTCCTCGCTGCAGATGAAGGTGCGATCCTCGACCCGGGCGACGTCGGCGGGGTGCGAGCGCGCGAGGAAGCTGCCCGGACGCAGATCCTTGTTGAGCGGGATCAGCGAGCCGGCCTCGACCATCTCGCTCGTGATGCGGTTCCACTCGTCCTGCGAGCCGTCGCACCAGACGACCGCGTCGGGCTTCGTCAGTTCGGCCACTTCGACGACCCACTGCACCACCTCGGGGTTCTGCGTGGTCGCGTTCTCGCGGACGAGGTCGGCGACCGAGGTCGCGGTGTCAAGAGTCGATGCACTGCCCATGCGTTCGTTTCTCCTTGTCAAGAAGTGGATGTAACACCATTCTGAGTGAACTGTGCATGGCTGCAAGGTGAATTCGGCTTGTAAAGAATTGCAATTCTTGCCGTATAGTCAAGACATGGCCCCCGATTCCTGGCAGTCCGCACACGAAGACGCCCTGCACAAGATGCTGCTGGGCAAGCGCATCCGGCATTTCCGCACTCGCGCCGGCCTCACCCTCGACGCCCTCGGCGAACGCGTCGGCGTCGTCGGCAGCCAGCTCTCCCTCATCGAGAACGGCAAGCGCGAGCCCAGGCTCTCCCTGCTGCAGGCGATCGCCCGCGAACTCGGCATCGACCCTGCCGAACTGCTGCGGCGCGAAGCGCCCGACCCTCGCAGCGCGATGGAGCTCGAGCTCGAGCGGGCGCAGCGCTCTCCCCTCTACCAGCAGCTGCAGCTGCCGCACGTGCGCACGCCTCGCACGCTCAGCGACGAGGCGCTCGAATCGCTCATCGGCCTGCACCGCGAGCTCGCCCGCAGATCCCGAGCCGCCGCGGCCACACCCGAGGAGGCGCGCCGCGCGAACACCGTGATCCGGCTGAAGATGCGCGAGCTCGGCAACCACCTGCCCGATATCGAGCGAGTCGCCGAAGAGCTGATGCTCAGCATCGGCCACGACTCCACGAGCGCCGTCACGCACCGAGAGGTGGCAGTGCTGGCCGAGAAGCTCGGTTTCACCCTCATCTTCGTCGACGACCTCCCCTCCAACACCCGCAGCATCACCGACATCGAGAACGGGCGCATCTACCTCCCTCCCGCCTCGATCCCCGGCGGCCACGGTCTGCGCTCGCTCGCGCTGCAGGCCATGGCGCACCGCGTGCTCGGGCACGAGAAGCCCTCGAGCTATGCCGAGTTCCTCGAGCAGCGGCTGCAGATCAACTACTTCGCCTCGGCCTGCCTGATGCCCGAGACCCGAGCGGCGGAGTTCCTGCTGCAGGCGAAGAAGCAGCGCAACCTCGCAATCGAGGATCTGCGAGACACCTTCGGCGTCACCCACGAGGCCGCCGCCCACCGGTTCACGAACCTCGCGACGAAGCACCTCGATCTCGAAGTGCATCACTACCGCCTCGAGGCGAACGGCGGCATCGTGCGCGGCTACGAGAACGACGGACTGCCGCTGCCGACCGACGACAGCGGATCCATCGAGGGGCAGGTGGTGTGCCGCAAATGGTCGGGGCGCACGGCCTTCGACCGCACCAACCGCACGAGCGAGTTCTACCAGTACACCGACACCCCTGAGGGCACCTTCTGGTCGAGTGCGCAGATCGGGGAGCTCGCGCAGGGCGCCTTCTCGATCACCTGCGGCGTTCGCTTCGACGACGCCAAGTGGTTCCGGGGTCGGGACACGACGGCCCGCTCGGTGTCCACCTGCCCCGATCCCGCGTGCTGCCGCACCCCCGACGAGGATCTGCTCGAACGCTGGGACGGCCGGGCGTGGGCGAGCGCGCGCATGCACGCGCATGTGCTCTCGCCGCTGCCGACGGGCACCTTCCCGGGCGTGGACGACACCGAGATGTACGAGTTCCTGAGCGCGCACGCGCCTTCGAGCTGAGGCGCCCCTGAGACCCGGTCGGCTCAGGCCGTGATCTTCTCGAGCACGAGCGGACGAGGATCGGGCTCCGTGCCGGGCTCGCCGATCCCGTAGGCGCCATCGAGGGCCTCGAGCGCCCGGTCGAAGCGCGCCGCGTCCTCGGCGGAAAGCGTGAAGAGCGGCTGCCCCGCCGCGACGGCGTCGCCCGGCTTCACGTGCAGGTCGATGCCGGCCGAGTGCACGACCGCGTCTTCGGCTCGCGCCCGGCCCGCACCGAGCCGCCAGGCGGCAATGCCGAAGGGCAGCGCCTCCATGCGGTCGACGACTCCCGCCGAGCCGGCGACGACCGTGTGGGTCTCGCTCGCGACGGGCAGCGGAGCGTCCGGGTCACCGCCCTGGGCCTCGATCATCAGGCGCCACGAGTCCATCGCGCGGCCACCGTCGAGCGCGCCCTCGACATCGGCGTCGGGGAGGCCGGCGAGCGCGAGCATCTCCCGAGCGAGGGCGATCGTGAGCTCGCGCACATCGGCCGGGCCTCCGCCTGCGAGGATCTCGACCGACTCGCGCACCTCGTTCGCGTTGCCGATGGCGAGGCCGAGCGGCACGTTCATGTCGGTGAGCAGCGCGGTGGTCGCGACGCCCGAGTCGGTGCCCAGCTCGACCATGGTGCGGGCGAGCTCGCGAGCCTGATCCTCGCGCTGCATGAATGCGCCTGAGCCGAACTTGACGTCGAGCACGAGCGCATCGGTGCCCTCGGCGATCTTCTTCGACATGATGCTCGAGGCGATGAGCGGGATGCAGTCGACCGTGCCGGTCACGTCGCGCAGGGCGTACAGCTTCTTGTCGGCCGGCGCGAGCCCGGCGCCCGCGGCGCAGATGACCGCGCCGGTTTCGCCCGCCATCTGCGAGAAGATCTCCTCGTTCGTGAGCGACGCGCGCCAGCCGGGAATCGACTCCAGCTTGTCGAGGGTGCCGCCTGTGTGGCCGAGGCCGCGGCCCGAGAGCTGCGGCACGGCGACGCCGAAGGAGGCGACGAGCGGGGCGAGCGGCAGGGTGATCTTGTCGCCGACGCCGCCCGTGGAGTGCTTGTCGACGGTCTTCTTGCCGAGCGAGGCGAAGCTCATGCGCTCGCCCGAGGCGATCATGGCGTCGGTCATGACGCGGATCTCGTCGCGCTCCATGCCGCGCTGGAAGACGGCCATCGCGAACGAGGCCATCTGCGCATCGCTCACGTAGCCGCGGGTGTAGGCGTCGACCATCCAGCGGAGGGCGGGCTCGGGCACCGCTCCCCCATCGCGCTTCGCACGGATCACGTCTACGGCGTCGAAGGGCTCCACGCTCATGCTCGGCTCAGTCCTTTCGCGAGGCGGTGGCCTCGAGGTCTCGGGGCCCGAAGGCGTCTGGGATCACCTGATCGATCGTGCGCAGCCCCGACACGGTGTCGAGGATCATGCCCTCCGCCGAGTGCTCGTAGAGCAGCTGGCGGCAGCGGCCGCATGGCATGATGACCTGGTCGTCGCGGTTCACGCAGACGAAGGCGACGAGCTTGCCGCCTCCGGTCATCTGCAGCTGCGAGACGAGCGAGCATTCGGCGCAGAGCGTGAGCCCGTACGAGGCGTTCTCGACGTTGCATCCGCTCACGAGGCGACCGTCGTCGACGATCGCCGCCGCGCCGACCGGGTAGCCCGAGTAGGGCACGTAGGCCTTCAACATCGCGTCGTGCGCCGCACTGTGCAGCGTCGACCAGACAGTGTCGTCGATCATGGGCTCCCTCCGTTCGCGATCAGGCTTTGATGTACGGTTTGCCGTCGGCCGCCGGCGCCCGCGATCTGCCGACGAGCCCGGCCACCGCGAAGATGGTGACCAGGTAGGGCAGCATGAGCATGAACTGGCTGGGCACCGGGGAGCCGATGACCGAGAGCACGCCCTGCAGATTGGTCGCGAAGCCGAACAGCAACGCTGCGAGGGTCGCTTTGATCGGATCCCATTTGCCGAAGATGACCGCCGCGAGGGCGATGAAGCCGGCGCCGGCCGTCATCTCCCGGTTGAAGGAGGGCACCGAGGCGAGCGTGTAGAACGCGCCGCCGAGGCCGGTGATCGCGCCCGCCAGCATGAGGTTCAGGTAGCGGGTCTTCGCGACCTTGATGCCGACCGTGTCGGCGGCCTGCGGGTGCTCGCCGACCGCGCGCAGGCGCAGGCCCCAGCGAGTGCGGTACATGCTGAAGGCGACCGCCGCGACCACGAAGTACATGATGTAGACGATGACGGTCTGGCGGAAGAACACGGGACCGATGATCGGGATCTCGCTGAGGCCGGGGATCGGCAGAGCCCGGAACGGCTCGGGCGAGTTGAGCGCCGCCGTGTTGGCCGAGAGCACCTTGCTGTAGAGGAAGGTGGTGACGCCGATCACGAGCACGTTGAGCACGACGCCGACGATCACCTGGTCGACGAAGTAGGTGATCGCGAAGACGCCGAGCACCAGGCTGACGAGCACGCTCGCGACCATCGCGGCGACGAGGCCGGCCCACGGGGTGCCGGTGATCGAGGCGACCACGGCGGCGCTGAACGCGCCCGAGAGCAGCTGCGCCTCGATGGCGATGTTCACGACGCCCGCGCGCTCGCCGATCACGCCGCCGAGCGCGCCGAAGACGAGCGGGGTGGCCAGGGCGAGCGCACCGCCGAGCAGGCCGATCATCGGGATCGTGCCGCCGGACGCGGCCCAGGCGAGGAAGCCGACGAGCAGCACCACGACGTAGGCGGCCGTCAGCCAGAGCGGGGTGCTGCGGTGGCGGGAGGCGAACCAGAACGACAGCCCGGCGCAGGCGAGCAGCAAGACGGCCGAGATCCAGGCAGTGGTGTTCGCCGGAACGACCAGATCGGGCAGGGCCAGCAGCTCGTGGCCGGCCACGAGCCGGAAGGTCGTGTCGCCCTCCCGCGGCGCGAGCAGCGGCAGCAGCGCGAAGAGCACCGCGAAGATCGCGAAGATCGAGGGGGCCTTCCAGGAGGTCACCTTGACCCGGCGGAGCTGTTCGCTCACGGGGCCCTGGTCGGGAATCGCGGTCGTGGCGCTCATGCCGACACCTCCTTCTTCTGGCGCTGCTGCTTTCGCCGCTTGCGCTCGGGGTCGGGCAGGCGGAAGATCGCCCGCACGAGCGGCGGAGCCGCGATGAAGAGCACGATGAGGGACTGCACGACGAGCACGATCTCGACGGGGATGCCCTCGGAGGCCTGCATCGCGAAACCGCCGGCCTTGAAGGCTCCGAAGAGGATGCCCGCGCCGAGGATGCCGATGGGCGATGACCTGCCGAGCAGCGCCACGGTGATCGCGTCGAAGCCGATACCCGCGTCGATGTCGCCGCCGAAGCCGGAGGTCACGGTGCCCTGCACCTGGCTGACGCCCGCGATGCCGACCAGCGCGCCCGCGATGAGCATCGCGACGAAGTACATGCGCCCGACGTTGATGCCGGCGACCTTCGCCGCGTCGGGGTTCTCGCCGACCGCCTTGAAGCGGAAGCCGAGGCTCGAGCGCTCGAGCAGCCACCAGCTGAAGGCGACGGCGATGAGCGCGAGCAGCAGGCCCATGTGCAGCTTGAACTGGGGGCCGAGCAGCGGCGGCAGAATGGCGGTCTCTGCCATGGCCGCGGTCTTCGGGTTCTTGGAGCCGGGCGCCTGCAGCACGCCCTGGGTGGCGAGCATCCAGGCCAGCAGGTAGACGGCGATGTGGTTGAGCATGATCGTGACGATCACCTCGTGCGCGCCGGTGCGCGCCTTCAGGAAGCCTGCGATGCCGGCCCAGATCGCGGCGACCGCCATGCCGGCGATGAGCGCGACGAGCATGTGGATCGGCCAGGGCATGTGCATGGTCGTGCCGACCCAGCCCGCGGCCGCGGCGGCCATCAGGATCTGGCCCTGGCCGCCGATGTTGAACATGCCTGCGCGGAACGCGAGCCCCACGCCGAGGCCCGCGGCGATGAGCGGGGTGGCGAACTTCAGGGTCTCGGTGAGCGGACGGATGCCCTTCACGAAGGTGTCGGCCCCGAAGTTGTAGACCGAGCCCTTGAAGAGGGCGACGTATGCGCCCGAAACCGCGTCCCAAATCGCGACGAGGGTGTCGCCGGGCCGGGCGAAGAAGTAGCTCGATGCCTGCTGCACGTCTTTGTCGGTGAAGGCGATCATGACCGAGCCCACGAGGATCGCCGCGAGCACGGCGAACACCGAGATGATCGCGTTGCCCGTGGTGATGCGCTGGAAGGCTGTGCGCCAGCGCGACGGCTCGGGAGCGCCCGCGCCCTGGGCGGGCGTCGAGGTCGTCGTCTGGCTCATGCGGCTGCTCCTTCGCTCATGCCGGCCATCATCAGGCCGAGGCGGTCTCGAGGCGTGTCGCCGGGCACGATGCCGACCACCTTGCCGCGGTACATCACCATGATGCGATCCGCGAGGGCCCCCACCTCATCGAGCTCGGTCGAGATCACGACGACGGGCACGCCCGAGTCGCGCGTCTCGATGATGCGCTGGTGGATGAACTCGATCGAGCCCACGTCGACGCCTCGCGTGGGCTGCGCGGCGACGAACAGCTGCAGATCGCGGCTCAGCTCGCGAGCGATCACGACCTTCTGCTGGTTACCGCCGGAGAGGCTGCCCGCGGCCTGCGACGGGCCCTGGGTGCGGATGTCGAATTCTGCGATCTTCTGCGTCGCAAAATCGTTGAGATAGCCGAGCTGCAGCGTGCCGGCCTTCACGAAGGGCGCGCCGTGCGAACGGTCGAGCATCATGTTCTCGGCGACACTGAACTTCTTGACGAGCCCGTCGACGCTGCGATCCTCGGGCACGAAGCCCACACCGGCGTCGAGGATCTCGCGCACGCTGCGGCCCAGCAGCTCCTTGCCGCCCAGCCTCACGCTGCCGCGCGCGTTGTCCTGCAAGCCCACGATCGCCTCGGTGAGCTCGGTCTGACCGTTGCCCTGCACGCCGGCGATGGCGAGCACCTCGCCCCGGCGCACCTCGAAGCTCACGTCATCGACGAGCACGAGGCCGGAAGGGTCGGTAACGGTGAGGTGCTCGACCGAGAACGCGGCCTCGCCGAGCTTTGGCTGCTGCTTCTTCACGGTCAGCTCGACCGCGCGGCCCACCATGAGGGAGGCGA
>JBEBTD010000068.1:0-10806 GCA_040393965.1 Leucobacter soli | reverse complement strand
AAGGACCAGACACCACCCGTACACGACCCAAACGAGCCCTCCGAGAAGCCGATCTGCCGCCTACTTTTCCACTCTCACGAGCCGTTCTAGGCAACTTGTCTAGCTTAGCACATCTTTCAGTGCTTGCTGCGCATTTAAATGAGCCGGCCGCTTTCGCATCCGGCTCCGTCGCGCTGACAAGGAATTACATTACGCGGATCGGGGGTGCAGCGCAACTCGGGCCCGGAACCCGGGCGTGTCGTCGATCGATCCTGTCAAGGGACGAACGCGATCGCCCGGATCGGTGAGCCGTCTCCCCCGCCGACGCGCAGCGGAAGCAGGGACATCTCGACCTCGTCGGGAAGGAACTCGAGCCCTCGGAGGTTCTCAACGATCACGCCGTCCCTTCCCAGCCAGAACTCGTGCACCGGCAGCGTGCCGTCCCCGCCGTCCGTCGCATCGGGGCTCAGCGCGTCCACACCGAGCACGCGAGCCCCGCGCTCCCATAGCGCTTCGACGAGCGAGAGGGAGAGCGACGGGTGCCGGAGCATCTCATCGGTGCCGAACCGCCGATCCCAGCCCGTGGCGATGCAGACGATGCCGGGCAGCCGATCGGGGAGCGCGAGATCGCCCTCCTCGATCCTCGCCCGGGCAGACTCGGACGCGCGAAGAATCCGCGCCGGCCCCACGAGCAGCCCGAGCGGGATCTCGTCCACGCTGCGCCCGCCCGCGATCGAGTGGGACGGGGCGTCGAGATGCGTGCCGGCGTGCGACCCCAGATCGAGGCGAGTCACGGCGACCCCGTGCTCGCCCAGCTCGAGCGCGGGCGTGATGCGCACGCCGGGATCCCCGGGATAGACGGGCATGCCCGTCACGAGAGGATGGCTGAGATCGATGATCGCCATGCGGCGCTCAGCCCCCGATCCGCAGCGCCGCGGTCTCATCGGCGCCGTCGAGCAGGTGACCGGCGGGATCGGCGTCGCGGGGGTCGCGCAGACCGAGCGCGCCGTTCCGGCCGAGGAGCAGCATGAGCCCGAGATAGAGCGCGAAGCTCGCCGCGAACGCCGGGATGTTGGCGCCGATCGGGCTCGGCATCACATACGCCAGCAGGTACGAGAGCACCGCTCCGACCACCCAGACGACCACGGCGACCCAATTCACGCCGCCGGTGTACCAGTAGCGGCTCTCACGGCGCTCGTGCAGGATCTGCCGCGAATAGCCGCGCCGCTTCAGGAGGTAGTAGTCGGCGATCATGATGGCGAAGACCGGCACGAAGAACGCGCTGATGACGAACAGGAAGTCGGTGAACTGTCCGAGCAGCCCCAGGAAGGTGGAGCCGATGATCGAGATCGCGCCGAGCACCAGCGCGGTCGGCAAGAACTTCAGGTGCCGTTTCGACTGCGCGTTCACCGCCGACGTCACCATGCCGAACACGACCATCGTGTTCGTCGCCATGACCGAGAGGAAGATCGCGATGCCGAGCGGCCAGCCGAACTCCGCCACGATCACCGAGGGGTCGAACGGCACCGCCTCGCCGCCGCGCAGCAGCACCGTGCTGAAGGCGACGAGGCCCAGGAACATCGCGATGCAGGTGGAGAGCGTGTAGCCGACGCCGGAGCCCACCATGCCCGCGGCGCTGCTCCTGGCGTGGCGGTTCATATCGGCCGAGAGCACGGTCCACGAGATCGCGGTCGCGATGACCATGTCGAGCGTGATGAAGGGCGTGCCTCCGAGCGAGGCGTCGACCGGGATCGCGCCGAACTCCGCTGGGCTGAACGCGCCGAAGGCGGTCGCGAAGACGAAGCCCATCACGACGAGGATCATCAGGGCCAGCCAGGGCTCGACCCTCGAGATGCCCGTGTGCCCGAAGATCGCGAGCACTACGACCACGCCCTGGCAGATCGCCGAGAAGAGGGCCGGGTTCGAGAAGCCGGTCGCCTCGTAGACGAGGTAGTTCACGGTGACGCCCGCGAGCATCGCCTGCACCCAGCTCCAGCCCATGAGAATGATGAGGTTCGCCGCGGCGGGGATGAGACTGCCGCGGATGCCGAAGGAGCCGCGCGTGAGCGCCATGGTCGGCAGCCCCGTGCGAGTGCCCATGTTACCGACGAGCGCGAGCACCACCACGCCGATGAGGGTACCGACCACGATCATCGCCGTCGCTGTGCCGAAGGAGACCGCCGGCACGAAGAGCGTGCCGGTGAGCAGGGTGGTCACCACGAGGTTCGCGGCGAGCCAGATCATGCCGATGCGCAGCACGCCCTGCGTGCCTCGGACGGGGCCGGCGGAGTCGTCGTGCCCGTCGAGGTTGACGGCCATCGTCTCGGGGCCGGTCATGATGCGCTCCCCTCGCCCGGCACCGTCGAGAGGTGCTCGTGGATCGCGACGAGGGCGCCGCCCTCGTCGGCCCGGAAGACGATGGTCTCGCGCTCCGTGTAGGCCTCGGGCCCGTCTGCGGTCTCGACGCTCGTGGCGACGGTGTGGCTGAACACGGCACCGCCGGGGAAGACCTGCACGAGCCGATCGCTGGACTCGCAGGCAACGACTCTCCACCCCGAGACGAGCCAGCCGGCCCAGAGCGATTCGTACTCGGCCCGGGAGTTCAGCCGGGCGGGCTCGGGATGGAACACGAACGAGGCCGACTCGTCGAAACCCTCGAAATACCTCTCGGTGTCGGTCGCGGCGAACGCGGCCACGATCGCGTCGGCGGCGGCGAGCACCGCAGCTTCGGTGGGGGTGTGCATGAGTACTCCTTCGGACTCGGTGCGCCGGCGGGCGGGGCGCCCGCCCCGTGTCAGCCCCTGGCCGCCATAGCGGTGACCAGTTCGTAGACGATGTGGCTCGCGGCGACCGCCGTGATCTGCGCGTGGTCGTAGGCGGGGGCCACCTCGACCACGTCGGCACCGACGATGCGGAGATCGGCGAGCCCCCGCAGCATACGCAGCAGCTCGCGGCTCGTGAGGCCGCCCGCCTCGGGCGTGCCGGTGCCCGGCGCATGGGCGGGATCGAGCACGTCGATGTCGATCGAGATGTAGAGCGGTCGATCGCCGACGCGTTCGCGGATGCGCTCGAGCGCGGCGGGCACGCCGTTCTCCTCGACGAATTCGGTGGTGACGATCTGGAAGCCGAGTCTCGCGTCGTCTTCGAGATCGCCCTTGCCGTAGAGCGGCCCGCGGATACCGCCGTGCACCGAGGCTGTCAGGTCGATCAGCCCCTCCTCGGATGCCCGCCGGAACGGCGTGCCGTGCGTGGTGGGCGCGCCGAAGTAGGTATCCCAGGTGTCGAGGTGGGCGTCGAAGTGCAGCACCGCGACCGGGCCGTGCTTCTTGTTGATCGCGCGCAGCAGGGGCAGCGCGATGGTGTGGTCGCCCCCGATGGTGACGATCTTGTCGACCCGCTCCCCCAGCTCGGTCGCCGCATCTTCGACCGCCCGCACGGCCTCGTCGAGGTTGAAGGGGTTGGCCGAGATGTCACCCGCGTCCACCACCTGCTTGAGCGCGAACGGCGAGGCGTCCTGGGCCGGGTTGTAGGGGCGCAGCAGGCGCGAGGCCTCGCGCACGTGCGCGGGGCCGAAGCGTGCGCCGGGACGGAAGCTCACCCCGCTGTCGAAGGGCACGCCCACGATCGCGATATCGGCAGAGGGCACGTCTTCGATGCGGGGCAGCTTCGCGAAGGTGGCGATGCCCGCGTAGCGCGGGGTCTGGCTCGCGTCGACGGGGCCCTGCGGCGTGTGGGCGGTCACGGTTCACTCCTTGCTCGGCGCTCGGATCCGGTGCGAGGCCGGTACTCCCATGGAATACCCGTCAGCCGGGAATGTCCAGCCCCGCGGCCTGCACCGCCGCCCAGCGGAGCTCGCGCGGCTCACTCAGTTCGAGCACCTCGACGACCTCGCCGCCATCGCAGCGCAGCAGCTCCACGCTCGCGCGATCCTCGCCCGCACCCCGGAGACGCCACGCGCCGCCGGCGGTCTCCCAGCGGATCACCGCTTCCGGCGGCGAGACGAGGGGGCTCTTGCGGGTCCAGCCGACCTCGCCTCCCCGGTCGTAGAAGTGCCGGTAGGCGTAGATGAGCGGGTGCCACGCCTCGGGATCGAGGTGGTCGGTGCCGGGCACCGTGATCTCACGGGCGGCGTGCACGCGCACGACCTCAGCCTCGACCACGCCGAACTCGCCGCGGTTCGAGTCGATCACGCGCAGCGCGCGCGCTTCGAGCTGGATGGGCGCCTCGGCGACCCGCGGCGGCGCGACGAGCTCCGAGGCGAAGGGCGTCAGCCCCGCGCGCTCGAACTTGCGCGGCTCGAACTCGTACTCGCCCGCCTTCTCCTCGGGCACGGGATCGCGGCCGGTGACGCCAGCGAGCCGCTCGACGTGCCGCCACTGCGACGCCGCCATGAAGTTGACGGTGAGCTCGGGGTGTCGTCGCACGTTCTCGAGCGACTGCCCGCCCTCTTCGAGGCCGAGCACGAGCGTGCGGCCCAGGGCGAAATGGCTCGAGGCGGGCGCCAGGTTCGGGGAGCCGTCCGGATTGCTCGTCGCGACGAGGTAGACGGGCGTGCCCACGTAGAGCACGCTCGGCTCGATGACGCGGTGCGTGGAGACGTGATCCTCGCTCATGCCTCCACGCTACCCCTCGCGCGCGGCCCCGTCGCGAACGTTACGCGCGGACGGCCGCGAGGGTCTTCTTGCCGCGACGGAGCACCGCGTAGGATCCGTGCAGCAGGTCGTCCGCCTCGAGCGCCGCGTCGTCGGCCTGCACCTGCGCGTTGTTCACGTAGACGCCGCCCTGCTTGATCGCCCGGCGCGCTTCGCTGATGCTGGTCACGAGCCCGGTGTCGACGAGCAGCTGCGCGATCGACGCGCCCTGACCGCCCCCCGCCCCCGGCAGCTCGTCGAGCGCCGCGGCGAGAGTGACGGCGTCGAGCGCTGCGAGGTCGCCCTGCCCGAACAGCGCCTCGGAGGCGTGGATCGCGGCCTGGGTCGCCGCTGCGCCGTGCACGAGCGTCGTCACCTCGAGCGCGAGACGCTTCTGGGCGGCGCGGCGGAACGGCTCTTCAGCGACCTGGCGCTCGTAATCCTCGATCTCGGCGCGCGAGAGGAAGGTGAACACCTTGAGGCGGTCGATCACGTCGGCGTCGGCCTGGTTGAGCCAGAACTGGTAGAAGCGGTAGGGCGAGCACATCTCGGCGTCGAGCCAGATCGCGTTGCCCTCGCTCTTGCCGAACTTGGTGCCGTCGCTGTTGGTGATGAGCGGCGTGCCGATCGCGTGCGCGGAGACGCCCTCGACCTTGCGGATGAGGTCGGTGCCGCTCGTCAGGTTGCCCCACTGGTCACTGCCGCCCGACTGCAGCCTGCAGTCGTACTGGCGGTGCAGTTCGAGGAAGTCGTAGCCCTGCAGGATCTGGTAGCTGAACTCGGTGTAGCTGATGCCCTCCTCCGAGTTCAGGCGCGCCGCGACCGCGTCCTTCTTCAGCATGGTGCCGACGCGGAAGTGCTTGCCGATCTCGCGCAGGAAGTCGATGGCGCTCAGCGGCGCCGTCCAGTCGAGGTTGTTGACGAGCCGCACCGCGTTCTCGCCCTCGTTCGAGAGGAAGCGGGAGACCTGCGCCTGCAGGCGGGTCACCCATTCCTCGACGGTCGACCGGTCGTTGAGGGTGCGCTCCGCGGTCGGGCGGGGGTCGCCGATGAGGCCGGTCGAGCCGCCGACGAGGCCGAGCGGTTTGTGGCCCTTGAGCTGCAGCCGGCGCAGCAGCAGCAGCTGCACGAGGTTGCCGAGATGCAGGCTGGGCGCCGTCGGGTCGAAGCCGCAGTAATAGGTGAACGGCGCACCCTCGAGCAGCTCGCTGAGCGCCTCGGGGTCGGTCGACACGTGCACCAGCCCGCGCCACTGCAGCTCGTCCCAGAGGGTGTCGAAGCTGTCGTCGTTGCGCTGGGCGGCCATGATCTCGGCTCGTTCATCAGTTACAGACACGCCTGCCATCGTACCGCGCCGATGTCGGCCGAAGGTACGATGCCGACGGTACCGGAGGCCGACGACGCCGTGCTCGACGGCGAGCAGACTCGATGGCATGCACACTCCGATCCTGCGAGCGGTTCAGCTCGTGAAGACCTACGGCAGCACCAGAGCCCTCGACGGGGTCTCCCTCGACATCGCCGCCGGCACCTCGACCGCCATCATGGGGGCCTCGGGCTCCGGCAAGACGACCCTGCTGCACGTGCTCGCCGGCATCCTGCTGCCCGATTCGGGCTCGGTGACGTTCGAGGGCGCGGAGGTCGCCTCGATGGGCGATCGGGAGCGCAGCCGTCTGCGCCGCGAGCGGTTCGGCTTCGTGTTCCAGCAGGGCATGCTGCTGCCGGAGCTGACCGCGGTCGAGAACGTGGCCCTGGCGCTCATGCTGAACGGCGCACCGCGCCGTGAGGCCCTCGCACCGGCCGCGCAGTGGCTCGCCGCGCTCGGCCTCGCGGGGCTCGAGGATCGCCGCATCGGAGAGCTCTCAGGCGGTCAGGCGCAGCGCGTGGCGATCGCGCGCGCCCAGGTGACGGGCGCGGGCATCGTGTTCGCCGACGAGCCGACCGGCGCCCTCGACTCCGTGACCTCGCGCGAGGTGATCGACGCGCTGCTGCACTCGACGGTGGCGCAGGGCCGCACGCTCGTGATGGTCACGCACGATCCGACGGTCGCGGCGCGCTGCCAGCGCGTGGTGTCGGTGCGGGACGGCAGGATCATCGCCGACAGCGCGGACGCAGGGCGACGAGGATCGGCGCAGCCGGTTGACGCGCAGCAGCCGGGGGCGGCGCGGTGATCCTGCGGCTGCTCCCCCTGCTCTCTCGCCCGAGCCGGCAGGGCATGGGCGCGCTCGCGCTGCCCGCCGTCGCGTTCATGAGCGTGACGGCGCTGCTCGCGATCGTGCTCGGCGGAGCCCAGACGTTCTGGGGATACACGGACGATCTCGCCGGCTTCTACCAGGCGTGCGCCGCGATCGCTCTCGCCCTGCTCGTCGCGCCCCTGCTCTCGCTCGGCGCAGCGGCGGCGCGGCTCTCGGCGCGACGGCGGGACGACCGGCTGGCCGCGCTGCGGCTGCTCGGCGCGACCGGGCGCGGTACGGCGGCCCTCGCAGTGACCGAGGCGGCGGGCGTCGCCCTCGGCGGGGCACTGCTCGGCGTCGCGGTCGCCTATGCCGCGGCGCCGCTCGTGGGCCTCGTCCGCTTCCGCGGTGAGCCGATCGGCGCGGCCGGCGCCGCGCTGCCGTCGTGGGTATCGGCGCTGCTCGTCGTGGTCGTCGTGGTGATCGCCACGGTCAGCGCGATGCTCAGCCTGCGCCGGGTGATCATCTCCCCGCTCGGCGTCGCGACCAGGCAGAGCGCGCCGAAGACGCCCTGGCTGCAGGCCGGCGCCGCGATCGTCGTGCTGTTCGTCGCGCTCTTCGCCGTCAGCAACCTCGCCGGCTTCGGCCAGCTGTTCGGCATGCTCGGGCTGCTGCTCGCCTTCGGAACGGCCTTCGGCATCGCGCTGCTCGCGATCGACCTCATCGGCGCCTGGATGCTGGCCGTTTTCGGGCGGGTCAAGGCGCGGCGCGCGAAGACCCCGGCCGAGCTCATCGCCGCACGGCTCGTGCTCGACTCGCCGCGCGCGGCGTGGCGCCAGGTCTCCGGAGTGGCGATGTCGAGCTTCATGGCGCTCGTCGCCGGCTCCGGCCTCGCCGTGATCGGCGCGGCCGAGGATCAGGGCGGCTTCGAGGGCGCGGAGCGCTTCCTCGCGGGCGACATCCGCACCGGCGTGATGCTCACGGTGATCGGCACGTTCGTGATGGTGGCCTGCTCGGTCGGGGTGAACCAGGCCGCGCAGATCCTCGACCGGAGCGATGTCGCGCGGTCGCTCGACATCATGGGCGCGCCCTTCGAGATGCAGGACGCGGCGCGGCGCAGAGCCACCGTGCTGCCGCTGCTGCTCGCAGCCGTGGGCTCCGCCGTCGTCGCCGGGATCCTCCTGTTCCCCCTGCTCGGCGCGGCCATGATCATCGCGCCGGTCCCGCTCGGAGTGACGCTGTCGAGCATCCTGTTCGGCATCGGGCTCGTGCTCGTCGCTCTCGCCGCGACCAGGCCGCTGCTGCGGCGAACGGCGGCCGTCTGATCCTCGTATCGCGGCGCGGATCCGCCCATACCCTGCAATACACTTGAGCAGAAGCAGTCACCGGCGAACAGGGAGCGGAGTCGACTCATGACCACAGCCGCGCGCCCGTTGCGCATAGGGATACTCGAGGATCAGCAGTTGTTCCGCGAGATGCTGCAGCATCTGCTGCAGTCGGTTCCCGGCATGCAGGTGCGCACGGCCATGAGCCTCGCGCAGATGCGCTCAGAATGGGACGCGGCCGAGCTCGACGTGGTCGTGCTCGACTTCGAGCTACCCGACGGCAACGGGCTCGAGGCCGGCCGGGAGCTGCGCAAGGTCAACCCCGAGCTCGGCATCGTGCTGCTCTCCGCGGTCGACCGCAGCCTGGTGCTGCTCGAACTCGAACCCGGCGAGGCGCCCCGCTGGAGCTACCTGTCGAAGCACTCCTCGACGTCGGCCTCCACGCTCGTCCGTGCGATCAGGGCGAGCGCCGAGGGCCGACTGCTGGTCGACCCCGGCCTCGTCGCCGGCCGCCGGGCCCGCAGCGGCGGCAAAGTTGCCGCGCTCAGCGACCGCCAGCGGGAAGTGCTGAGCCTGCTCGCGGAGGGGCTCACCAACCAGGCCATCGCCGAGCGCCTCGGCCTCGCGGTCAACTCCGTCAACAACCACGTGAACGCGCTCTATGCGGCACTCGGCCTCAACGAGTCGTCCCGCAACCCCAGGGTCTCGGCCGTGCGCATCTTCCTGGCGGAGACGGTATGAGCGCAGCCCGGCGCCCTGTCGAAGCCGAGGCCGACGCCCGCGCCGACCGCCGGGTGTTCCTCATCGCCGGCCTGTTCGTCGGCTTCGTCTTCTCGTTCGGGGCGAGCTACCAGACCGTCTTCACGCTGAACCGCGAGCCGGTCGAGTTCGGCGGCGGCACGATGGATCCGCTCGTGGAGTTCATGCTCCGAGTGGCCGTCAACATGCTCGCGATCTCGATCATCCTCTGGCTGGCGACCGCGATGCGCCTGCTCGAGAAGCGGCTGCCGATGCTGCTCGCCTGCTCGGTGATCAACGTGGTGCTCGCGATCGCCGTGCGCTCCGTGGTGCACCTGTTCTTCGGGCTGCAGGAGTTCGGCGATTCGGTCAGCATGCTGCGCAGTTCGGCCGTGGCCGGCTTCGTGGCCATCTTCGTGGTCATCGCCGCGTTCACCGTCACCCTGCTCAACCGTCAGGCTCGGGAGGCGGAGCGGGCGCAGCGGCACGCGATGATCCGCGCCGCCGAGGCGCTCGGAGAGCTGCAGCAGGAGGAGCTGCGCGTTCGTCGCGACGTCGCCGACATGCTGCACGGCACGATGCAGCAGCGCCTCGTCGTGCTGCGGTCGACCATCGACGGCGCGCTCGAGGATCTCGCTGGGACGCCGACCGCGGAAGCTGCGGCGCGCGCGCAGGATCGGCTGCGCACGGTGCGCCGAGAGCTCGACGAGATGCGCGAGAACGAGCTGCGCGCCCTCAGCGCCTCGCTCTACCCCGAGGGCCTCGACCGCGGACTCGTACCGGCGCTGCGCGCCCTGACCGCACGGGTGCCGGCCTCGATCGCGGTACGCTTCGACGTCGACGACGTGCCGACGCCCGACACGCTCGGGCAGGAGGAGCGCCTGCTGCTCGTGCGCGTCGCCGAGGAAGGCGTGTCGAACGCGCTGCGCCACGGCGACGCCCACGAGATCGAGGTGCGCCTCACCTGCACGGACGACGGCTTCGTGGTCGAGGTGCGCAATCAAGGCGTGCCGCCCGAGCCCGGCATCGAGCTCAGCGGCCTCGCACGCCTGCGATCGCGCCTGCAGGATCGCGGCGGCTCGCTCGAGCTGCGCAGCGAAGCCGAGGGAGCGACGCTGCGCGCCGTACTCCCCTGCGACTGCGCGGCCTGAGCCGACGCCCGTCGGCACGAGCTCCCGGCGCCGGGCAGCCCGATGCGGCCCCGCCGAGCAGCGGCGGCTCGAAACTAGCCGAGCTCCCCGATGCGCTCGGCGAGACGGGCGAGCTGCTCGTCCACCCGCATGCGCGCGGTGCCTCCCACGCCGAGGCGCGAGTTCACGGAGCCCTCGATCGTGAGCACCTCGCGCACGGCCGGCGTGAGATGCTGCGAGACCGAGGCGAGCTGCTCGTCGCTCGGCTCGTGCAGCTCGAGGCCGCGATCCTCGCAGAAGCGCACCAGCTCGCCCGATATCTCGTGCGCATCGCGGAAGATCACGCCCTGCTTCACGAGCCATTCGGCGACATCGGTGGCGAGCGAGAAGCCCTGCGGGGCCAGCTCGGCCATGCGCTCGGTGTCGAAGCGCATCGTCGCGACCATGCCGGTGAAGGCGGGCAGCAGCACCTCGAGCTGCTGAACCGAATCGAAGACGGGCTCCTTGTCCTCCTGCAGGTCGCGGTTGTACGCGAGGGGCAGGCCCTTGAGCGTCGCGAGCAGACCGGTCAGGTTGCCGATGAGGCGACCCGACTTACCGCGCGCGAGCTCGGCGATGTCCGGGTTCTTCTTCTGCGGCATGATCGACGACCCGGTCGAGTAGCCGTCGTGCAGGCGCACGAAGCCGAACTCCTTCGTGTTCCAGATGATGATCTCTTCGCTGAGGCGCGAGAGGTCGATACCGATCTGGGCGGTCACGTAGGCGAATTCGGCGACCACGTCACGGGCCGAGGTGCCGTCGATCGAGTTCTCGAGCGGATCGCCGAGGCCGA
>JBEBTD010000067.1:0-10879 GCA_040393965.1 Leucobacter soli | reverse complement strand
GGAGCGCCTCCGAGCTCACGCACCGCGGCGGGGATCTCCGTCGCGGTGCGTGCGGTATGCCCGCGCCGCCGTTGCCATTCGGATCATCCTCCATCGAGGCGGGGCCCCTGAGGGGGCCTTTTTGATTTCAGGAGTATTTCAGCGGAGTTGCGAAAAGGTTTCGAAGTTTCGCTTGACCCCCATGTAGAAAAATATAGTATAGGAAATCACGGCGGAGCCAACCGGCCGTATCAGTCGGTACTACGACTGCGAACACGCACTCAAAGGAGAGGCAAATGGTGGAGAAAGCTACACATCGAGCGGCGCGGGGCCGCGGGACTCGGACGGCCGTCGCAACGCTCGGAGGCATGCTGCTCGTCGGTCTGCTCGGCGCCTGCTCGAGCGGCGGGGCGGCCGACGATGGCGGGGGAGCCGTCGATGACGGCACCGTCTCCGTCGCCTATGTACAGGCGCATATGACATCGGCGTTCCGCACGGAGATGATCCGCGGCGCGGAGGAGGAAGCCGACAAGCTCGGCGTCAAGCTCGAGGTGTTCGACTCGAACAACGTCGTAGAGAACCAGAACAATGCGATCGAGACCTTCGCCGACAAGGGCGTCGACGTGATCGTCGTCGGCTCCATCGAGGCGGCGAGCGTGGTTCCGGCCATCGACTACGCGATCAAGAAGGGCGTCAAGATCATCGCCGTCGACCTCCACGTCGACCATCCCGAGATCTCCGCCCAGATCGGCATCGACAACAAGGCGGGCGGCAGCGTCATCGGAGAGTACATCGTCGACTATGCGGAGGAGAACGGCCTCGATCTCGTCGCCGGCGTGAACCAGGCGCTCAACAACGAGAGCCAGAACCTTCGCTTCGACGGGTTCAAGGAGGTGTTCGAGGCCGCCGGAGGCGAAATCGTCGACGTGGTCGACTCGCAGAACATCAAGGAACAGGCGCTCGCCGGCTCGGAGAACCTGCTCACCTCGAATCGCACGCTGCCCATCCTGTACGCGACCGGGGAACCCTCGCTCGTCGGATCCATCTCGGCGGTGAAGTCGCAGAATCGCACCGGCGACGTGACCCTCTTCGGCTGGGATCTCTCCGCCGAAGGCATCGAGGCCCTCGACGGGGGCTACGTCAAGGCGATCGCCAACCAGCCCGCCTTCGAAGAGGGCGTCGCGGCGATCCAGACGGCGAAGAGCATCGTCGACGGACAGGACTTCGAGTCCGAGCAGATCCTGCCGATCAACATCATCACGCTCGAGAACGTGGATCCGCTGCGGCCGATCTACCAGTAGCCAGTCAGCACCGACAGAGAGAAGATATCGATGGACTTCGAGCAGTCTGCGGACGCTAGGCCCGATCGCATACAGATGCGGGACATCCGCAAGACCTACGGCATGGTCACCGCGCTGGACGGGGCGAACTTCAGAGTGGCCCCCGGCGAGGTCGTCGGCCTCGTGGGCGACAACGGCGCCGGCAAATCCACCCTCATGAAAGTGCTCGCCGGCACCGTGGTTCCGGACAGCGGGGAGATCTTCGTGGACGGGGCAAAGGTCTCCGAGGATCTGAACCCGCGCACCGCTCACGAGCTGGGGATCGAGATGGTGTATCAGGATCTCGCGCTCTGCGATGATCTCGATGTCGCCGGCAATCTCTTCCTCGGCCGGGAACCCCGGCGCGCGGGAGGGCTGATGCTCGACAAGAAGCGCATGCTGGATGAAGCCGTCGCCCACCTGGACGAGCTCAACATCCACATTCAACGGCTCACGGTGCCCGTGCGCAACCTCTCGGGCGGCCAGCGGCAGGCGATCGCGATCGCCCGAGCCCTGACGTTCAAGCCGAGGCTGCTGGTGCTCGATGAGCCGACGGCGGCCCTCGCCGTCGCCGAAGTCGGCAATGTGCTGCGTCTGATCAAGGAGGTCGCGGCCTCGGGCGTAGGCGTCGTCCTGATCACGCATCGCCTGCAGGATCTCTTCGAGGTCTGCGATCGGCTCTGCGTACTCTTCGCGGGCCGCATGATCTCCGACCTCGACGCAAAGACCACCTCGCTCGAGACGCTCGTCTCCGAGATCATCGGCCAGAAGGGAGCGGCCGCCTGATGTCCGCAGAACCCCAGATTCGCACTCAGCACGCGAGGCCCGTCCAGGAGAAGGACACCTGGCGGAGCATCCGCTCCTTCATCGGGACGAACGTGAGCCTCGTGGCCATCATCGTGTTCGCCGTCGTCCTGATCGTCTTCTTCGCGATCGCGACCGACAGCTTCATGACGACGAGCAACCTGCTCAACCTGCTGCGCCAGACCGCGCCGCTGATCATCTGCGCGGTCGGCATGACGTTCGTCATCACGATCGCGGGGATCGACCTCTCGGTCGGCTCCGGCGTCGCTGTGGTGGGCTGCGTGCTCGCCTTCATGCTCACCGGCGGGGTGGCCGAGTGGATCGCTCTGCCCGCGTCGATTGCCATCGCGCTGGCGATCGGCGCCTTCCACGGCTACTTCGTGGCCTTCCAAGGGGTGTTCGCCTTCATCGTGACACTCGCGGGCCTCTACATCCTGCGCGGCATCTCGCTGGTGATCACGCAGGGCTATTCGATCCCGCTTCCGGCGGACTCCCTCACCATGTTCCTCGGGAACGGCGAGATCGCCGGCGTGCCCGTCGCGGTGCTCGTCGCGATCGTGGTGGTGGCGATCGGCGGCTGGTTGTTCTCCGCGACTCCCTTCGGACGCTACGTCGTAGCGCTCGGATCCAACCGCGAGAGCCTTCGCCGCACCGGAGTCAACGTTCGAATGCTGCAGTTCTCGGTCTACGTGCTCTCCTTCGCCTGCGTGGCGATCGGCGGCCTCATCGTCACGGCGAGGCTCGGGGCCGGCTCTGCCGGCACGGGGCTCTTCTTCGAGTTGCAGGTGATCACGGCGGTCGTCCTGGGCGGCACCAACCTGTTCGGCGGGCGCGGCTCGATCTTCGGTTCGGTGGTGGGTGCCGTCGTGCTCGGCATCGTGCTGAACGGCCTCGTGATCATGGGGGTCTCGCACTTCTACGTGCAGATCGTCACCGGCGCCATTCTACTGGCCGCGGTCACGTTCAACGCTCGTCTGGATCAGAAGTTCCAGTTGAACCGCCGCTGAGAGCGAGTCGGGGAGCGCACGACGGCTCCCCGGCTTCCTCCAGCGACCAGTGGCGAGGGTTCCGCCGGGAGAAGAAGAGGGAGACATGAAGGTTCTGTACACGGGAGCATCCGGTCGCATGGCCGTTGCGCTCCGCGAAGCGCTGGAAGGCGAGTTCGACGCGGTGCGTCTGATGGTTCGCCGTCCGCCGGAGCGGCTCTTCGCGGGCGAGGAGGCGTTCATCGCGGATCTCACCGATCTCAAGGCCGTCGAGCGGGCCTGCGAAGGCATCGACACGGTGATCCATCTCGGCGGAATCGCCGACGAGGCCTCCTTCCCCGAGATACTGGATGCCAACATCGTCGGCACCTATCATCTCTACGAGGCCGCGCGCCGAGCCGGGGTGGGACGGGTGGTCTTCGCCAGCTCGAATCATGCGACCGGCTTCTACCCGATCGAGCAGAGGATTCGCGTCGAGGATCCTCCGAGGCCCGACAGCTACTACGGCGTCAGCAAGGTGTTCGGCGAGGCGCTCGCGCGCCTCTACTACGACAAATGGGGCATCGAGAGCGTCTGCCTCAGGATCGGAAGCTTTCGCGAGGCTCCTGAGGATGTCCGGCAGCTGAGCATCTGGCTCAGCCCGGACGACGCCGCGGAACTGATACGCAGATCCGTGAGGGCCGACCGCATCGGGTACCTGGTCGCCTATGGAGTGTCCGACAACGAGCGGAGTTTCTGGGACAACGCCGAGCCGTCAGCGGCGCTCGGTTTCATACCGAGAGATCGCGCCGAGGATCACGCCGGGTCGATCGGGCCCGCAGATGTCTCGCACCCCTATCAGGGGGGCCTCTACTGCGAGCCGGGATACACCGGCGGCTCCTGGGTCACGCGGAAGCCCGAGGCATGAACCTCCATCGAGTCGAACCGCTGATCGACGGCTTTCCCGGCAAGTCGGAGACTCACGGCGCCTTCGGCTGGAGCAGCGTCTGGCTGATCAGCGGCCCGGAGCGCACCATGCTCGTGGACACCGGAGGACATGCCTACGTACCCGTGCTGCGAGCGGAGCTGGAGCGGCGGGGGCTCTCCTTCGAGGATGTCACCGATGTCCTGCTCACTCATGCGCACTGGGATCACAGCGCGAACTTCACGCTCTTCCCGCGAGCGCGCGTCTGGATCGGGGCGGACGAGCTCGACTGGGCGCGCCGCCAGTCCCCGGGAGATCACTTCCTCTCCGAGCTTCACGTCGACGAGCTCGCGAGACGGGCGGATCGGGATGACGGCATGCTCCGGCGGCTGACGGATGAGGAGACGATAGCGCCCGGCATCCGCTCGATCCTCGTCCCCGGCCATACTCCCGGACACCTCGCTCTGGTCGTGCAGGCGGAGCAGGGGCCCGTGGTCTTCGCAGGCGACTCCGTCAAGAACATCCGGGAACTGCACACGCTCGAGGCGGACTCGACGATGGACGCCGCCCGGAGTCGTCGCAGCATCGCGCGCATCCGAGACCTCATGCGGGAGGGCGCCGTGCTGGTGCCAGGGCACGACGTGCTGCTCCGCCTCGAGGACGGCGCTGTTCGGAGGCAGAAGGCGCAGCGTGCACAGATCACCTTCTTCGCCACCCGCGATGGAGCAGGCGGCGACCGCTCCATCGAGGATCGCTAGCATGATGCGGCGCATCGAGGCGCGCACATCGGAACATCACGAACTTGAGACAGGACAGCGAATGCAGAGAAGACGGGTGCTCATCACCACACCGTGGCTGAGCAGCGGATGCGAGGCCGAGGACATCCTGCGTCGGCAGGGGTTCGATGTGGCCTACGCCGACTCGCTCGGCGCTGCGGAACGCCCCGAGGCCGTCGACGCTGTGATCGCGGGCACCGAGCCGCTCACCGGCGCGCAGCTCCGCTCCTCGCCGAGGCTCGCCTTCATCGTGCGCACCGGCGTCGGCTACGACAACGTGGACGTCGACGCCGCCACGGGCGGTGGGATCGCCGTCAGCACCACCCCGGGCTCGAACCGGATGTCCGTCGCCGAACTCGTGATCGGCCTCGTCTTCGACTGCGCCAGACAGATCTCGAACAATGTCGGAGCCGTGCGGGCCGGGAGATGGGAGCGCGAGAGCGGCACCGAGATCGGCGGCGCGGTGCTCGGCATCGTCGGCCTCGGCTCGATCGGGAAGGCAGTCGCCCGGCTGGCACAGGGCGTCGGCATGACCGTCGTCGCCTCGGATCCTTTCATCGACGAGGAGTTCACCGCGGTGCACGGCATAGAAACGCTCCCTCTCGACGTTCTGCTGCGAACTTCCGACTACGTGACCCTGCATATGATGCTCAGCGAGGAGACGCATCACCTCATCGATGCCGCGTCGCTCGCGACGATGAAGCCCTCGGCCTACCTGATCAACACCTCGCGGGGCGGGGTCGTCGACGAACGCGCGCTCGCCCAGGCCCTGCGCAGCGGGCGGATCGCAGGTGCGGCGCTCGACGTGCTCGAGCAGGAACCGCTCGAACCGGAGAGCGAGCTACGGGGGATCGACAATCTGCTGATCACCGCCCACATCGCCGGTGCGACGGTCGAATCGCGTGATCGCTCGGCCCGCTCCGCGGCCGAGCAGATCCTCGACTTCTTCTCGGGGAGGCCGCCCGTGGGGCTCGTGAACCCGGACTACCGCTTCGCGCAGACCGACCGGACACCGGGAGACGTCGCATGAACGGGGCATCGCGGTCGACGGACGGGCTGCGCTTCGCCGCGAACCTGAAATGGCTGTTCACAGAGGTGCCGTTCATGGAACGGTTCGATCGTGCGGCGGCGGCCGGCTTCCGCGGCGTCGAGTACGCGTCGCCCTACGAGCACGCCCCGGCGGCACTCGCGCGCCGCCTCGCCGATGCGGGACTGAGCCAGGCGCTCATCAACACCCCGATGGGCGCCGGAGGTTCCGATGGTCGGCGCGGTCTGGCCTGCGTTCCCTCGCTCCGGTCCGAGTTCGAGAGCGGCATTCGACTGGCGCTCGAGTACGCCGCCGCCCTGGGCTGCGACATCGTGCATGTGATCGCAGGCATCCGACCCGAAGGGGTGAGCCGCGACCGGGCATTCGCCGAGTATCTCAGAAACGTCGCCTGGGCCGCGGAGCTGGCGGCCCAGTGCGGTGTCACACTGGTGCTCGAAGCGCAGAACAGGCAGGACGCCCCCGGCTTCCTGCTCGACAGCCAAGATCGGGCGGCCGCAGTGGTCGAGGCCATCGGCTCCGCCCATGTGAGGCTGCTCTTCGACGTGTACCACGCGCAGATGAGCGAGGGGAATCTGTCGGAGACGTTCAGGCGCCTGCTTCCCCTCATCGCGCACGTGCAGATCGCCGACGTGCCCGGGCGGCACGAGCCCGGCAGCGGCGAGATCGACTACCGCCACGTCTTCTCGGTGATCGAGCGCTCCTCGTATCGGGGATGGATCGGCTGCGAATACGCCCCTCGCGAGGGAACCGAGTCGGGACTCGTCTGGATTAAGGAGCTGCAGTGAAGCCGACATCATCGCGTTCGAGGGCCAGAGTGGCCCTGATCAGCGCCACCCCCACTGCGATTCCGCCCGCCGTCGACGGTCTGGCGGAGCGCTTCCCCGAAGCCGAGATCTGGAACCTGCTCGACGATCGCCTGCTCGGCGATCTGGAGGCCCAGGGCGGGCTCACCCCGGCCCTCGAGGCGCGGATGCATCGTCTCATCGGCCACGCGATCGAAGGAGGCGCGGACGGCGTGCTTCTGACCTGCTCGCAGTACGGGCCGCTCGCCGCATCGGTGCGCGCCCCGATTCCCGTGCTCGCACCGGATGAGGCCGCTTTCGAAGCGATCGCGCGGTCGGGCTGGAGCCGCCTGCTCGTGCTCGCCTCCATCGAGGGATCGCTCGTGGACACCCTCGAACGGCTCTCGACATCGCTGCGCCGCGCGGGAGTAGAGATCGGGCTGGAAGGCGCATGCTCACGAGCCGCGCTCGAAGCCGCGAGGCGCGGCGATCGAGCCGGGCTCGATGAGGCGCTGCTGGCGGCGGCTCGGCCGTACGCCGGCAGGGTCGATGCGGTGCTGCTGGCGCAGTTCTCGCTGACGAGTGCGGCAGCAGCGCTCGCGGCGGCGCTCGATGTGCCGATCGTCACCGGCCCGCATACCGCCGCCGAGTCGCTGAGACGCAGGATCGCCTCGTGACGACCGGAACCCTCGGCGTCATCGCCGACGACTTCACCGGCGCCACGGATGTCGCGGCGGTGCTGCGAGGCGCGGGGCTGGAGAGCCTGCTCTTCTTCGGAGTACCGGATCGCACCGCATCGCTGCCTCCGCACCAGGCGATCGTGGTGGCGCTCAAGAGCCGTTCGGTGCCGCCGGACGAAGCCGTCCGGGCTTCGCTCGAAGCGCTCGAGTGGCTGCAGCGGCAGGGTGCCACGAGGTTCTACTTCAAATACTGTTCGACCTTCGACTCCACTCCGGCCGGGAACATCGGGCCGGTGCTCGACGCCCTCGGCGACAGCTTGGGCGTCGACACGGTGGTGACGACCCCGAGCTCGCCCGAGCACGGCAGAACCGTCTATCAGGGCCATCTGTTCGTCGGCGATCGCCTGCTCTCGGAGTCGCATATGAGGCGGCATCCGCTGAACCCGATGCTCGACTCCTCGCTGCCGAGACTGCTCGAGGCGCAGACCGGCTACAGGACGGCGCTGCTCGCCCGTGAGGATCTCCGTTCCGCGGGGGTCGGAGCCTGCCGCGAAGCCGCGCGCGAGCAAGGCGTCCGATACCTGATCGCCGACGCGGTGGACGATGAGGATCTGCGCGTCCTCGGGGCGGGCTCGATCGGCGCTCGGCTCACCGCCGGTGCAGCGGGATTCGCTGGCGCTCTCGCCTCCGCGATCGCGGGCTCCGCTGCAACGGATGATGGGCGCCCCGAGGAGGATCAGCTGCCCGCCGGGCGAACGGTCGTGCTCTCGGGCAGCTGTTCCAGGCAGACGCTGCGACAGCTCGCGGCCTATCGCAAGAGCGGACAGCCCGTCTACGCCGTCGAGGCGAACGAGGGGGCGGATCCCGAGTCGCTCGCGGAGGCCGCGATCGAATGGTTCGGCCTGCAGCCGGAGCGCTCGGTTCCTCTCATCAGCACCTCGGTTCCACCGGATCGGCTCTCCGAGATCCAGGCTGCGCTCGGATCCGAGCGGGCGGCGCATCTGATGGAAGCCGTACTCGCACGAGTGGCGGTCGGCCTGAGAGGCCGAGGTGTGAGCAAGTACATCATCGCGGGCGGGGAGACCTCCGGCGCCGTCGTGAGCTCGCTCGGGCTCACCGCCGTGCGCATCGGCGCCGAGGCTGCGAGAGGCGTGCCCTGGATCAGTACGATCGCGGGCGAACCGCTCGCTCTGCTCCTCAAATCAGGCAACTTCGGAGAGGACGGCTTCTTCTGCGACGCCGTCGCCGTCGCCGCCGGCGAAAGGAGCGGAGATGCCCTCGACTGAACGGCGAGCGCGTGAATCCGTCGTCTCGTGCGCGAGGGACATTCACGATCGGCGGCTCACGCACGGCAGCAGCGGCAACGTCTCGGTGCGCTGCGGCGAGCGGATTCTCATGACCGGAACCGGCGTCAGCCTGGGAACGGTCACCAGCGAGGAACTGGCGGTCATCGATCTCGCCGGGAGGCACCTCGACGGCCCGAGGCCCTCGAAGGAGGCGTTTCTCCACGCGGCCATGCTGCGCGCGCGCCCGGAGGACACCGCGGTCGTGCACACGCATTCGACGCATTCGGCCGCCGTTTCGTGCCTGACCGTCGAGGAAGGCTCCGATGCGCTGCCGCCCTTGACCGCGTACTTCAGAATGCGGGTCGGGGAGCTACCGCTCCTGCCGTACTTCGTGCCCGGCGATACCGGCCTCGAGGATGCCGCGGAGCACATGGCGCGAACGCATCGGGCGATGCTCCTGCGCAATCACGGGCCCATCGCGGCATCGAGCTCGTTGCGGGGCGCACTCGACATCATCGAGGAGATCGAGGAGACCGCCAAGATCTTCCTGCTGATCGGCGACAGGGATTTCACTCCCGCGCCTCCGCTCTAGGCCCATCGCGGGGTCACGAAAGACGAACACGAGCGAGAAGAGGATAGGATGACCAGTCCGCCCGCCCGCGAGACGCTGCTGTTCAGTGCTCTGGCGATCAAAACACCACTGACCGAACTGCTTCCGGTGTTCGAGCGCGAGACAGGACACCGCGTGCGTACGGCCTTCGAGCCGACGGCGATCCTCGAACGGCTGATCGCCGAGGGGGAGCGCCCCGACGTGCTCATCTGCACCGGCGCGGCCATGTCCCGACTCGTCGAGCAGGGCATCGTCGAAGACGCGTCGGCGCGGCGCTTCATCAGCTCGGCGATCGGCGTCGCCGTCGCTCCGGGAGACGTCCACCCTGCGCTCGGCGATATCGATTCCGTGACCGCGACGCTGCTCGGCGCCCGCTCGGTCGCCTATTCGAGAAGCGGCGCGAGCGGGCAGTACTTCGCTCGCCTCATCGACCGCCTCGGTATCGCGGAGGAGGTCAACGGGCGCGCCACGATCCTCGAGAAGGGCTTCGTAGGCGAGGCACTGCTGGACGGACGCGCCGATCTCGCGATTCAGCAGATCAGCGAGCTCGCGGCAGTCGTCGGGATCGAGATCGTCGGCCCGTTCCCCGCTCCCTTGCAGGAACCGGTCGAGCTTTCGATCGGGAGAAGCGCGCAAGCAGGCCCCGGAACGGGCGGGGAAGCGCTGCTGCGATTCATCACCTCGCCCGAGGCCATGGCGACCTTCGCCTCGGTCGGAGTGGAGCCCGTCACGGACGCGCGGATATAAAATAGCTAGCACTCTCGCCAGTCGGTGGGGAGCCGTAGAGGAGGCAGCCGATGGGCTCACGAGAACGCTCGAAGAAAGTGCCGCTCGCCGACAGAGTGTACGCCACACTCTTCGAAGAGCTCATCGCGGGCAAGCACGTGCCCGGCGAGACGCTCAACATCGCCACCTTGAGCGATCAGCTCGACGTCAGCCAGACCCCTATCCGGGAGGCGCTCGCAAGACTGGAGAACACCGGCCTCGTGCAGCGCTTCGCCCTGCGCGGCTACGAGGTGAGCCCGCTGCTGAACGAGCAGCAGATCGTCGAGCTGACCGAGGCGCGTCTGCTGCTCGAGCCCACCTTCGCCGCGAAGGCGGCGCAGAAAACCGACCCCGAGTTCCTCGCGCAGCTTCGGCTGACCATCGACGAGATGGCGTCCAGCCACTCGGACGGGAACGACGAGTTCCACCTCTCCGGCGCGCTCTCCTCCGATGAGACCTTCCACTATCTGATCTGCGGTCAGGTCGGGAACGAGTATCTGGAGCGCGCCTACCGCTCGCTGCGTTCTCATGTGCAGCGATTCCGGCTCTTCTCCGGAACCGCGAGTCAGCATGCGAGGGCTGCGGCCAAGGAGCATCAGGCCGTCTACGACGCCTTGGAGCGGGGGGACTCGGAGCTCGCCGCAGAGGCGATGCGCCACCATCTCGAGAACGCGCACGCGCGCATGCTCGCCGATCACGAGCTGTTGAACGATCGGCGTTGATGCGGCTCAGCGGGTGAGGAGGTGCAGCGGCGGTGATCGTGTCGCGAGATCCTCTTCGCAGACCTTTGCCCCCGCGCCGCCCGTGGAAGTCGAAGGGCCCGGCCGGTTCGCTCCGGTCGGGCCCTTCGGTATCTCAGCCGTTCGCCGAGGGATCAGACGCCGTAGTACAGCTCGTGGCAAATCCGGGGGCTCAAAAAGGGCTCTGTTTCGCCGTTCTT
>JBEBTD010000066.1:0-11092 GCA_040393965.1 Leucobacter soli | reverse complement strand
TCGTCGCAGGGGGTGGCGACGCCCGCCATCATGACGAGGTCGGTGTAGATGACGCCCGCGCCCTTGCATGCGGGGCAGGCGCCCTCGCTGTTGGCGCTGAACAGGGCGGGCTTCACTCCGTTGACCTTCGCGAAGGCGGTGCGCACGGCGTCGAGGATGCCCGTGTAGGTGGCAGGGTTCGAGCGCCGCGAGCCCTTGATCGCGCTCTGATCGACGACGACCACGCCCTCGCGCCCCGCGACGCTGCCGTGGAGGAGCGAGCTCTTGCCCGAGCCGGCCACGCCGGTCACCACGGTGAGCACCCCGAGCGGGATGTCGACGTCGACGTCGCGCAGGTTGTGCCGATTCGCTCCGCGCACCTCGATCGTGCCGCTCGGCGCGCGCACCGTGTCCTTCAGTCGTGCGCGATCGTCGAGGTGACGACCGGTCAGGGTGCCCGATGCGCGGAGCCCCTCGAGGGTGCCCTCGAACTGGATCTCGCCGCCGGCGGAGCCCGCCCGCGGCCCCAGGTCGACGACGTGATCGGCGATCGCGATCATCTCGGGCTTGTGCTCGACGACGAGCACGGTGTTGCCCTTGTCGCGCAGCTGCAGCAGCAGCTGGTTCATGCGCTGGATGTCGTGGGGGTGCAGGCCGATCGATGGCTCGTCGAAGACATAGGTGACGTCGGTGAGGCTCGATCCCAGGTGCCGGATCATCTTGGTGCGCTGCGATTCGCCGCCGCTCAGGGTGCCCGAGGGGCGGTCGAGAGAGAGGTAGCCGAGGCCGATCTCGACGAAGCTGTCGAGCGTCTCACGGAGGTTCTGCAGCAGGGGCGCGACGGACGGCTCGTCGAGCCCGCGCACCCATTCGGCGAGGTCGCTGATCTGCATGGCGCAGGCGTCGGCGATGCTGATGCCGCGGATCTTCGAGGAGCGCGCGAGCTCCGTGAGCCGCGTGCCTTCGCAATCGGGGCAGGTGTCGAAGGTGATGGCCCGGTCGACGAAGGCCCGGATGTGCGGTTGCATCGCCTCGCGATCCTTCGAGAGCATCGATTTCTGGATGCGGGGGATGAGCCCCTCGTAGGTGATGTTGATGCCGTCGACCTTGATCTTGGTCGGCGCCTGGTGGAGCAGATGGTCGAGCTCTTTCTGCGAGTACTCGCCGAGGGGCTTGTCGGGGTCGAAGAAGCCGCTGCCGATATAGACGCGCCCGTACCACCCCTCCATCGAGTAGCCGGGCACGGTGAGCGCGTTCTCGTTGAGCGATTTCGAGGAGTCGAAGATCGCCGTGAGATCGAAGTCGCTCACCTGCCCGCGCCCCTCGCAGCGCGGGCACATGCCGCCCACGATGTTGAAGTCGCGCCGCTCCTTGGTCTTGCGCCCGCCCTTCTCGATGGTGACCGCGCCGGCGCCCGAGATCGAGGCGACGTTGAACGAGAAGGCCTTGGCCGGCCCGATGTGCGGTTGCCCGAGGCGGCTGAAGAGTATGCGCAGCATCGCGTTCGCGTCGGTGGCCGTGCCGACGGTGGAGCGGGGATCGGCGCCCATGCGCTGCTGATCGACGATGATCGCGGTCGTGATGCCGTCGAGCACGTCGACGTCGGGGCGGGCGAGCGTCGGCATGAAGCCCTGCACGAAGGTGCTGTAGGTCTCGTTGATGAGGCGCTGCGACTCGGCTGCGATGGTCGAGAAGACGAGCGAGCTCTTGCCCGAGCCCGAGACGCCGGTGAAGACGGTGAGGCGGCGTTTCGGTATCTCGATGCTGATGTCTTTGAGGTTGTTCTCGCGGGCGCCGTGCACGCGGATGAGATCGTGGGAGTCTGCGGGGTGGGGCGCGGTCGTAGCAGGCATGTTGAAAGGGTACTGCCGAGCGCCGACATTCGGCTTCTTCATTCCGGATCCATCGCTTGGCCCCCGGCCGGACAGGAGCACGCGAGCACTCTTGCTTTACAAGGCTTGCTACGCAAGGTAACGTCGAAGCATGGTGGAACCGCACTCGGCGGGCGAGAAGATCGCCACGAACCTCCGCAAGGGGGTGCTCGAGTTCTGCGTGCTCGCGCTGCTCTCCCGGCGCGAGATGTACGGCCTCGAGCTCGCGAACGCCCTCGTCGAACGCGGGCTCACCGCGAGCGAGGGCAGCCTCTATCCGCTGCTCGCCCGCATGCGCGAGGCGGGCGAGGTCGAAACGCGCTGGGAGTCCCCGCAGGGCGCGCGTGCGAGACGCTACTACGCCGTCACCGATGCGGGCCGGGCGCAGCTCGAGCTCTTCGAAGAGGTCTGGGGAGAGATCTCCGGGCAGGTCGAGCGAGTGCTGAAGGAGCAGTCATGAACGCCGAGCCCATGTCAGACCAGCCCCGGGAGCTGCGCCGATATCTGCACGCCCTGGAGACTGCGCTCGCCGCGGCGCCCGAGGCGGCGCGAACCGAGATCCTGGCCGATGTGCGGGCGCACGCGGCGGACGCGCTCGACGACGGGCGTACCGTGGAAGAGGTGCTCCAGGGGCTCGGGGCGGCCGAGGATGTGGCCGCGCAGTACCGTCTCGAGCTCGAGCTGCCCGTGAGGCAGGCGAGGGAGACTGCCGACGAGGATCCGGCCGCGCCGGACGCGGCCGTCGCCGAACGCGCGTCGCGCATGCTCCACGTCGCCTCGGTCGCGCTGGCCGTGCTCACCGGGGCGCTCGCGGTGTTCCTGCAGCCGGCCTACACGGTGAGCGCGGTCTCCGCAGATTCGTCGTCGGCCGGGACGATCGAGCTCGGCACTCGCAGCGAGACGGTGTTCGAGCATCTCGGTGCAGGGGCCGCGCTGCTCGCCCTGATGCCCGCGCTGCTCGCCCTGCTCCCGCTGATCCTGCCGAGAACGCTGCGCCAGCCGTTCGCCATCGCGAATGCGGTGGTGATCGCGCTGCTCTCGCTCGTCGGGGGCCTGACCGTCGGCCCCTTCTATCTGCCGCTCGCGGTCATGATGTGGGCGGCGGCCGTCGTCCCTTGGCGGATCGGGCACGGCCTCGACCTCTCCACCTCGCCGCTGTGGCGCATCTTCGGCGGCGTGCTCGTGGCGGCACCGGGCCTGCTCATCGTCTCGGGCCTGGTCAGCGGGGCGGTGATGCGGAACTGGGCATCCCTCGCGGCGGCGCTCGTCGCCCTCGCGCTCGGGCTGCTGTTCGCGCTCGGGGTGCGACTGGGCTACGCGCTCATCGCCGCGCTCGGACTCGCCGTGCTGCTGCTGGCGATGCTGCAGCCGGGCATGATGATCATCACCTTCTGGTGGGTGGGCGGCGCCTACCTCGCGATCGGGCTGAGCGCGGTCGCGACCCTGCGACCGAGACGCGCGGAGGCACTCGCATGAGAGGGACGAGGATCGCGGCGGCTGCACTCGCGCTCGGCCTCGCGGGCGGCCTGGCGGCCTGCGCCGCATCTCCCGAGACGAGCTATGTCGACGCCTCCGGAGAGACGGTGACCGTGAACTGGCGGGACTACCCCGCGACCTCGTGGATCGGGGCCGAGGCGGTGCTCGCCGCCCCGAGTGCCGAGGAGGTGCCTGAGCGGTCGGAGCGCCTCCTCGCCGAGCTGCGGGCGGCGCTCGATGCCGAGTTCCGGATCCCCGAATGGTCGGCCTGCTGCCTCGACGCCGGGGCCGATGCGTGGTTCCGGACGGGCGAGAACGAGTACGGCGGCGACTCGATGCTGCGCAGCTACAACTCGCCGAGCTGGTCGGGCGAAGCGGAGATCCCCCGCGGGCAGTGGGATCGCGTCGTCGCGGTCGCGGCCGAGGTCGCTGCGGAGTACGGGCTCGACGTGCGCCGGCACGACGACGATCTTTCGCCCGAGCTGGAGCTCTGGCTGTACGAGGAGGGGCTGTCGAGCGGCAGCGACACCGATTGGCTGTCGGTCGCGGTGCAGGATGCGCGCCTCGATCCGAGCGGCCGGGCGCTGAAGGACGCCGAGGAGCACGGATGGATCGTCTCGGGCATCACCATGTTCTACGGCATCACCACGATCAGCGACGAGGATCGGGCCGAGTTCGAGCGGCGGGCCGAGCCCTTCGCGGGGCTGCAGCGGCCTCCCGCGAGCCACCCCAGCTGAGTCTTCCTGAAATGTCTGCGCTCGCCAGTAGCCTGGGATCGTGCGCACCGACACCCAGTTGAAGCTCAGCGTGAAGCCGTGGCCGACCATCGCCGCGGTGCTCACCGTGCTCGCCGCGCCCGCGTTCTTCGTCTTCGACGACGTGCTCTCGGGCGCCGTGCTGCTCGTGCTCGGCCTCGCCGCGGCTTGGAAGGCCGATCGTGGCGGCTCCGCGAACCCGGTGGCAGAGGCCGAGCGCGCGACGCCGGCACGGGCGCACGGGGCGTCGCGATCCTCGTACGGAGCACGCATTCCCTCCCTGCTGCGAGACCTCTCGCTCGTCGCCATCGGGCTCGGCATCATCCGACTCATCCCGCTCCACGCCGAGCTCGACGATCGGGCGATGCTGCGCTTCACCCTCGCGCTCGGCGGCGCGGTCGCGGTGCCGTACCTGGTCTCGCGCTTCGTCTACCGAGACCGGGCCACCGGCTTCCCCTGGCGCGGGGGCGGCAGGTGGGGCGCGCTGCACTGGTCCTGGCTCGCGGGCGTGCTGCTGCTCGGCTGGCTGATCCTGCCGTTCTACTTCATCGGCTCCGGCGTCTATCGGAACTGGCCGGCGGTCGACAGCCCGGAGCTGATCGCGAGGCTCTTCGTGGGCGTCGGCGCCGTCGGCATCTGGGACGAGCTCTTCTTCATCTGCACGGTGTTCGCCGTCATGCTGAGGCACTTCCCGGCCTGGCTCGCGAACGCGCTGCAGGCGGTCGTGTTCGTGTCGTTCCTATGGGAGCTCGGCTACCGGGCCTGGGGGCCCGTGCTGACGATCCCGTTCGCGCTCGTGCAGGGCGTCATCTTCCTGAGGACGAGATCGCTCGGCTACGTCGTCACCGTGCATCTGCTCTTCGACGCGGTGGTCTTCGCCGTGCTGGTGCACGCCCACAACCCCGAGCTCTTCGACATCTTCCCTACGGCGCCCTACTGATCGGAGGCGCCGGCGGCCCCTGTCACCGGCTCTGGCGCTCAGCCCAGCAGGCACTCGTATCGTGCGCGCTCCGGCCAGCGGGGGTCGGGAGCCCCGGGTTCGATGTCGAAGCCGAGGCTGCGGTAGAAGCCCACCGCGTCGTCGTCCGTCTGAGCCGAGACCGCGCCCACGGGCGAACGGCGCCGCACCGCCGCGACGAGCGCTGCTCCCAGACCCCGGCCCTGAGCGCTCTCGTGCACCGCGATGTATTCGATCGGCACCGGATCGCGACTCTCGTCGAACGTGGCGAAGGCGAGGATCCGGTCGTCGGCGACCGCGCCGAGCGTCGTGAGCCGGGGCAGCTCCTCGGCGACGATGCGGTCGAGCTCGGACTGCTCGAGCTCGGCCGCGAGCCGCAGCAGGCGGGAGAAGCCGGGGCTCGCGATCTCGACGGGAGTCAGCGCGCGGATCGCCTCGTCGGCGCCCCGCTGGAAGCGGGCCCCGTCGTCGTTCGGGGCGCTGACCTGCATGGCCGAGTCGACCTCAGGCGAGCAGCGTCGCGAGGCGGCGCACCGCGAACTCGTACCCCTGCGCACCCGCGCCGGCGATCACGAACTCGGCGATCGGCGAGATGTAGCTGTGATGGCGGAACTCCTCGCGGGCGTGCACATTGCTCAGATGCACTTCGGCGACCGGCAGCGAGACGCCGCTCAGCGCGTCGCGCAGGGCGATCGAGGTGTGGGTGAAGGCCCCCGGGTTGATCAGGATCGCCTCGCAGTCGGTGCGCGCCTCGTGGATCGCATCGATCAGCACGCCCTCGTGATTCGACTGGATCGCGCGCAGCTCGAAGCCGAGCTCGGCGGCGGTGCGCGCGGCGAGTGCGACCACGTCGTCGAGGGTGTCGCGGCCGTAGACCTCGGGCTCGCGCACGCCGAGCAGATTGAGGTTCGGGCCGTTGACCAGCAGCATTCGTCGAGTCATGCCCCAATGCTACTGGGCTCCAACTCCGCAACAGCGGTCGCGTTCGGTCGGAGTTCTGCGTTCGGTCGGAGAGAATCGCCGGAATCCGCCGACTGATCGCAGAACTCCGACCGACTGACGGCGGCTTGTATGCGGAGAGCGGCCGCTCGGGCTCGAGCGGAGGCCGGTTAGGCTTGTCGGGTGCCTGATACCGAGCAGACGACCGAGCAAGTCCCGCAGACCGAGCAGGAGCGGATCGAGCAGGAGCAGGAGTCGCGCCAGCAGCCCCTGCCCCCCAAGAGCTTCGACCCGCGCACGTTCCGCGAGCAGCCGGTGTCGTTCGTGCGTCGCAGCGGCCGCATGACCCCGTCGCAGGAGCGCGCCTGGGAGGAGCTCGGATCCCGCTACCTGATCGAGCTGCCCCGCGGGCACGCCGCGACGAGCGTCGCCGACGATGTGCGCCTCGACCCCGAGGCGCTCTTCGGCCGTCGTGCCCCGCTCACCGTCGAGGTCGGCTCCGGCCAAGGGCACGCGATCGTGCACGCGGCCGAGCAGCAGCCTGAGCGCGACTTCCTCGCGATCGAGGTGTTCCGCGCCGGGCTCGCCCGCACGATGATCCGTGCGGAGTGGGCCGCGGCTGACAACCTCAAGCTCGTCGAAGCGAACGCCCCTGAGGTGCTCGAGCGAGCGCTGCCCGAGAGTTCGGTCGACGAGCTGTGGGTCTTCTTCCCCGATCCCTGGGCGAAGGCGCGCCACAACAAGCGCCGCCTCGTTTCGGCGGAGTTCGCGAGGATCGCGCGGCGCGCTCTGCGCCCCGGCGGCGTGCTGCGGCTCGCGACCGACTGGCAGGACTACGCCGAGCAGATGGTCGAGGTCATGGACGCGGCCGAGGGCTTCGAGCGCGACTTCGAGGGGGAGTGGGCGCCGCGCTTCGAGGGGCGCGTGCTCACCGCCTTCGAGCAGAAGGGCATCGACAAGGGGCGCGAGATCAGGGATCTCGCCTACCGCCGGGCCTGAGCGCTCAGCCCGCCGCCGCTTCCAGCTCTAGCAGGCGGCGCTTGATCCCGGTGCCGAAGAGGTACCCGCCGAGTCCGCCGTCGCGGCGCACGATGCGGTGGCAGGGCACGACGAGCGCCACGAGGTTGTTCGCGCAGCCCGAGGCCGCGGCGCGCACGGCCGCCGGCCTCCCCGCCAGGGCCGCGAGTTCGGTGTAGGTCACGGGTCGTCCGGCGGGCACTCGCCGCAGCGCGCGCCACACCTCGCCCCGGAAAGGGGTCTCGGGCTGCCGCACCGGCAGCGAGTCGATCGCCTCGACCTCCCCCGCGGCGTACGCGCGCAGAGCGGCGAGCACCCGCTCGCCGGCGGGGCCGCCGGGGTCGGGCTCGATGCCGCGTTCCACTGCGGCGGGGTCGAGGCCCGCCAGTCGCCGCTCGAGGTCGCGCGCCTCGGGGTCGTGCTCGGTCGCGAAGCCCGCCGCGAGGATGGCGCCGCTGGGGGGATCGATGATGGCATGGAACGGCGCGTCCACGACGGTCGTCACGATACGGCGCAGGGGTTCGGTGTTCATCGGGTCTTCCGTTCTTCGATCGGTTCGTGTGACGCGCGACGAGTCTCGCCGCTCCGCCTCGGCGCGGCCTGCTTCGGCGCGGCCTGGGCGGCGAGGAAGTCGGCCCAGAGATGCTGGGTGGCGTAGCCGCGGTAGGGCCGCCAGGGTTCGGCGAGGGCGATGGTCTCGCGGTCGGTGCCGGTGCCGAGCGCTCGCCGCAAGATCAGATCTCCGGCGGGGAACGCATCGGGGTCGCCGAGGGCGCGCATCGCGATCAGTTCGATGCTCCACGGGCCGATGCCGCGGAGGGAGCCGAGCTCGGCGCGTGCGAGCCCCCGATCCGCCCCTGGGCCGAGGTCGAGCCCCTCGGCGAGGCGCTGCGCCAGCGCCTGCAGCGTCGCCGCCCGAGAGACCGGGAGGCCGATGGCGCGGCGCAGCTCCTCGGGATCGCATGCTGCAATACGGGCGGGGTCTGGCGCCGAATGGAACCCGTCAGCCGCGGCCGCCGCGTTCAGCCGAGGGGAGAAGAGAGCGGCGAGCCGGCCCTGCAGCGTGCGGGCGGCCGCGAGTGAGACCTGCTGCCCGAGCACCACGCCGAGGGCGAACTCCTGCGGGTGCCGCGCGCCGGGCAGGCGCAGGCCGGGGCGCGCCGCGAGCAGCTCCCGTAGCCGGCCATCGGATCCCAGTGCCTCCGCGATCTGCGCGGGGTCGGCGTCGAGGTCGAGCAGGCGCCGCGCCGCCGCGATGGCGGGCATGGCATCGGCGAGCGCGGGAAGTTCGAGCACGACCGGCAGCGATACCCATCCGCCTCCTTCGCGCACCCGGCTCCAGTCGACGCCGAAGAGGGCGGTTCCGCCGGGCACGTCGATCGCGTGCCGGGTCGAGGCCTCGGCGATCTCATCTCGCGCCGGAACCGCATGCGCCGCGAGGAAGGCCCGTGCGCCCGCCGCATCGTACGGCGCCCGGGTACGCAGCTGCAGGGAGAGCCGCGGCCGCTGCTCGGAGGCGGGGCCGCCTCGATCGCCCTCGGCTCGGCGGGCCCGGCGATCCTCGTCGGCGACCCCGACGCGCGGCAGGCGGGAGGGCGCCACCCCGAACTCCTCCAGCATCGTGTCTCCGAATTGCCGCAGACTGCCGAATCCGGCGGCGAAGGCCACATCGGCGAGCGGAAGGGAGGTCTGCTCGATGAGCGTGCGGGCGGCGTGCGCTCGCCGGGTGCGGGCGAGCTGCAACGGGCCGGCGCCGACCTCCGCGACGAGCACGCGGTGCAGGTGACGTTCGCTCACGGCCAGCTCCCGCGCGAGGCCCGAGACGCCGACGGCATCGACCGCGCCGTCGCGTATGCGCCGTACGGCGCGGGCCGCGAGATCTCCGCGGGCATCCCAGTCGCGAGTGCCCGGCACCGCCTCGGGTCGGCAGCGCTTGCACGCGCGGAACCCGGCCGCAACGCATGCCGCGGCGCTCGGGAAGAAACGGCAGTGCTCCGGCTTCGGCTTGCGCGCCGGGCAGGACGGGCGGCAGTAGATGCCCGTGCTCGAGACGCCGAGGTAGATGCGCCCGTCCCAGCGGGCGTCCCGGCCCGCGATCGCCCGGTAGCAGGCGTCGAAGTCGAGCGGCAGGGACGCGTGGTGCGGCGTCTCGGTGGGAAGGGGCATGGCTCCCATTCTGCTCGCGCCGGGAGTGCTGCACGCGCGGGTTTCGGACATCGCGGTGGGCTCGGGCCGGCCGCCGAGCGCGGAACTCAGGCCTCGAGCGCCGCGTACGCCTCCCGCACCGCGGCCCGCAGCTCCCGTGCGAGCGCGGGCGGGCCGGCGACGATCATGCGCTCTCCGGGCAGCGCATCGTCGTCCAGCGCGAGGATCAGGGCGCCCGCCTCCCTGGCGATGAGCGCCCCGGCCGCGTAGTCCCACGGCTGCAGCCCGCGCTCGTAGTAGGCGTCGAGACGGCCCGCAGCCACCAGGCACAGGTCGACGGCCGCCGCCCCCATGCGCCGGATGTCGCGCACCTGCGGGATCAGCCTCCGCACCACCTCGGCCTGCTCGACGCGGCGCTCGCGAAGGTAGCCGAAACCGGTGGCGACGAGCGAGAGCCCCAGATCGTCGGCCTCGGACACGCGGATCGGCCGCCCGTTCAGGTAGGCGCCTCCGCCCTCATGCGCAGTGAAGAGCTCCTCGGTCGCGGGCACGTACACCGCCCCGGCGATCGCGCGGCGGCCGTCGGCCATGGCGCCCTCGGTCGCGCCCGATCCTCGTGCCGCGCCGCGATGGTCGATGTCGCAAGCCACGGTCGCCGCGACGCTCACCGCGTAGGCGGGCAGACCGTAGAGGTAGTTGACCGTGCCGTCGATCGGATCGACGACCCAGGTGACGCCGCTCGTGCCCTCGACGCTCGCGCCCTCCTCGCCGAGCAGGCCGTCCTCCGGTCTCGCCCCGCGCAGCCCCTCGGTCAGCAGGCGCTCCGCTTCGCGGTCGGCCGAGGTGACGACGTCGACGAGACTCGACTTCGTCGCCGCGACCTCGACGCCCTCCTCGCGCAGCGAACGCACCCTCGCACCGACTTCTCTGGCGAGGGAACCGGCGAGATCGGCGAGCTGCGAGCGTGCGTCAAGATCGGGAGCGGTCATGGTTCGAGCCTAGGGGCTCGGCTCGGGAGCGACACGGCAGCGGAATGCACTTGAAAGTTGCGGGCGGCCCAGTATAGTATTGACTTTTGGTGCTTTGCGCCTGCTTTCGCGTTCCCGCGTGCGGCAGGCGCCGAGCACTCGCATGATCAACAGATTTCACTTAAGCGATACAGAGGATATGGCCAAAAAAGACGGCGTCATCGAGATCGAGGGCCAGGTTGTCGAGGCTCTGCCCAACGCGATGTTCCGCGTTGAGCTGACCAATGGGCACAAGGTGCTCGCACACATCTCGGGCAAGATGCGTCAGCACTACATCCGCATCCTTCCCGAGGATCGCGTGATCGTGGAGCTGACCCCCTACGATCTGACCCGCGGCCGCATCGTCTACCGCTACAAGTAAGCCTGCTGAAAAGTAACGGCTCGCGGCACTCCGCGAGTACGAGGACAGCGAGTTAGGAACCGCAATGAAGGTCAAGCCCAGCGTCAAGCCGATCTGCGATCACTGCAAGGTGATCCGCCGTCACGGCCGTGTCATGGTCATCTGCAAGAGCAACCCCCGCCACAAGCAGCGTCAGGGCTGAGCCCTCCGCCGCTCGCAGCAGGGCTGCAGCAGACACGACTCAATCAAGAAACCAGCGCATCGAAGAACCTGTGATCCGACGAGGATCGCGGGGGACACCTCGGGGCGGAGGCCCGAACCCCCGATGCGCACCACACCTCCACAACACCAAGGAGAGCCAGCATGGCACGTCTCGCCGGAGTTGACATCCCACGCGACAAGCGCGTGGAGGTGGCACTCACCTACATCTACGGCGTTGGTCGCACCAGCGCCCTGAAGACCCTCGCCGACACCGGCATCGATGGCAACACCCGCGTCAAGGATCTGAGCGACGATCAGCTCGTCGCCCTTCGCGACTACATCGACGCCAACTTCAAGGTCGAGGGCGACCTCCGCCGCGAGGT
>JBEBTD010000065.1:0-11103 GCA_040393965.1 Leucobacter soli | reverse complement strand
AGCGGTACATCGTCGACGGCGACATCTTCCAGGTCGTGATCTCGCAGCGCTTCGACCAGCCGTGCTCGGCCGAGCCGCTCGACGTCTACCGGGTGCTGCGCCACTTGAACCCGAGCCCCTACCTGTATCTGCTGCAGCTCGAGGACGCGGGGGGCCGGCCGTTCGCCGTCGTCGGCTCGAGCCCCGAGGCGCTCGTGACGGTGCAGGAGAGCGGTCACGTCATGACGCATCCGATCGCCGGCAGCCGGCCTCGCGGCGCCACCGTCGACGAGGATCGGCAGCACGAGCGCGAGCTGCTCGCCGACGAGAAGGAGCGCGCCGAACACCTCATGCTCGTCGACCTCGCCCGCAACGATCTGTTGCGCGTGTGCGAGCCCTCGAGCGTCGAGGTCACCGAGTTCATGCGCATCGAGCGCTTCAGCCACATCATGCACATCGTCTCGACCGTGGAGGGCATGCTGCGGCAGGGGCAGAACCCGGTCGACGCGCTGCGCGCCACCTTCCCGGCGGGCACACTGAGCGGTGCGCCCAAGCCGCGCGCACTGCAGATCATCGACGAGCTCGAACCGGTGCAGCGCGGCGTCTACGGGGGAGTGGTGGGGTACTTCGGCCTGGGCGGCGCGGCGGATCTCGCGATCGCGATCCGCACCGCCACCATCCGCGACGGGGTCGCGATGGTGCAGGCGGGCGGCGGCATCGTCGCCGACTCGGTGCCGGAGCTCGAGGATCAGGAGTCGCGCAACAAGGCAGCGGCGCCGCTGCGCGCGGTCGCGATCGCGAACACGCTGCGAGAGCTCCGCCTCGCGGGTTCGGAGGCGGGCGCGGATGCGTAGCAAGCTCTGGCTGCTCGCGGGCATCGCCCTCGCGGGCGCACTGGCCCTCTACGGCGCGACCCAGGTCTGGGTGGCGCTCTCCCTCGCCTCGGGCGCGGCCGCGTCCGAGCGGCTCGAGGTCACCGGGCAGCAGCTCAACCAGTCGCTCTCGCCGATCGCGATCGCGGCCCTCGCCTCGACCCTCGCGCTCACGATCGCGGGCCCCGCGTTCCGCCGTCTGCTCGGCGCGCTCGTCGTACTCCTCGGCGCGGGCATCTCGGCGATCGCCATTTCGGTGCTGCGGGATCCGCAGAGCGCGGCGACGGGCAGGCTGGCCGAGGCGACCGGTCTCGCGGGCTCCGCGCAGGCGGATCTCGTCACCGCCGTCGACGTCTCGCCGTTCGCGGTCTCGACGCTCGCCGCGGGACTCGCGCTCGCGGTGCTCGGGCTGCTGGTGCTGCTGCTCGCGGGGCGCTGGCGCAGCGCCGGGCGCAAGTACGACACCGACGCGGCGCGATCCTCGTCGAGCGGCGGAGAACCGGATCGAATCTCGGACTGGGAGGCGATGAACGATGGCCAGGATCCCAGCGATGACGGCGACGACGAGGACGAGGACGACGCGGAGCGGAGCGAGCGCAGCGGCTGAGCCGGCGACCCACCCGAGATGATTCGCAGCGGACGCTCAGCAACGGGTAGACTTGACGAGACCTATCTGCTTTCAAGGAGATTCATGAGCACCCACCCCAATGATCCCGGTCACGGCGACTCGCCCGCAGCTTGGACGGCAGTGATCGTCATGCTGCTCGGCTTCGCGGTCGGAACGGTCGCCTTCACCCTGCACATGGCGTGGCTGGTCTGGGTCGGCGTGGGCGTGCTGATCGTCGGCGCGCTGCTCGGCTGGGTGCTGTCGAAGGCCGGCTACGGCGTCAAGGGCCCGAAGTTCGCCCCGAAGCCCGGCAACCACTGACGTGCTCGACCAACTGCTCGCCGGCTCGCTCGAAGACGCTCGGGCGAGAAGGCAGCTCCGACCTGCCTCGGTCGTCGAGGCCGATGCGCTCGCCCGCCCTGCGGCTCTCGACGCGCTCGAGTTCCTCGCACCGGCCGACCACATCAAGGTCATCGCCGAGGTCAAGCGGGCGAGCCCCTCGCGCGGCGACCTGGCAGAGATAGCCGAGCCGCAGTCGCTCGCGGCCCAGTACGAGGCCGGCGGCGCGAGCGTCGTGAGCGTGCTCACCGAGCAGCGCAGGTTTAAGGGATCCCTCGACGATCTCGAAGCCGTGCGCAAGGCCGTGAGCATCCCGGTGCTGCGCAAGGACTTCATCGGCGAGGAGTACCAGGTGCTCGAGGCCCGCGCCGCGGGTGCCGACCTGGTGCTGCTCATCGTCGCCGCCCTGCCCCAGGACGTGCTGCAACGGCTCTACTCCTTCATCCGCGAGCTCGGCATGACCCCGCTCGTCGAGGCCCACAGCGCCGACGAGGTGGCTCGCGCGGTCGACCTCGGCGCCCAGCTCATCGGCGTGAACGCCCGCGACCTCACGACTTTCGAGCTCGATCGCGAGCTCTTCGGCCGCGTGGCCGATCAGATCCCGGCCGGCGTGATCCGCGTGGCCGAGTCCGCGGTGCTCCAGGTGAGCGACGTGGAGCGCTACCGAGAGGCCGGCGCCGACGCCGTGCTGGTGGGGGAAGCACTCGTCACGAACGACCCTGTCGCCACCCTGCAGAGCTTCCTGAGCGTGTGAACCGTCGGCCCCGGCGGCACGAATCCGAAACCCCCGCGTCACGTGGGCGAGCATCGACAGATGGAACGACGAATGACCCCAGAGCAAGGTAGTTCGAGGATCGGCTCGCTGCGCGAGCAGCACGGTCCCTTCTTCGGCGAGTTCGGCGGCAGGTACATGCCCGAGTCGCTCATCGCCGCGATCGACGAGCTCACCGAGGCCTACGGGCAGGCGAAGGCCGACCCCGCGTTCCAGGCCGAGCTGCTCGAGCTGCTGCGCTCCTACGCCGGTCGGCCCTCGCCGATCACCGAGGTGCCGCGCTTCGCCGCGCACGCCGGCGGCGCGCGCATCTTCCTGAAGCGCGAAGACCTGAACCACACCGGCTCGCACAAGATCAACAACGTGCTCGGACAGGCGCTCCTCACCAAGCGCCTCGGCAAGACCCGCGTCATCGCCGAGACCGGCGCCGGGCAGCACGGTGTCGCGACTGCCACGGCGGCAGCGCTGTTCGGTCTCGAATGCACCATCTACATGGGGCAGGTCGACACCGAGCGCCAGGCGCTCAACGTGGCCCGCATGCGACTGCTCGGCGCCGAGGTCATCCCCGTGACCGCGGGCTCCCGAACGCTCAAGGACGCCATCAACGAGGCGTACCGCGACTGGGTGGCCACCGTCGAGACCACGAACTACATCTTCGGCACGGCTGCCGGACCCCATCCCTTCCCCGCGATGGTGCGCGACTTCCAGAAGATCATCTCGGAGGAGGCCCGCGCCCAACTGCTCGAGAGCACGGGCCGGCTGCCCGACGCCGTCGTGGCGTGTGTCGGGGGCGGCTCGAACGCCATCGGCATGTTCGACGCCTTCCTCGATGACGAAGGGGTGGCGCTCTACGGCGTCGAGGCGGCGGGCGAAGGCGTCGACACCGAGCGCCACGCGGCCTCGATCGAGCGCGGCCGCCCCGGTGTGCTGCACGGCTCGCGCACCTACGTGCTGCAGGACGACGACGGCCAGACCGTCGAGTCGCACTCGATCTCCGCGGGCCTCGACTATCCGGGCGTCGGCCCGGAGCACGCTTGGCTCGCGGACATCGGCCGTGCGGAGTACATCCCCGCGAGCGACGACGAGGCGATGCAGGCGCTGCGACTGCTCAGCCGCACCGAGGGCATCATCCCCGCGATCGAGTCGGCCCACGCCCTCGCCGGCGCGCTGCGCATCGCCCGCGAACTCGGCCCCGACGGGCTGGTCGCGGTGAGCCTCTCGGGGCGCGGCGACAAGGACATGGAGACCGCGGCCAGGTACTTCGGCCTGATCGATGAGGAGGCCGCCGAATGAACGCTCGCGAATCGCGGGTCGAGGCCGCGATCCTCGCCGCGAAGCAGCATCGTCGCGGTGCCCTCGTCGGTTACCTGCCCGTCGGCTTCCCCGATCTGGACACGAGCGTCGAGGCCGCGATCGCGATGGCCCGAGGCGGCGCCGACGTCATCGAGTTCGGCGTGCCCTACAGCGACCCCGTCATGGACGGGGAGATCATCCAGCAGGCGACGCAGCTCGCGCTCGAGTCGGGCTTTCGCCTGCGCGACGTCTTCGAGGCCGTGCGCCGGGTGCGCGAAGCGGTCGACGTCCCGATCCTCGTCATGACCTACTTCAACCCGGTGCTGCAGTACGGAGTGGACCGCTTCGCCGCCGAGCTCGCCGCAGCGGGCGGAGCCGGGCTCATCACCCCCGACATCACCCCCGAGGCGGCCGCCGAGTGGATCGAGTCGAGCGAGCGCCACGGGCTCGACCGAGTGTTCCTCGCGGCGCCCACCAGCAGCGACGAGCGGCTGCGGATGATCTCCGAGGCGAGCTCGGGCTTCGTCTACACCGTCTCGACGATGGGGATCACCGGCGAGCGGGCATCGCTCGACGCGGCGGCCCGCACCCTCACCGCGCGACTGCGCGAGGCGGGAGCGCGCCTGGCGTGCGTCGGCATCGGCATCTCGAACGCCGAGCACGTGGCGTCGACGCTCGACTACGCCGACGGCGCGATCGTCGGCACGGTCTTCGTGCGCGCCCTGCGCGACGGGGGAGTCGAGGGGCTCGAAGCCAAGGTGCGCGAGCTCGCGGCGGGCACCGAGCGCTGAATCTCGGCCCGCTAAGATTGACGTTGTGCGTGCCCGAGTGGCATTGACGTGTTTGCAGCGGACGTTTTGCGAAAGTGCGGTTCATGGTCCTTCCGATGAGTATTCCCAGCCCCGAGATGCAGTTCATGCAGATCGGCCCGCTGCGTATCTATTTCTACGCCCTGTGCATTCTCACCGGCATCGTGCTGGCTGCCGTCTGGGCCGGCAGCCGGCTCTCGAAGCGCGGCGGTGAGCGCGGAGCAGTCATCGATTTCACGGTCTGGTCGGTCGTGCTCGGCATCCTCGGCGCCCGCCTCTACCACGTGCTCACCCACTGGGGCGACTACTTCGGCGAGGGCAAGAACCTGCTCGAGGTCTTCGCGTTCTGGAACGGGGGCATCGCGATTTTCGGCGCGCTCATCGGCGGCGCGATCGGCGTCTGGGTGGCGTCGCGCATCACCGGCATCCGCTTCTGGTCGTTCGCCGACGCGCTCGTGCCCGGCCTGCTGCTCGCCCAGGCGTTCGGCCGCCTCGGCAACTGGTTCAACCACGAGCTGTTCGGCGGCCCGACCACCCTGCCCTGGGGCCTTGAGATCGAGAGCAGCAACCCCGCGTTCCCGATCGGCCTGCCCGAGGGCACGCTCTTCCATCCGACCTTCCTCTACGAGATCGTCTGGAACCTGCTGGGCATCGTGGTGCTGCTCGCGATCGAGCGCAAGTGGCGCCCGCGCTGGGGTCAGTTCTTCGGCATGTACCTCGTCTGGTACGGCATCGGCCGCTTCTTCATCGAAGGCATGCGCCTCGATCCCAGCCTCCTCGTGCTCGGTCTGCGCAGCAACCAGCTCACCGCCGTGCTCGCGGTGCTCCTCGGCCTCGTCATCATCTTCGTGCAGCATCGCCGCCACGTCGGACTGGAGCGCACCGTCTACCTGCCCGGCCGCGTCAACCCGAGCGACGCGGTCGACCAGCTCACCGCAGATCCCGAAGAGTACTTCCACGTACTGGAAAAGAAGTAAGACATGCGCCACGCCAAGATCGTCGCCACCTGGGGTCCCGCCGTCTCGAGCTACGACCACACCCTCGAGCTGATCCGGGCGGGGGTGAACGTGGCGCGGCTCAACATGTCCCACGGCACTCACAACGTGCACGAGGGCGTCTACCGCAACATCCGCCGCGCCGAGAACGAGGTCGGCCGCCCGATCGCGGTGCTCGCCGACCTGCAGGGCCCGAAGATCCGCCTCGGCGTCTTCTCCGACGGCCCGCACGAGCTGGAGGAGGGCGACGAGTTCGCCATCACCACGCGCGACATCCTCGGCGACCGCACCATCTGCGGCACCACCTACAAGGGCCTGCCTGGCGATGTGAAGCCCGGCGACCCGCTGCTCATCGACGACGGCAAGGTCGGCCTGCGCGCGGTCAGCGTGACCGAGGACACGGTGCACACGGTCGTTGAGATCCCCGGCACCGTGTCCAACAACAAGGGCATCAACCTTCCCGGGGTTGCGGTCAACGTGCCCGCCCTCTCCGAGAAGGATGAGGCCGATCTGCGCTGGGCGCTGCAGCTCGGTGTCGACTACATCGCGCTCTCCTTCGTGCGCGACGCCGCCGACATCGTGCGCGTGCACGAGATCATGGCAGAGGAGGGCGTGAGGCTCCCCGTCATCGCCAAGATCGAGAAGCCGCAGGCGGTCGAGAACCTCGAGAGCATCACCGACGCCTTCGACGGCATCATGGTCGCACGAGGCGACCTCGGCGTGGAGCTGCCGCTCGAACGCGTGCCGCTCGTGCAGACCGAGGCCATCGCGATCGCGCGCCGCCTCGCGAAGCCGGTCATCGTGGCCACCCAGGTGCTCGAGTCGATGATCGAGAACCCGCGGCCGACCCGCGCCGAGGCGAGCGACTGCGCGAACGCGGTGCTCGACGGCGCGGACGCCGTGATGCTCTCGGGCGAGACCAGCGTGGGCGCATTCCCCGTGCAGGCGGTCGAGACGATGGCGCGCATCATCGAGGCCACCGAGGAGCACGCCCTCGACCGTATCGAGCCGCTCCGTTCGCAGCCGCGCACCCAGGGCGGCGCTCTGACCGCCGCCGCGGCCGAGGTCGCCGAGTTCGTCGACGCCCGCTACGTCTGCGTCTTCACCGAGTCGGGCGACACCGTGCGACGCTTCTCGCGGCTGCGCAAACCCATGCCGATCATCGGCTTCACCCCGAGCCGATCGATCCGCCGCCGCATGGAGCTGACCTGGGGCGCGCGCAGCTACGAAGTGCCCCGCGTGTTCAGCACCGACGAGATGTTCGAGCAGGTCGACGTGGTGCTGCTCGACGCGGATCGCATCGAGATCGGGGAGAAGGTCGTCATCATCGCCGGCTCCCCTCCCGGCGTGATCGGCTCGACCAACACCCTGCGCATCCACCGCATGGGCGAGACCACGGGCCAGCTGCCCGAGGCCGGCCCGCGCAAGCACGTCGTCGGGCGCGGCAGCATCCCGCTCTGAACGAGTGCGGTAGGCTGGTAAGTCTGAGCCGGATTGGTGGAATTGGCAGACACGGCGCACTCAAAATGCGCTGCCTTCGGGCGTAGGGGTTCAAGTCCCCTATCCGGTACCGGAAGTCACTGTTGCTTGAGGAGTAAGGTACTCGTATGACCGAGCAGAACACCGCGCGTCGCGTCGTCGTCGCCGAGGACGAATCACTGATCCGTCTCGACATCGTCGAGACCCTTCGCGACAACGGCTTCGATGTCGTGGGCGAAGCGGGCGACGGCGAGGAGGCGGTGCGCCTCGTCGAGGAGCTCCGCCCCGATCTCGTCGTGATGGATGTGAAGATGCCGAAGCTCGACGGCATCTCGGCGGCTGAGCAGATCAACCGCGACCACATCGCGCCCGTCGTGCTGCTCACCGCGTTCAGCCAGCGCGAGCTCGTGGAGCGCGCGGGCGAGGCCGGCGCGCTGGCCTACGTCGTGAAGCCCTTCACCCCCGCCGATCTGATCCCCGCGATCGAGATCGCCCTCTCGCGCTTCCAGCAGATCGTCGCCCTCGAGAACGAGGTCGCCGATCTCGCCGAGCGCTTCGAGACCCGCAAGCTCGTCGACCGTGCGAAGGGCATCCTCAACGAGAAGATGGGGCTCAGCGAGCCCGAGGCCTTCCGCTGGATCCAGAAGGCGTCGATGGATCGTCGCCTCACCATGCAGGACGTCGCGAAGACCATCATCGACCAGCTCGGCCCCAAGAAGGACTGAACTGACTCGGGGCGCGACGCGCCCCGGATCCTCGCCCTCAGCCCTTCGGCTTGTAGAGGTTCGTGATCCGCACCGTCGAGCAGCGGCGCCCCTGGTCGTCGCTGATCGCGATCTCGTGCACTGCGAGGGTGCGACCGATCCTGATCGGAGTGCACACGCCTGTCACCGAGCCCTCCGTCGCCGAACCGGTGTGCGTCGCATTGATGTCGATGCCGACGGCCACGAAGCCCTCCGGCGCGTGGAAGTTCGCGTGCATCGAGCCGAGCGTCTCGCCCAGCACCACATAGGCGCCGCCGTGCAGCAGGCCGATCGGCTGGGTGTTCCCCTCCACCGGCATCGTCGCGACCGCCCGATCCGAGACGAACTCGACCATCTCGATGCCCATGCGATCGGCGAGGGCTCCGAGGCCCCTGGTCGCGAGGTACTCCTGTGCGGCTGGATCGATCATCGGCGTCCTTTCGAAGTCCGCCCCGAGGGGTGTCGAAATCAGGGCGCGCCTCGCTGAATGTCGGAGGCGGCTTGTAGGCTGGGGAGGTGCCTACGCCTCAGCCTACTCTCATGATCATCGACGGCCATTCGCTGGCCTTCCGCGCCTTCTACGCACTGCCCGTCGACAGCTTCCAGACGCAGACCGGGCAGCACACCAACGCCATCCACGGCTTCATCGCCATGCTCATCAACCTGCTCGGCAACGAGAAGCCCGATGCGCTCGCGGTGGCCTTCGACATCTCCCGCCACTCGTTCCGCACCGAGGAGTACCCCGAGTACAAAGGCACGCGCGGCGAGACCCCGCCCGAGTTCAAGGGGCAGGTGCCGCTGCTGCAGGAGGCGTTGCACGCGATGGGCATCCGCACCCTCGAGAAGGAGAACTACGAGGCCGACGACATCCTCGCCACGCTCGCCACGCAGGGCGCCGAGGCGGGCTACCGCGTGCTCGTCGTGAGCGGCGACCGCGACACCATCCAGCTCGTCGACGAACGCATCACACTGCTCTACCCCTCGAAGCAGGGCGTCAGCGAGCTCACGCGATACGACACGGCGAAGGTGCTCGATCGCTACGGCATTCGCCCCGAGCAGTACCCCGAGATCGCCGCGCTCGTCGGGGAGACGAGCGACAACCTGCCCGGCGTCCCTCGCGTGGGCGAGAAGACGGCGGTCAAATGGATCAACCAGTTCGGCTCGCTCGACGAGCTGCTGCGCCGTCAGGACGAGGTGACGGGCAAGGTGGGCGAGAGCCTGCGCGAGCATGCGCACCTCGCCGAGCGAAACCGCCGCCTCAACCGCCTCGTGCGCGACGTCGACCTCGACATCACCCTCGACGAGCTGGCCCGAGGCGAGATCGACATGGAGTCGGTGCGCCAGGTCTTCGCGAAGCTGGAGTTCCGCACCCTGCTGCAGCGCGTCGGCAAACTCGCGGGCGTCGATCCGAGCTCCATTTCGGAGGCGGGCGGCGCCGCCTCGCTCGCGCCGGCGCTGCCCGAGACGAAGACCCTGCTCGACGAGGAGCTCGGCGACTGGCTCGCGAAGGTCGAACGACCCGCCGTGGTCATCGATGAGGGGCCCGGCGGCCTCGAGGTCGGCCTCGCCACGCCGCAGGCGACCGTGCTGCTGCACTGGCAGCCGGGCGGCCGCGACTACGCCCAGTTCGAGGCCTGGCTCGCCTCCGATGCGCCGAAGGTGTGCTGGGACGCGAAGCGGCAGATCAAGCTCGCCGCCTCGGCGGGCATCGAGCTCGGCGGCCTCGCCGGCGACGGTCTGCTCGCCTCGTGGCTGCTGCGCCCGAGCACCCCCGAGAAGACCCTCGCCGACGCGGTCTTCCGCTTTCTCGGCGAGCAGCTGCCCCAGGGCGACCCCAACCAGCTGCTGCCCGAGGAGGGCTCGATCGCCGGCCCCGAGGTGCAGGCCTGGTACCTCGTGCGGGCGCACGAGGAGGCGGTACGCCGGTTCGAGGGTCGCACCGATGCGATCTACCGCGAGATCGAGCTGCCGCTCGTGCCGGTGCTGAGCGCCCTCGAGGATCGAGGCGTGCAGATCGACCTGCCCCTGCTGCAGGCGCACGAGACCGAGTTGCGCGAGCGCGTCGCGGAGCTCGAGCAACAGGCCTTCGCCGCCATCGGCCGCGAGGTCAACCTCTCCTCGCCGAAGCAGCTGCAGGAGGTGCTCTTCGACGAGCTCGACATGCCGAAGACCCGCCGCACCAAGAGCGGCTACACGACCGATGCCGCGGCGCTCTCCGATCTGCAGCTCAAGCACCCGCACCCCTTCCTCGACGCCCTGCTCGCGCATCGCGACGCGAACAAGCTGCGCCAGATCGTCGAGACGCTCATCAAAGCGGTGCAGCCCGACGGCCGCATCCACACGACGCTGCTGCAGATCGGCGCGAGCACGGGCCGCCTCGCCTCGACCGACCCGAACCTGCAGAACATCCCGGTGCGCACGGAGGAGGGGCGCCGCATCCGCGAGGCCTTCACCCACGCGCCCGAGTTCGAGACCCTCATGACCGCCGACTACTCGCAGATCGAGATGCGCATCATGGCGCACCTCTCAGGCGATCCCGGGCTGATCGAGGCCTTCAACAGGGGCGAGGATCTGCACCGCTTCGTCGGTTCGCGCATCTTCGGCGTGGAGCCCGACGCGGTGACGAGCGAGATGCGCGCCAAGGTCAAGGCCATGTCGTACGGCCTCGCCTACGGGCTCTCGGCGTTCGGCCTGGCGAAGCAGCTCGGCATCACGAGCAACGAGGCGAAGCAGCTCATGAGCGACTACTTCGATCGCTTCGGCGGCGTGCGAGACTACCTGCGCTCGGTCGTCGAGCAGGCGAAGCAGGACATGTACACCGAGACCATCTTCGGCCGCCGCCGCCCGTTCCCCGATCTCGCGAGCCCGAACCGCGTGCTGCGCGAGAACGCGGAGCGCGCCGCGCTCAACGCGCCCATCCAGGGCACCGCCGCCGACATCATGAAGATCGCCATGAACGGGGTGGAGCGCCGTATGCGCGCCGCGGGCCTCCGTTCGCGCATGCTGCTGCAGATCCACGACGAGCTCATGTTCGAGGTCGCCGAGGGGGAGTGGGACGAGCTCGAGACGATCGCCCGCGAGGAGATGGGCGGAGCGGCCGAGCTCTCCGTGCCTCTCGAAGTGCAGGTCGGAGGCGGCCACAACTGGAACGCGGCCGCGCACTAGCGCGCAGGCGCAGGCTCGGGGAGCAACCCGCATTTCCGCGCGATTCCGCG
>JBEBTD010000064.1:0-11127 GCA_040393965.1 Leucobacter soli | reverse complement strand
CCCGCCGCGAGTCGGTCGACCGCGAGATGATCGTGCGCACCTCCGCCGACCGCATTCAGATCGGCGTGCTCGAGGACAAGGTGCTCGTCGAGCACTACGTCGCCCGTTCGAGTGAGAACTCGCTCATCGGCAACGTGTATCTCGGCCGCGTGCAGAACGTGCTGCCGAGCATGGAAGCCGCCTTCGTCGACATCGGGCGGGGCCGCAACGCGGTGCTCTACTCGGGCGAGGTCGATTGGAGCGAGTTCGAGGGATCCTCGTCGGCGCGCCGCATCGAGAATGTGCTCAAGCCGGGCGACCAGGTGCTCGTGCAGGTCACGAAGGATCCGGTGGGCCACAAGGGCGCCCGTCTCACGAGTCAGATCTCGCTGCCGGGCCGCTTCCTCGTGTACGTGCCCGGCGGCGCCATGAACGGCATCTCGCGGAAGCTTCCCGACACCGAGCGCGCGCGTCTCAAGAAGATCCTCAAGGAGGTGCTGCCGAGCGGCGCCGGCGTGATCGTGCGCACCGCTGCCGAGGGCGCCACCGAGGATCAGGTGACGGGCGACGTGCAGCGGCTTACTCGTCAGTGGGACTCGATCCAGCGGCGCGTGGCGAAGGGCGGCGGCCCCGTGCTTCTGCACTCGGAGCCCGACATGCTCATCAAGATCGTGCGCGACGTCTTCAACGAGGACTTCCACAAGCTCATCATCCAGGGCGATGAGACCTATGCGGTGATCGAAGACTATCTCGCCCAGGTGGCCCCCGAGCTCATGGAGCGCGTGGAGCGCTACGACGCAGGCCGGGACATCTTCGACGAGTACCGCATCAGCGAGCAGATCGCGAAGGCGCTCGACCGCAAGGTATGGCTGCCCTCGGGCGGATCGCTCGTGATCGACCGCACCGAGGCGATGACCGTCGTCGACGTGAACACGGGCAAGTTCGTGGGCTCTGGGGGCAACCTCGAAGAGACGGTCACGAAGAACAACCTCGAGGCCGCGGAGGAGATCGTGCGCCAGCTCCGGCTGCGCGACATCGGCGGCATCATCGTGATCGACTTCATCGACATGGTGCTCGAGTCGAACCGCGACCTCGTGCTGCGCCGCCTCGTGGAGTGCCTGAGCCGCGACCGCACGAAGCACCAGGTCGCCGAGGTCACCTCGCTCGGCTTGGTGCAGATGACGCGCAAGAAGCTGGGCCTCGGCCTGCTCGAGTCGTTCAGCGAGCCCTGCGAGACCTGCGCGGGTCGCGGTATCATCGTGCACCACGAGCCGATCCACAAGCACCGCAGCGAGGCCCCCGCCCGCGGCAAGCGCAAGGGATCCTCGCAGCAGCAGGCGCAGAACGCGCAGACGCATGCGATCACCGACGAATCGCGCAGCGCGCTCGCGAAGATCGCGGCTTCGACGATCCCCTCCGTCTCCGAGCACGCCGACGCTCCTGCGGGCGAGAACGGCGGCGAAGCTCACGCCGGGGAGAGCCGCGGCGCCCGTTCGGGTCGCGGCCAGCGCACCTCGCGCGGCGAGCGCGCGCCGCGGGCCGAGCAGTCGTCCGGCTCCGACGAGGATCGCGGCTCGCAGGCCCGGGAGCGTCAGCAGACGCCTGCGCCCGCGAAGCTCAGCCCAGAGGATCTCCTCGGCTCGGTGCTCGACGCGCTTCCCCCGGCCCCGGAGCCCGGCAAGCGCCGTCGCGGGAGCCGTCGAGTGAGCACGGCCGCGATCCGCGCCGAAGTGCTGGACGCGGGCGGGATCGATCCGCTCGCGCAGACTCCTGCGGAGTAGCGCGACACGGCGCGCCGCTATTTGACCGGTTATGTCGGATGCGGTAAAGTTGACCGTTGGTGCCGCTCGTTTCGAGTGGTCATGCGTGCCACGGTAGCCGGTGCGCTCATCTGTCTCGGCGGTTTCCCGCTGGTAGTAGCAGTACGTTTCACAAGAAAAAGGTAGACAAGTGGTTTTCGCAGTAGTGCGCACAAGCGGCCGTCAGGAGAAGGTCGAGGTCGGCTCGATCATCACCGTGAACCGTGTCTCGGGCGATGACAACGGCAAGCTCGAGCTTCCCGCTGTGCTGCTCGTCGACGGTGACAAGGTCACGACCGACCCCGCCAAGCTCGCCAAGGTCAAGGTGACCGCCGAGGTGCTCGACGACCTCCGCGGCCCGAAGATCGTCATCCAGCGTTACAAGAACAAGACCGGTTACAAGAGCCGCCAGGGTCACCGTCAGGATCTGACCCGCCTCAAGGTCACCGGCATCAAGTAAGCGCTTCCAGGCAACAACTTCAAGGAGTAGAGACTCATGGCACATAAGAAGGGCGCGAGCTCGACCCGCAACGGTCGCGACTCGAACGCACAGCGTCTCGGTGTGAAGCGCTTCGGCGGTCAGCAGGTGAACGCCGGCGAGATCATCGTCCGTCAGCGCGGCACCCACTTTCACCCCGGCGTCAACGTGGGCCGCGGTGGCGATGACACCCTGTTCGCCCTCGCCGCCGGCGCGGTCGAGTTCGGTTCGAAGGGCGGCCGCAAGGTCGTCAACATCGTCGCCGCTGCCTAAGCGGCTGCGATCGGCAAGGCGGGCTTCGGCTCGCCTTTTGCCGTCTCTGGGGGCGGACGCCCCCGCGAACACCCCCAGGAGAGGAGACGCGGCATGGTGACCTTCGTCGACCAGGTGCAGGTGCATCTGCAGGCAGGGCGCGGCGGCAACGGCTGCGTCTCGATCCGGCGTGAGAAGTTCAAACCCCTCGCGGGCCCCGACGGCGGCGCCGGAGGGCACGGCGGCGACATCGTGATCCTCGCGGATCCGCAGGTCACGACCCTGCTCGACTACCACCGCCGCCCCCACCGCAGCGCGGAGAACGGCGGCTATGGCGCGGGCGACTACCGGGCGGGCACGAACGGTGCGGAGCTCGTGCTCTCCGTGCCGGTCGGCACGGTCGTGAAGAACGAGGCGGGGGAGACCCTGGTCGATCTCACCGAGCCCGGCACGCGCTTCGTGGCGGCCAAGGGCGGAGTCGGAGGCCTCGGCAATCACGCCCTCGCGAGTTCCAAGCGCAAGGCGCCGGGCTTCGCGCTGCTCGGCACAGAGGGTCGAACGCTCACGCTCACGCTCGAGCTCAAGACCATCGCCGATGTCGCGCTCGTGGGCTTCCCCTCGGCCGGCAAGTCGAGCCTGATCGCCGCTCTCAGCGCCGCCAAGCCCAAGATCGCCGACTACCCCTTCACCACCCTGCACCCGAACCTGGGCGTGGTGCAGGTGGGCGACCACCGCTTCACCATCGCCGACGTGCCCGGCCTCATCGAGGGCGCGAGCGAGGGCAAGGGCCTCGGTCTCGACTTCCTGCGCCACGTCGAACGCTGCAGCGCGCTGCTGCACGTGCTCGACTGCGCCACCCTCGAGCCCGGCCGAGATCCCATCTCAGACCTCGAGGTCATCCGCCGCGAGCTCGCCGCCTATCCGGTGCCCGAGGGGCAGATCCCGCTGCTCGAGCGTCCCCAGCTCGTGGCACTCAACAAGATCGATGTGCCGGAGGCCCGCGAGCTCGCCGAGTTCGTGCGCCCCGAGCTCGAAGCGCAGGGCTACCGCGTCTTCGAGATCTCGACCGTCTCCCACGAGGGACTGCGGCAGCTGAGCTTCGCGCTCGGAGAGCTCGTGTCGAACGCGAGAGCGACCGCGCTGGCCGAGGCTGAGACCGCGCCTCGCATCGTGCTGCGGCCGAAGGCCATGGGCGACGGCGGCTTCCGGGTCGTGACCGAGGGCGGAAGCTACGGCACGCTGTACCGCGTGCTCGGTGAGAAGCCGGAGCGCTGGGTCGAGCAGACCGACTTCACGAACGACGAGGCCGTCGGCTACCTCGCCGACCGCCTGCAGAAGCTCGGCATCGAGGATGCGCTCGTGAAGGCTGGTGCGACTGCCGGCTCGACCGTCGTCATCGGCCCAGGCTCGGGCGTCGTCTTCGACTGGGAGCCCACCGTGACGAGCGCCGCCGAGGTGCAGGTCGGCTCGCGCGGCAGCGATCCTCGCCTCGAGCAGGGGGAACGTCGCACCAATAAGGAGCGCCGCTCGCACTACCACGACATGATGGATGCCAAGGCGGAGGCTCGTGCCGAACTCGAGCGGGAGCGCGAGGCGGGTCTGTGGGGAGAGGAGCAGTGAACGCCGAGCTCACTGCGACCGCGAATCCGCGAACGCGTACGAGCCCCGTCGCCGGAAGCCTGCCGCGCTTCGCCGGCACGCGCGTCGTGGTGAAGGTCGGCTCCTCTTCGGTCAGCGGGGAGAACGCCGCGCAGATCTCGCATCTCGCCGACTCCCTCGCGCGCCTGCACCGTGCGGGCAGCGAGGTGATCCTCGTCTCCAGCGGTGCGATCTCGACCGGCGTGCCCTTCCTGCGCCTCGACGCCCGTCCCGACGACCTCGCCACGCAGCAGGCCGCAGCGGCCGTCGGTCAGAACATCCTGATGAACCGCTACCAGCGGGCGCTCACCGTGCACGAGATCATCGGCGGACAGGTGCTGCTGACCGCGAGCGACATGCAGCAGGACAGCCATCGGATCAACGCGAAGCGCGCGATCGAGCGCCTGCTGCAGCTCGGCATTCTGCCGATCATCAACGAGAACGACACGGTCGCCACGCACGAGATCCGTTTCGGCGACAACGATCACCTCGCCGCCCTCGTGGCCAGGCTCATCGGAGCCGAGCAGCTCGTGCTGCTCTCCGATGTCGATGCGCTCTACACGGCCCCGCCGCAGAACCCCGGCGCCACCCGCATTCCCCACGTCGCCTATGGGGACGAACTCGCGGGTGTCGAGATCGGCGCCACCCAATCGGGCTGGGGCACGGGAGGAGCTGCCACGAAAGTGCAGGCCGCAAGGCTCGCCGCCGACGCGGGCACCTCGGTGCTGCTCACCGAGACTCGGCTGCTGCAGGCCGTGCTCGACGGCGAGGATCACGGCACGGTTTTCGATCCAGCGCCTCAGCCGGGCGCTTGACGCCGTACCATGAGCTGATCGCCCCGGAGGGCGGCCCGCCCTCCGGATCGGAAACCGCGACTCCGCTCCTCTAGAATCGAGGGTATGAGCAGCGACGCATTCATCGACCGACTCTCCAGGGCTCGCGCCGCGGCGCGGAGTCTCGCCCATGCCACCACGGCGCAGAAGAACGCCGCCCTCGCAGCCATCGCCGACGCCATCGAGGCCTCGGTGCCCGAGGTGGTCGCGGCGAACCGCATCGACCTCGAGCGCGGTCGCGAGCAGCAGATCGGCGAGGGGCTGCTCGACCGTCTGCTGCTCGATGAGGGCCGGTTGCACGGCCTCGCGGCCGCGGTGCGCGAGGTGATCGGCCTCGCGGATCCGGTCGGCCAGGTCGTGCGCGGCAGCACGCTCGCCAACGGCGTCCAGTTGACGCAGGTGCGCGTGCCCTTCGGCGTGGTCGGCGCCATCTACGAGGCCCGTCCGAACGTCACCGTCGACATCGCGGCGCTCGCGCTCAAGAGCGGCAACGGCGCAGTGCTGCGCGGCGGTTCGGCGGCGGAGCATTCGAACCGCGTATTGGTCGAGCTGATCCAGCGCGCGATCACGAGCGCAGGCCTCGAGGGCGACGCGGTGCAGACGATCGACGAGTTCGGCCGCGAGGGCGCTACCCGCCTGATGCGGGCTCGCGGGTACGTCGACGTGCTCATCCCGCGCGGTTCGGCCGGCCTCATCTCGACGGTCGTGCAGGAGTCGACCGTGCCGGTCATCGAGACCGGCTCCGGCCTCGTGCACGTCTACGTCGATGCGAGCGCCGACGAGGGCAAGGCGCTCGACATCGTCAAGAACTCCAAGACCCATCGCCCCAGCGTGTGCAACGCCGCCGAAACCCTGCTCGTGCACCGCGACGCCGCGGAGCGCCTGCTGCCGAAGCTCGCCGGGGTGCTGCTCGACGAACGCGTCGCCCTCTACGGCGACGATGCGAGCCGAGGCCTTGCCGAGGGCATCGAGGAGGCCACTGCCGAGGTGTGGTCGACCGAGCACCACGCCCTCGAGATGGGCGTCAAGATCGTGTACTCCCTCGACGAGGCGCTCGAGCACATCGAGCGGTACTCGACGAGGCACACCGATGCCATCGTCACCGAGGACTACGAGAACGCCCAGCGATTCCTCGCCGAGGTCGACTCTGCAGTGGTGATGGTCAACGCCTCGACGCGCTTCACCGACGGAGGCGAGTTCGGCTTCGGCGCCGAGGTCGGCATCTCCACCCAGAAGCTGCACGCGCGCGGCCCGATGGGTCTGCCGGAGCTCACCAGCACCAAGTGGCTCGTGCGCGGGAACGGGCAGATCCGCTGAGCGCAGACGCGCGATCCTCGTGCCGTGCAGGGCTTCGCGTGTAAAGCCGCTAGACTATGTGCAGTTATTCGACAATTTCAGTGCAGGGGTATTGATGTCTGTTCTCGCCACGATCGCCGTCGCCGCCGAAGAGGTTCACCACCTCAATGAGCTGTGGTTCCCGGCGCCGCTGTTCGGCGTGATCTTCTTCGTGCTGTTCGCCGCTCTCGCCGCCGTGACCTTCAGCTTCCGCGACGTCGCGAACAGGCACGCAGAGAAGGCCGAGGCCTACGCCCGTGAGCACGGCGCCGCGCAGCACCACTGAGGCTGAGGCTCCGGCGGCCCCCAGGCGTCGCATCGGGGTGATGGGCGGCACTTTCGACCCGGTGCACCACGGCCACCTGGTCGCGGCGAGCGAGGTCGCCACCGAGTTCTCGCTCGACGAGGTCATCTTCGTCCCCACCGGCGAGCCCTGGCACAAGTCCAACGTGAGTCCGGGGGAGCACCGCTATCTCATGACGGTCATCGCGACCGCATCGAACCCGCGCTTCACCGTGAGCCGAGTCGACATCGATCGCAACGGCCCCACCTATACGGTCGACACCCTCCGCGATCTGCATGCGCAGTACCCCGACGACGACCTCTTCTTCATCTCTGGCGCCGACGCCGTCGCGCAGATCGTGCAGTGGAAGGACAAGGACAAGCTCTGGGAACTGGCCCATTTCATCGGGGTGTCGCGCCCCGGGCATGAGCTCTCGCTTTCGGGATTATCGGGCGAGCACGTAAGCTTGTTGGAAGTGCCTGCACTGGCGATCTCTTCGACCGACTGCCGCAGCCGCGTCGCGCGCGGACATCCGGTCTGGTACCTCGTGCCAGACGGGGTGGTGCAGTACATCGCCAAGCACGGCTTGTATACCGATGGAAGTGACTGACCCCATGAGTGACCAAGACGAGGGCCGCCCCCTGACCCGGCGCGAGCGGCGCCTGCGCGAGATGAGCGCCGCGGGCGCGACCGTGCAGGCCGCGGTGCCGGTCGCGCCCGAGGAGCAGCCTGCTCCCTCCGCCGAGGAAGGCACCCCGGCATCCGTCGATACCGACATCGAGATCCCGCTCTTCGATGAGAACGGCCGCATGCGCAGCCGTCGCGAGCTGCGCGAACTGCGCGAGCAAGCGCTGGCCGCCCTCGCCGCGGAGCGCGCTGCGGCCGAGGCCGAGTCCGCTCCCTCAGAGGTCGGAGAAGCGCCCGCCGATGCTCCGGTCGAGACTCCCGTCGAGGAGCCCCTCGCCGAGACCGTCGCCTTCGACGTGATCGCCGATCTGCAGCAGGACGAGCCAGAGCCCGAGACCGAGGCCGAGTCGAGCGATGATGCCGATGTCGCCGATGCCGACGCGACGGGCGTCGAGGCCGAAGCCGCGACCGAGGATGAGCTCGAGGCGCTCGAGGCGGAGATCCTCGTCGAGGAGTCCGTCGAGAACGCGCCCGTTGAGGCCGAGACGGAGGCCGAAGACGCGGCGCTCGTCGAGGACGACCTCGCTCCCACCGTCGCGATGGACGCCCTCGTCGCCGACGCCGTCGCGGAGGAGGTCGGAGCGGAGGGCGCGGTCGAGGAGGGGCTGCCCGAGCCCGTCTCGGCCTCGGGACAGCGGTATTCGTTCCCCGACATCGCCCCGCTCGACGAGGGCCAGTCCGTCTTCGACGATCCCGCCGTGCGCATGATGGGCGCACAGAACGATCAGCCCGCTGCGGAGCCTGCCGCGGGCACGGGTTTCGATGATCTGATCAACCGCGCAGTGGCGCAGGAGGGCGCCGCGAGCGCGGGCAACACCTCCGCGCTGATCCTGCCGAATCTGCCCGAGACCGATGCGCTCGCACGCCCCCTGGGCGAGACCGGCGAGCTGTACATCACCGGCTCCTTCGAGCTGCCGAAATCGCTCGGCGAGACGGGCGGTCACTCGGCCCTGCACGACTCCGTCGAGATCGAGCCGCTCGACGAGCTCGGCATCGAGGAACCCTCGCCCACGACCAGCATGATGGCGCCGGTCTCGGCCTCGCGCGCCGTGAGCGCCCGTGGTTCGCAGGGCCCGCTCGTCGCAGAGGCGGGCAAGGACAAGAGCAAGCTCCCAGTCGTGCTCATCGCCACCGGCGGCGTGCTCGTGCTCGGCGCGGCGGGCCTCATCATCTGGGCCGCGGCGAGCGGACTGTTCGGATGAGCCCGCAGGTGAGCGATACGACTCTCGAGAGCCTGCGCATCGCGGTTCGCGCGGCCGACGCGAAGGGCGCGACGGGCCCGGTGGCGCTGAACGTGAGCGAGCTCTTCCCGCTCGCCGATGCGTTCCTCATCGTCGGCGGCAGCGTCGAGCGAAACGTGCAGGCCATCTCCGACGGTATCGAGGACGAACTCAACCGTGCCGGCGTGCGCACGATTCGTCGCGAGGGGCGCGAGAGCGGCCGCTGGGTGCTGCTCGACTTCGGCGACCTCATCGTGCACGTCTTCCACCAGGAGGAGCGCGACTTCTACGGCCTCGAGCGCCTCTGGAAGGACTGCCCGACGATCGATGTCGCGCCGATGCTCGAGGACGGTCTCGATTTGCATTCCACCCAAGATGGTGGTGTATAGTAGAAGGGTTGTCGGGTGAGCATTTGCCCGACTTCCACGGGTCCTTGGCGCAGCTGGTAGCGCACCTGCATGGCATGCAGGGGGTCACGGGTTCGAGTCCCGTAGGATCCACAGACATCCCGGTCAGAACGAAGTTCTGGTCGGGATTCCTGCATCTGCGGCGCCTGTCGGGGCGGGTTGCCGAACCCGTGCGAGCCGGGTGTCGCCCAATGCTTCGGCCCGGCTCAGCCGATTGCGCCGCGTCAGGGCTACCGTTCCATCCTGTGCGGCGTCGGTGCGCATCGACAGGGCCCGCAGAACTCGTGGCGGCCGATCAGTGCGCCGAGCTGACGCAGAACTCGTTGCCGTCCGGGTCGGCGAAGGTGTCCCAGAGAAACCCGGCCTCTCCTCGCTGCCCGAGGTGCGTCGCGCCCGCCGCCACCCACGCGGCGATGCCGGCGTCGCGCTCTTGCCCGGCATCCCAGCTGAGGTCGAGATGCAAGCGGTTCTTGCCGGGGGTCGGTTGCTCGACGGCCTGGAAACCGAGGTTCGCGGGCCAGCCGGGAACGGCCACGATGCTGAAGAATCCGTCGGAGTCGAGGATGATCTCGCCGCCGAGTCGTTCGGCCCACCACCGGCTGAGCCCGCGCGGGTCGAGGGTGTCCATCGTGATCATGCTGAGTGAGGCCATCGCATACTCCTTCGTCGGCGGCGCTCCGAACGCGCCCCTGCTCCGAGTCTAGGGACTGAGCGATGCGGTGGGCGAGGCGGGAATCGGCTGAGGAGGGCGACGGCCGGCGAGGATCGGAACCGCGGACATTCCGGACAATAGACTGGCATGCATGAGCTATGCTGCACGCTCCGCAGACGGATCCGCCACCGGCCTCCAGCCCTCCAACGCGGGGCGGATCCTCGCCCCCGATCTCGCGCGCGGCATGATGCTGCTCTTCATCGCGGTCGCGAACGTCTCGGTCTACCTGTGGGGGCGGCAGACGCCCGAGTACTCGGTGCATCCGGTGGGCGAGGGGCCGCTTGACACGGCGCTCTCGACGATCGCGATCGTGTTCGTGGACGGACACGTGTACCCCATATTCGCCTTTCTCTTCGGCTACGGCATCACCCAGTTCGCCTACTCGCGCATCGCGAGGGGCGTGACGCCCGAGTCGGTGGGCCGCATGCTGCTGCGCCGCCACCTCTGGATGCTGCTCTTCGGGGCCGTGCACGCGCTCCTGCTGTTCTCGGGCGACATCCTCGGCGCGTACGCGCTCACCGGTCTGGCGCTCGCGACCCTGCTGCTGCGCGGCGGAGAACGGCTGATCCGCACGCTGCTCTGGGCGATCGGCGGCGTCTGCGCAGGCTTCATGCTGCTGGGCGCCCTCGCACTGCTCGTCTTCGGCATGCTGGTGCCCCCGGAACTGATGCAGACCCCTCCGGAACTGGAGGCGAGCCTGCCCGGCACCGCCGATCTCATGGCCGGCATCGAGAACTTCTGGCTCGCGATGGCCGCGCGCATCGGACTGTGGATCGTCTCGTCGATCGGAGCCGTGCTGTCGCTCATCATCCCCTTCGCGGTGCTGCTCGGCGGTCTCGCCGCGAGGCACCGCTGGCTCGAGGGGCTTTCGCCCCGCATGCCTCTCCCAGCGGTCGCCGCTGCGGGCATCGCCATCGGGGCGCTCGGCTCGCTGCCCTCCGCCCTCGTGCATCTGCAGATCCTGCCCGACAACCTGCTGATCGCGATGGGCTGGACGATCGTCGCGCAGCTGTGCGGCGTCGCGGGCGGTATCGGCTATGCGGCGCTCTTCGCCCTGATCGGGCTGCGGGACGGCGACGCGGCGAACCCGGTGGTCGGAGCGATCGCCGCGGTGGGCAAGCGCTCGCTGAGCTTCTATCTGCTGCAGTCGATCGTGTTCGCCCCGCTGCTCTCGGCCTGGGGATTCGGCCTGGGCGCCGACCTCGGCACCGGGGGCGCCTACCTGCTGGCGCTCGGCGTATGGCTGCTCTCGATCGCCGTGGCGGTCTGGTTGGAGCGCACGGGACGCCGGGGCCCGGCCGAGGCGGTGCTGCGCGGCTTGACCTACGGCAGGGAGGACGTCGCCCGCCCCGTGTGACCGGGAGCGCGTGCGAGGTCGAAAGGGCGTACGGCTACCCGGCCGCTCTACCCGGCCCGCCCCCGCTCCCATGCCCGCCACAGCAGCGCGTAGGCGCCACCCCGTTCGACGAGCTGCTCGTGCGAGCCCTCCTCGACGACCCTGCCC
>JBEBTD010000063.1:0-11133 GCA_040393965.1 Leucobacter soli | reverse complement strand
CTCAAGAACGTGGTCGAGATGGCCGAGCGATCGGCGAACGCGTAGCGTTCGGCGATCACTCGGCCGCCGACGCCACTGCGGAGGCCCCGGGCGAAGCCTTCGGTCGAGCGTAGGGCGAGCCCGTAGCGTTCGGCGAGAAGCCCGATATCGGGGGCGCTTCGGCCGTCTTCAGCCCGCCTGAAGCATGCCGAAGCGCCCCCGATTCCCGGGGCCTCCTGCTTCGAATCGGCGGCATGAGGTGAAGGAGCGGGCGTCGGGGTGGACGCTGACGCCGACGGCTCAGGCGAGCAGGCCGATGCGCCCCGCGATGAAGATCGCCTCGTCGCGCCCCTTCGCACCGAGCTTGCGGTAGACGGAGGCGAGATGCTTCTTGACCGTGCCGGGGGTCACGAAGAGGCTCGCCGCGGCCTGGCTCGCGGAGCGGTGCTCGGCGATGGCGGCGAGGGTGCGCAGTTCCATCTCGGTGAGCCGCTCGTAGCGCCGGGGGCGGGCGGGGGCGGGAACGCTCTCGACGAGCGCGACCACGTCGCAGACTCCCGCGTCGCGCGCGGCGACCGCGAGTTCGTGCAACTGCTCGTAGGGCACGCTCTGCAGCATCGAGGGAAGCCCGTACCGCTCGACCAGCTCGCCGGCCTTGGCCAGTGCTTCGAAGGCCTCGACGCGCCGGTCGCAGCCCCAGGCGGCGACGGCCTGGATGAGGCGCCGATCGACCTGCTGGCGCCTGGTGGTGCCCGGATCGCTGACGCTCTCGACGAGCAGCAGCGCCTCGACGTCGTCGCCGGCGAAGAGGGCGTGCCGGGCGCGTTCGAGCACGAACTTCGGCCCCTCCGACGGGGCCGATGCGATCAAGCCCTGGGCACGGCTGAGATCGCCGATCGTGGTGCACAGCATGGCCTCGAACGACAGCAGGTGCTCCGACCATGTGCCGTGCGTCTGCGACTCGCGGCTCAGGGAGGCGACGGCTGCCTGCAGATAGGCGAGCGCGGCTTCGGGCCCCTGCGCGTTCCGCCGCACGGCGGCGGCTCCGATGAGCACCAGCTGCCAGGCCTCCACGCGGTCGATGAGGGGCATGAGGCGTTCGAGGGCGCGGGCGAGCATCGCATCGTCGCCCTGCTCGTAGGCGAGGTGCGCGCGGACGATCTCGATGCCGAACCACGAGATTCCGGGCGCGTTCGAACCGCTCCGAGTCGCGTGCGCGTCGTATTGCGCGACGATCTCGGCGCAGCGGCGCATGTCGCCGTCCAGGAGCTCCGTGAAGGCGAGCTCGGCGAGTGCGGCGAGCAACCAGCGGCTGCCCGATTCGGCGTCGGTCACGGTGCGCGTTGACCCCGGCGGGAAGCCGTGCCAGGGCTTCGCCATGAGCTGTTCGGAGCGGTGCTGCAGCTGCTTCAGGCTGCGTCGGGCGCGGGCGAAGTCGCCGACCATCAGGGCGGTCGACGCGACTTCGCGGAAGTAGATCGGCAGCGATCCTCGGAAGCTCATCGCCGCTCGGAGCGAGACCTGGCCGGGCTCCTCCTCGGCCTCGTCGAGGTAGACGGGGGTGAGACGGGCTTCGATGTGGCGCATGATCGAGTTCGAGACGTCGAGCTGCCCGATCATGCGGGTGACGACCATGGCCTGGCAGAGCAGCGGCAGGTGGATCGGGCCAGGCGGCGTCGCCACTCCCTGCGGCAGCTGCTGTCTGAGCCCGTTCCTCCACAGCCCCACGAGGTACTCGACCGTCGCCGGAGCGATCGAGACCCGGGGCAGTTCGAGGAAGAGCAGCGCTGCGGTGAGCGTCGGATGCTCGGAGAGGGCCGACTCGGGCAGGGTGCGCAGCACCCTTGCGCAGATCTCGGTCTCGTCGGTGAGCAGCGTGAAGTTCCGAGCGAGCAGGATCTCGGCCGCCGCGTACTCCTCCGCCGAGCAGTACAGGCGGAACGCACTGAACGGCGCCACGTGCTCGATCTCGGCGGCGCGCGTGCGGTAGAGATCCTTACGCTCCTCGGCGGCGACGGTCTTGAGGGCGTGCACGCAGAGCGGCGTCTTCACGGAGGGATGGCAGCGGTACTCGACGGCGTTCGCCCCGGGCGTCTCGGAGACGAGGCCGAGTTCTAGGAGGCGGTGCGCGACGGCGAGCGCCTCATCGCGATCGACGTCGAGCAGTCGCCCGATCTGGGGCAGGCTGATGGTGTCGATCTGGGAAATGGCGAGGATCGTCAGGCGGGCGTTCGCGTCGAGGATCTCGAGGTAGTCGAGCGCGAGCGAGTCGAGCTCCGCGACGGGGTCGAAGGCCGCTTCGGCGCCGTCCGAGGGCTGCCAGACGCGACCCTGCTCCGTGTCCGAGTAGAGCTCGTCGGAGCCGAGGCCGAGCGCGGCGCGGATCGCGAGAGGCCAGCCTCCGGTGCGCTCGAGGGCCTCCTCGAGGCGGTCGCTCGGGGGGAGACCGATGGCCTCGGCGAGTTCGCGCCGCTCCTCTGCGGTGAGGGCGAGATCGTGCTGCTCGATGACGCGCACGCGGGTTCGGGCGGCGATGAGCGGGCCGTCGAGCAGGGTCACGCGTCGCCCGATGACCACGAGAGAGAGCAGCGGCGATGCGAGGGAGAGCTCCGCGAGGGCGAGGTCGTCGGGCCCGCTCGTGGCGAGATGGTAATCGTCGATCACGAGGGTGAGGGGGGCGGTGAGGCGCTTCGCCGCGCGGATCGCGCGCGCAGATTCCTCGCCGCTGCCGGCCTCCGCGGGCTCGTCCGGCTGCGACGAGGATCGGGCGAGCGCCTGATGCATCGAGCGCCAGAGCGACGGGGCGCGATCCTCGTCGCACACGATCCATCGCACCGTCTCGCCGTCGTCGCCCAACCAGGCTGCTCCGGTGCGCGTCTTACCGTAGCCCGTGGGCGCGCGGAGCACGGTGATGCGCGCCTGCGTGCGCTCGAACAGCTCGTCGAGCACGCGGGTTCTGACCGGCAGCTTCACCCGGCCGTCCTCGAGCGCGCGGGGGCGCAGCCCGGCCCTGGCGCCGGGATCGTCATGCGATCGCATGGGGGCACCTTTCAGTGGAAGAAGCCGATCACGCTGCGGGGGAGCAGGGGAAGATTCGGGGGAAGAAACCGCTTTCCGACTGCTGTCGCCTAATGCCAGAGCCTACTCTAAACGATGGCCTCCGAAGCCGGCTTAGTTAGTTTTGCCGTGTTCCAGCGGGGGCGCGAAAGTGCGCTGTTACCTTTCAGAACGGTTGGCAGCGCGGAGGGTCGAAGAGGGCCCCAATCCGTTGCGTCGGATCGATGGCGAGGCGCTGCCTCGTCGGTCGCTTCGCTGCGCCGCGGAAGTTTTCTGGGGAGAGAACATCGATGAAGCCGTACAGGCGATGGACGACGACGATAGCGCTCGGTCTGAGCGTGCTCGTCGCCTTCGCCATGCCCGTCGGCGATGTCGCACCTGCGGCCGCCGCCGCGGCCGAGACGGAGCCGAACTCGGCGTCGATCCTCCCCGCAGAAGAGCCTTCCGCGGGGATCGGAGCGTCCTCGGACGACTCGGTGAACCCCGGAGAGGGCGCCGAGGATCCGGCCACCCGGCCACCCGGCACGGAAGACGCCGAGGGCTCGGAACCCGTGGCCGAGGAGGAGCCTCCTGCGGAGGAGGAACCTCCTGCGGATTCGGCCGAGGATCCCGCTGCCGAACGCGAGCCCGCGGGTGAGCAAACGGAGACCGCGGAGCCGGTGACGGAGGCGCCGCTCGCCGCCGCCGAGGAGACACCCCTCGCCGCGACCGCGCCCCGAGCACTCATCGGGCCCATGTCGGCGGGCGACTCGACCACGCCCTATGCCTATTTCTCGCTGCGGCAGGAGGGAACCGCGGGCGGCACCGGAGACGACCGCGGCACCATCTCGGCGATCATCGACAAGTACGTCGTCAACCCGGCCGGGCCTTCCTTGACGCCTCAATCGGGATCCCACCCGACGCAGAGCCTCGCGGTGCCGCTCGAAGGGGATCGTCAGGCCGATTCCAGGCCTACGGGTACTTTGACGAGAAACTCCGTAGCGTACGAGTACCGCGTCAGCCAGACGAACTTCAATACGAACTCGCTCGGCGTCGCCCAGAACGGGGACGCCTACTTCACCGTGCAGTTCAATGAAGATCGTCGACAGCAGACCACATACTGTGACGGCGTGGATCTTTGGATCACATGCCTGGGCTCCTGGCAGTGGAACAGCGGCTGGAGCGGCTGGAGCCAGCAGAGCCAGCGCTACCTGTCGATCTGGAAGGTGAACATCGACACCGGTGCCGGCGGTGCCGCGCCGATCCTGCAGCGGGACACCTCGATCTCGGACAACGTGTTCACCGGCGGCGCGGTGAACACGAACGGCGTCTACTACTTCAGCTACTTCGCCAACCACACCTCGCCGAGCAACTCGATGCGGTACAACATCTACCGACTGAGCGAGGGCGGCTCGGCGACGGTGGCGCTGGCGACGACGGCGACGACGGTCGCGAACTCGCGCGGCGCCGCCTCGACCGGCGGCGACATCGCCTTCGACGGCTACAACAACCTGCACGTGCTGGTGGGCGGCAGCGGCACCCAGTCCAGCCACTCCATGATCCCGGCGCAGAACGTTCCCGAAAGCGGCAGCTCGAACCCCACCGGAATCGCCTCGACCGCGGTCTCGCAGACCACCGCGCCTGGCCAGGTCGCGGGCATCGCCTTCCCGTTCGAGAACCGAACCGTCTGGCAGGGCGGTACCTCGCACTACCTGCGGAACATGGCCTCGCTCGGGACTGCGGCGAGCTCGCAGAACTACTCGAGCTTCACGGAGCAGCGAGACCTCGCCTCGATGGTGCACCGACCGAGCTTTCAGCTGAAGCTCCAAGTGCTTGGCGGGCTCGTGAACCCGGGCGATCGGTTCACGCTGAGCGCCACCCCGGGCGCGACCGCGCAGAGCGTGACGACCATCACGGGGGCGACCTCCGCGCAACTCTCGCCGAGCTCCATCCCCGTGACGCGCGCACTCGACACCCCGCTGTCGACGACGAACCCGACGGCCACGGTGCCCTTCAGCATCGCTGCGGCGGGCACCGCGAACCTGAGCACCTACGCGCAGGCCTACAGCTGCGTCGACCTCCGCTCGGGTGCGACGATCAGCAGCGGCTCGAGCGTCTCGGGAGCGGCGGCGGTGACCGCCATCGGCAACCGCCAGGTCGAATGCACCGTGACGCTGACGCGCTCGGCGCCGAACCTCATCGTCTCGAAGCGGGCCTATGTGGGCGGCACCGAGCTCGCGCGCGACGCGGTGGTATCGGCCGGAACCGTGATCCAGTATCGGCTGCTCTTCGACAACTCCACGGGCACCGCGGCCGCGACCGGTATCGACTACACCGACTATCTCGCGGATGTGCTCGACGACGCGACGCTCACGACCTCCGCAGCGGTGACTCCCGCGGGCGGGCTCTCGGTCGCGAGCACCGGCGGGAACTACCGCATGACGGGCAGCGTTCCGGCGGGCCAGAGCCGAACGGTGACGTTCTCCGCCACCGTCAAGGAGAACGCGAGCGATGCGGTGGCGCGGGCGGAGGGCTCTCCCTCGTCGACGCCCGTCGTGAAAGGCTACCGGCTCAACAACTACCTGGTGAAGGCCGGGGATCCGGTTCCGGCGGCGAGCTGCGCTGCGCCCGCGCCCGGCGAGCAGCCCCGCTGCACGACCAACCCGATTCGTGCGTGGAGCGTGCGAAAGGACTCGCAGCCCGAGGACGGCGCCATGATCCATTCGGGCGGCAACATCTACTACCGCGTGAAGATCACCAACTACAGCGGCGAGACCGTCACCGGCGTATCGATCGAAGACGATATGACACAGACCCTGAGCGCGACGACCTGGGATCCCGCGCCTCCGCCCATCACGGGCTTCGGCACAGCCTACGGTCTCAGCTTCTACACGGCTGACGGCGCGCTCATCCCCGGCGGAACGATCGACTGGAGCGCCCTCCCCGCGCAGGATCGGCCCGCTCCCGAGTTCAGCGGCAGCGCCTCCTTCGACCCGCTCTTCCCGGGAGGGCTGCCGTTCCCGAACGGCACGTGGACGTTCGAAACGCCGACCTTCACCATCCCCGCCGAGATCGCCGGCCAGAAAGTGGCATACGCGATCGTCGGCTATGCCGTGCAGGGCGGATTCGTCGCGAACCCGAGCGACCCGGAGACGGCGTTCGTCGATGGCGGCTCACCGGTCAGAGCGCTTCCCAACGCCATCTGGGTGAACACCGTGCAGGCGGGCCAGGCGAGCGTGGGCGGACATTCGCTCTACCCGAATCGCTGCAGCGCCGAGGGCGGCGGCGTACCGCCCGGTGACATCGGCGCGTACTACGACTGCAAGGTCTGGCACTCCATCGGCGAGAGCTACTTCCATATCTGGAAGAAGACCGCCGATACCTCGACGGGCACGTCGAACAACCTGCTGGGCAGCACATTCGTGCTCGCCGACACCTACGACGACGCGATCGCCGGGAACCCTTCGCGCTGGCTGTGCCGAACGAACAACGACCCGGGCGTCGGCTCCGCCTACGTTCCCCCCGGTTCCGACCCCGATCCCGGCGTGAGCGGCGATCCCGACTGGGGAGCCGCGTCGGACACCTACGACGCGATCGCGGCTTGGAACCTCGCCAACCCCGCGGATCAGCGGGAGCAGTGCGGCAGGTTCTTCTATCTCGCCACAGCCTCCGAGGGGCAAGCGGCAGGGTCTTGGCGCGCCCTCGATATCCGCGGGGGAGACACGGTTCCGGGCGGCAGCGACCCGTTGCCGAACTGGCGCGAAGCCAGCGGCTACAACAACGGCGCGGATGACTCCGACGGTCGACACGGCACGTACTGGCTCGTGGAGACCGTCTCGCCGAGCGAGCATCAACTGCTGGCGAGGCCCATGAAGCTCTGGGTCGCTCCGAACTCGCCGACACCGGAGACCGGCGGTCTCGCCCCCGGCATGCCGGCCTGGTACGACTACCAGGGCCGGCTCTCGATGCCGGCGAGCGGCGAAGCCGAGAGCGGCGGCGGCATCCGACAGGCCTGCACCGGCCCCTACGCCCTGCCCGCGAACTCGCAACCGAGCTGCGTCATGCCCACCGGCTGGACCATGCCAGTCTTCGACGTCAAGCTCCAGCCGCTGCCTCTCACGGGAGGCCTCGGCACCGGCGCTCTCGTGCTGGGCGGCGGTGCGGCGCTCGCCATGGCGCTCGCCGGCATCTGGTGGTGGCGTCGACATGCCGCCGGAGCCGACTCGGACATGCCGCGCCGCGGCCGGCACCGCGGAGGTGGCGCGCACTGAATCACGACCCTGAACCGCGCAGACCAGAAGAATCTTCCCGATCCACATCGATCCACTCCAGAAGGGGAATCATGAGAAACATCAAGAAGGGGCTCATCGCGAGCCTCGGTGCGGCCGTTACCGCACTCGCCCTCGCGCTCGGAGGCTCCGCCGCAGCCTTCGCCGCTCCGACGACCATCGACCCGAACTCGACGGTCAACCTCAACATCGTCAAGCTGAGCACTCCCGACGGGAACCCCCTGCAGCCCACGGGCAAGACGCAGAGCCACCCGGCGGGCTCCACCCCCATCGGCGGGGTCGAGTTCACCGTTCGGCAGATCACGAATGCGGGCGACCTCGCCACGAACGCCGGCTGGCAGGAAGCCGCGACGGTCGAGTACGACGCGGCCACGGGCGCATGGACGAAGGCCGGCGCTGCTTTCACGCCGAGCTTCGGCGCGGCACAGGTGTCGGTCACCGACTCCAATGGCGTGCCCCGCACCGGCGCGGTGGACGGCGACGGCTACGGCACCGGCGCCGCCGCGTACCAGAACATGCCCATCGGCCTGTACTTCGTGAGCGAGACGGACACGCCGGCCGGCGTCACTCCCGCCGCTCCCTTCGTGGTCGCTCTCCCCATGACCGACCCGACGAGCCTGGACGCATGGATGTACACCGTGCACGTCTACCCGAAGAACTCGAAGCAGACGCTCACGAAGTCGGTCGACGACTCGGCCGCCTACGTACCCGGAGGCAGCAACGACATCGTCTGGACGCTGGGCGCCGACGTGCCCCGCGTGAACACCTCGTCGAACCCCGCCGCACCGGTGTGGGCGAAGCCGACCGCCTTCACCGTCACCGATAAGCTCGACGCCCAGCTCGACGCCGTCACCGCCGGTGACGTCGAGGTGAGCATCACGAACGGCGCCGGCACGGCCATCGGCGCGCAACCGGTCGCGGGCACCGACTACGACATCGCCCTGACCGGGGATCCCCAGACGCTCACCGTCACCTTCAAGGGCGCGAACGACGGCTTCGCCAAGCTGCAGGCCGCTGCCGCGACTCCCAACGCCAAGGTCGTCGTGCGCATCACCAGCCAGGCCGAGACCCCCGCCGCCGATACGCTGGCCGACACCAACGGCGGCATCATCGCCAACGGCGGCCCCAGCGCCCACCGCACTTCGGCGAGCCTCCTCACCACCGTCGACGGCGAGACCACGACGCTCTACTCGAACACCGTCGAGTCGAAGTGGCAGAATGTGGTCTTCTCGAAGGTCAACGATGCCGCCAGCCCGGCCTACCTCGCGGGCGCGGAGTTCGCGCTCTACGCGTCGGCGGCCGACGCCGAGGCCGGAACCCAGGCTCTCGTGGCCAGCGCCGCTTCGCTCGCGAACGCCGACAACGTGGCGCTGAACAACGTCCGCGTCTCGGATCACGAGAACGGCGTCGCCATCGCGGATCCCGCCGACTACCGCGTGTACTGGCTCGCAGAGACCGTCGCGCCCGCCGGGTACGAGCTGCTCGTCGAGCCGATTCCGGTCGTGCTCCTCAGCAACGGCGACGTGCAGAAGGTCACCCTCGACGGAAGCGGCAAGCCTTCGTCGTCGACCGCGATCGGCAATGTCGTCAACGTCGAGAAGAACGCCGGCTTCGAACTGCCGCTCACCGGCGGTACGGGCACGGCGCTCCTCACCATCGGCGGCATCGCGATCCTCGCGATCGTGCTGATCGTGGCGCGCCGTCGTCGCGACACCGAAGCCGCCGCGGAGTAAGTCTCGCCCGACCGAGACCAGACTGCAGAAGGAGAGGAGGGCCCGCGTGATGTTCACCATCGAACGCGATCGCGCGGGTTCCTCCGACCCTTCCCACGAGGTCTGGGAAGGCCCGGCTCGTTCCAACCGCCCCGCTCGCGGGAGGCGGCGGCTGACGGTGCCGCTCCTCCTGCAGCTCGGTGCGATGATCGGGATCGGCGCGCTCGCCTATCCGAGCGCGGCTGATTGGTTCGCCACGCTGCACCACAACAGCGAGGTGTCCGGGTACATCGAAGCCGTCGAGGCGATCCCAGACGCCGAGGTGGAGGCCAGACTGCAGGCCGCGCGCGACTACAACTCGCACATGCCCCAGGGCGTGCTGCGCGACCCCTACAGCGCCCCGATCGAAGCGGAGGAGCACGACGCGGCCTACCGGGCGTACGAGGAGCTCCTGCGCATCGGTGAGAGCGACGTGATCGGCCGGCTCGACTACCCCGGGCTCGGCATCTCCCTGCCGGTCTACCATGGGACGAGCGAAGACGTCATCGCGCAGGGCGTCGGCCATCTCTACGGCTCATCCCTGCCGGTCGGCGGGCCTTCGACCCACTCGGTGCTCACCTCGCACTCCGGGCTGCTGCATGCCGCGCTGTTCACCAAGCTGCCGAGCGCCGAGACCGGCGACATCTTCGAGCTCACGGTGCTCGGCGAGACCCGCTTCTACCGGGTCGACCGGCTCGAGACGGTGCTGCCCGAACAAACCGAGGGGCTGACGATCGTGCCCGGCGAGGATCTCGTCACCCTCATCACCTGCACCCCGATCGGGATCAACAGTCACCGCCTGCTCGTCACGGGCGAACGCATTCCCGATCCGGTCGCCGAAGGCTCCGCGACGATCGCGGGGGACGGGAAGACCGCCGGCTTCCCCTGGTGGGCCCTCGCATTCCTCGCCGGCTCCGGGGCGGTCGCATACCTGCTCCTCGTACCGCCCCGCACGAGGAGGCGCGACGGATCACCGGAGACCGAAGACACGGAGGAGGTGCGAGCATGAACGCGGAGCGGAGAACCCGAAGCGCCTTGCGCACCCTACTCGCGGCGCTCGGCACCGGTCTCGCGGCCGTGCTGCTGCTCGGTCTCATGGCGCCCGCGGCCCAGGCAACCCAGGCGGCTCAGTCGGCCGGGCCCGGATCCTCGTCGCTGCCCCGATTCTCGACGCCCGCCGTCGCGATGCCGAGCGGCCCCATGACCATCGAGATCCACAAGTACGAGCAGCCCCGCGAGAGCGGCCTTCCGGCGAGCGGCCTGCCGATCGCCGACCCTTCCCAGCTGCCCGGCAGCCGGCCGGTGGCCGGGGCGACCTTCGCCGCGACGCGCGTGCCAGGCATCGACATCTCCACCAACGCGGGCCAGCGCGCCGCAGCGAAGCTCACCGCCGAACAGGCCGCTCGCCGCATCGCGGATGCCGGCGTGCCCGCCGCCGCTACCGCCACGACCGATGCCCGAGGCGACGCGACGCTCTCGCTCGCCGGACGAGGCCTCTACTACGTGCAGGAGACCGGTACCCCCGCGGGCTTCTCCGGTGCCGCGCCCTTCCTCGTGATGCTGCCCCTCACCGACCCGCAGGACCGTGACCGCTGGCTCACGACCGTGCATGTCTACCCGAAGAACTCGAAGGCGGGCATCGCGCTCCGGGTCGACGATCGCGATGCGGTGACGCTCGGCGACCCGGTGCGCTGGCGCTCCGCCTCGGACATCCCCGATCGCGAAGGCATCAGTGGCTACACCGTTCGCCTGTCGATCGACCCGGCGCTCGCGCTGAGCGGTGAACGCCCATTCGCCGTCTCGCTCGACTGCACCGGATGCGCCGACCTCGCCGCGGGCACCCACTACACCCTCCAGCAGGATCCGGCGACGGAGGAGTGGATCTTCGACTTCACCGCCGCGGGGCGCTCAGCGCTCGCCGCCGCCGTTGCGAAGCATCCGGGCGTGCAGGTGGTCATCGACTACGTCACCGAGGTGCTCGCGGTCGGGGCACTTCGGAGTACCGCGTCGCTCTCGGTCGACGGCTCGCCCGCAGTCAGCGACACCGCACTCACCAAATGGGGGCCGCTGGCGATCCA
>JBEBTD010000062.1:0-11213 GCA_040393965.1 Leucobacter soli | reverse complement strand
TCGTGATCGGCGCGGGCTTCGGCATGCTCTTCGGCGTGCTCTCGTACGCGATGAACCGCAATCGCCGCGACTTCTCGTCGGTCATGCAGTTCGTCGCGACGAGGTACGACCTGATCACATCGCCGGAGCTGGTGGGGCAGGCGCGAGGGATTCTCAGTCGGCCCCAGGAGTAGCGCGAGGCGCTCCCCGCTCAGTGCGCCGCGAGGCGGAAGGCCTCGGGCGGCGCGGCGAGCCCGAGCGAGGCGTCGGCGAGCACGCGCCCGATCGCCGGCACGAACTTGAACCCCTGGCCCGAGAAGCCGGCGCCCACCGTCACCGCTCCAGAACGGTCGAGCACGAAGCGTTCCGATGGGGTCAGCGTGTAGGTGCAGCTGATCTCGACGGCGGAGTCGGGGTCGATGCCGGGGAACCATTCGGCGACGTATTCGCGCAGCTGTTCGCGCGCCTCGTCGGGGGCGCGGAAGGGCCGTGCGTCGGGGTCGATCTCGTCGCCGGTCGCATGGAAGCCGATCTTCACGCCCTCCCCGGGCGTGAGCATGCCGTAGACGTTGCCGCGGTACCCGGTGCGGCGCTCGGCGGGCTGGAAATGGTTGAAAGACGGCCACTCGGCCTGCTCGTAACCGGGGCACGGGGCGAAGTGCGCGGGATGCTCCTCGGTGACGCGCAGCAGGGGAAGCTCGAGGAGGCCCTCGAGCAGCGGGGAACTCCACGCGCCCGCGGTGACGACCACGCCCTCCGCCTCGAACTCGACGCGCTCGCCGTCGGGGCCGAGCGCGACGATCGCGGCGCGATCCTCGTCGTGCGAGATGTCGAGCACTCGATGGCCGTAGCGCAGTTCGGCCCCCCGCTCGGCGGCCAGAGAGGCCAGCACCTCGAGCGCGGCCGAGGCGTGGACGCGACCGGCGTCCCGGCTCACGAGCACCTCTCCCTCGAAGCGCATGCCCCGCCAGCGATTCTGGGCCTCCTCGGCGGAGATGAGGGCCGCCGCAGCGCCGCGGGCGATGAGGGAGCCGTAGGCGCGGGCCACTCGCTCGGCGTCGCCGTGGGTGACGAGCCCCGTGAGGGTGAGCAGCTGCGTGCCGCCGTCGGCCTCGAGTTCGCGCCACAGCTCGAGCGCCTCGTCGTAGAGCTCGAGGAAGTGCGCATCGGTGTAGGCGTTGTTCATGTTGCGGGTGGCGCCATGCGAGGCGCCGCGGGTGTGGCCGGGCTCGAATTGCTCGAGCAGCAGCACGCGCAGGCCCCTCGAGGCGAGCTGCCAGGTCGTGGCGAGGCCCATGGCCCCGCCGCCCACGACGATGCGGTCGAATCGTTCGGTCAAGACTGCTCCTGGGTGATGAGGCCGGCCCGCTCGGCCGGTCGGTCGGAAACGCGGTCGAGGATCGCGGCCACGGCCGCATCGATCTCTCTCAGCACGGTGGATCGCGCCCCGGGGATCGGGGCGATGATGGTGAAGCGGCGCAGCTGCTCGTGCAGCGGGCCGACGGAGTGCAGTCCGGGTGCCGGTGAGCCGTCGGCGCCGATGAGCGCGCTGCTGGCGGGCTCGATCTCGATCGTCGGCCGCTCGGGATCGCCGGCCCAGATGCGTGCGAGTCCGGCCTCGCCGAGGGAACGGAGCAGCGGGTCGTCGAGCGTTGTCGGGTCAGGCAGGTCGAGGCGCGCGTCGACGACGCGGTCGATCGCCTCGCCGGCATCCGAGGATCGCGCGCTGCGCGCTCGCCGCCCGCCCTCGGCCTCGATGATCTCGAGTTCGGGGCCGAGGAAGCGCACGACGCCCGCGCGGTGCAGTGCGAGCAGCTGCTCGATGCGGAAGAGCGGCGGCCCGCTGCCGGCGATGCCGGCGAGCGTGAGGTAGCGGTCGAGCGCGGCCCGGCCTTCGGGCGGGACGGCGCCGAACTCGGTCGCGGGCACGATCGCGACCCGGCCGGCCTGATAGACGTGCAGGCCGCGCTTGCGGGGGCTGGCATGGCCGAGCGCGGCGTCGGCGGCGTCGTGCTCGATGCGTGCCACGGTCGCGCGGTCGAAGTCCGCGCTGCTGGTCCTGCCGCCGCCGGGTCGCAGTGGCGCGCCGATCTGCTCGGCGTCGAAGCGCTGCGAGCGATCGGGGACGAGCTCCTCGGCGAGCGCCCGCCAGCCCTGTTCAGAACCCGGAAGTCGAGTGCTCCCGAGCCGGAGCCCCTTCTCGAACGACTCGAAGAGCCGTCCCGGATCACCGGTGAAGGCCTCGGGCCGGTGCTCTGCGAGCGCGCGGTAGTGCTCGAGCGCCGCCGCATGCTCGACGAGCGGCAGTACTTCGCGGGCGAAGTCGACGGGGCGCCCGCGAAGCCCGGGCATCGCGGCGCCGAGCGCATCGAAGCGGGCGGCGGGCGGAACCGTGCCGAAGGCGGGTTTCGCGAGCAGCGGGAGTCCGCTGCGGGAGCCGGCGAACACAAAGGGCTCGCCGCCGCCGGGCCGGTAGCGAACCGCATCGGGCCGTCCGGGGCGAGGATCGGGCTCGAACGCGCCGCCGCGCTCCTCGGTGACGAGGCTCAGCAGGTCGATGAAGCCCATGCCGATGCCGCGCACGGCGAGCCGCTCGCCCGGCTCGACGGCCTCGAGCCCTTGATCGATGGGGCTGTCGGGCGAGATGTCGCGGTCTCCCCGCCGCCGCCTGGGCAGCCAGCCGAGTGCGAGCAGGGCCGCGTCGACCTCGATCGAGCGCCCGCTCGCGAGCTCGACCCGGTATCGCTCGCCTCGCGGGCGCAGGGCGATCGCGCGATCCTCGTGCAGATGAAGGGTCGCAAGGGCGGGCAGGCTCGCCGCGAAACGGGCGAAGGCCCAGCGCAGGTAGGCGCCGTAGACGGCCCTCGAGGGCGAAGCCCAGGGTGCGATCTCGCGGGCGCCTCGCCGGATCCACTCCTCTTCCGCGTCGATGCGGCCGGCGGCGACCTCGGCGCACCATTCTGCGAAGTTCGGCCCGGGCATCGGCGAGGGGAAGCCGAGACTCTCGTCGTCGAACACGGTCGACTGCGCTGCGACCGTGTTCATGACGAGCGATCGCGCCTGACCGGCGCGCCAGATGCGGCCGGAACCGGGCGGGTACGGGTCGATCACGTGGATGTCGATCGTCTCGGAGCCCTCGGCGTCGCGCAGGCGCGCGGCGAGGCGGCCGAGCGCCGCGGTGCCGCGCACGCCTGCGCCGACGAGTGCGAGAGAAGAAGTCACGTAGTCCGGTATCCCATGATCGGGCAGCGGTGCGCAAATCCGCCGCGGTTATCTGTAACATTACTCAATGTGATTTATTGATTCCTGTCACTTCCTCATAACTTTGGGTTATGCGATGTGCTTCGCCGCACGCAGACGACCGATTTCATCCCCGCGGATCCCAGATCCCGCCATCCCAGGAGAACCACCATGTCCTCAAGATTCCGCAAGCTCGTCGGAGCGGGCGCCGCAGCGGCCCTGATCGTCGGCCTCGCAGCCTGCTCGACTTCGGGCGAGGGCGGCGGGAACGCCGGCGGCGACTCGTCGGGAGAGCCGGTGCGCTTCGGCGTCGCCCTGCCCGACACGGGCAACTCGGCCCAGTACGGCGAGTACTTCCGCCAGGGCTTCGACCTCGCGCTCCAGGAGATCAACGCCGCCGGCGGCGTGCAAGGACGTCAGGTCGAGCTCGTATACGAGGACACCCAGGCCGATCCCGCGCAGGCCCCGCAGGTCGCGCAGAAGTTCGTCGACGACCAGTCGATCCTCGCCGTGATCGGCGACTTCGGCACCCCGGCGACCGCCGCCGCGAGCCAGATCTACCAGGACGCCGGACTCGTGCAGTTCGCCTTCTCGGCCTCGGGCAGCGCCGTCACCGAGCCCGGCGACTATGTCTTCGCCACCTGGGTCTCCCAGGAGCACGAGGCGCCCCGACTCGCCGAGTTCGCCGCCGAGACCGGCAAGAAGGCCGCAGTCTTCTATCACGATACCGACTGGGGTCAGGAGACCTACGGCTTCTACCAGAACGGCGAGCAGAGCTCCGGCATCGAAGAGGTCTACTCGACCGCCTACGATCCGGCGAGCACCGACTTCCGCCCGCTGCTGCTGGCCGCCAAGAACGCCAACCCCGACGTGATCGTGCTGATCTCGTACGCCGCGGACGGCGCGCTCATCACCGCGCAGGCTCGCGAGATCGGCATCGAGACCCCCATCGTCGGCATCAGCTCGATCTACAACCAGCAGTTCATCGAACTCGCGGGCGACGCGGCCGAGGGAGTGCAGACCCTCAGCTACTTCACCCCCGAGAACGACGACCCGAAGGTGCAGCAGTTCATCGCCGACTTCGAGGCCGCCACGGGCCAGCCCACCCCCAGCGACTACGCGATCCGCGCCTACGACGCGCTGCACGCGGTGGCGCAGGGCGCCGAGCGCGCCGGCGAGCTCACCCGCCAGGGGCTGCGCGACGCGCTCGACAACGGCGAGCCCTTCGACTCGATCCTGTACGGCGAGTTCACGCTCGACGCGGACACCCGCCGCGTCAGCGACGCCGAGCAGTTCCCGCTCGTGATCGAGAACGGCGCCTTCACCATCCAGAAGTAGCACGACGCATCGCGCAGAGCGATCGCGGACGCCCCGAGGCCGGCGGCATCCGCGATCGCTCGACGCGCGTCGGGCCCAGACCAGCAACACACCGGAGCATCCGTGGACATCCTTCTCGCAGGCCTCATCGGGGGCAGCACCTACGCGCTCATCGCCGTGGGCGTCTCCCTCGTGTTCGGCGTATCGAACATCGTCAACTTCGCCCACGGCTCGGTGTTCGCCATCGGTGCCATGCTCGCCTGGTGGCTCTCGGGCCCCCTCGACCTCGAGTTCTGGCTCGTCGCCCCCGCCGTCATCGCGATCACCTCGCTGCTCGGCTGGGCCGTCTACCTCATCGCGGTGAGGCCGCTCCGCAAGGCGCCCGGCATCGCCGTGCTGCTCGCGACCTTCGCGGTCGGCGTGATCCTCGACAACCTCTCGCTGCGCCTCTTCGGAGCCGAGACGCGCCGCCTCGAGAGCGCCTTCCCCCGCGACAACTTCGAGGTCTTCGGCTTCCGCTTCGGCACCCTCTCACTCGTCATCATCGGCGTCAGCCTGCTCTGCGTCGTCGCGCTCGTGCTGCTGCTCGGGCGCACCCGTATCGGCCGCGCGATCCGCGCCACCTCGCAGGACACGGAGGCGGCGCAGCAGATGGGCATCCCCGTCGAGCGCATCCAGGCGCTCTCCTTCGTGATCGCCTCCGCCCTCGGCGGCGTCGCCGGCCTGCTCGTGGGCATGTACACCTCGAATGTCGCCCCCAGCATGGGCTTCCTCGCGGGGCTGCAAGGCTTCGCGGCCGCGACCATCGGCGGCCTCGGCTCCATCGCCGGCGCCGTGCTCGGTGGTCTGCTGCTCGGCGTCGCCGAGGCGCTCGGCGTCTCGATCTGGGGCGACTCCGTGCGCCAGCTCATCACCTTCGGCTCGCTGCTGCTCGTGCTGTGGATCCGCCCCGGCGGGCTGCTAGGCCGGGTGCCCGCGATCGCGAGCGAACCCATGACCGGCACCTTCTTCGGCGCCGGGCGGCCCCTGCGGCTGCGGCCGTGGCTCGCATTCGTCGGCGCCGCCGCGCTCGCACTCGTGCCGCTCATCGCGAGCGACTATTTCCTGCGCGCGGGCAGCCTCGTCTGGATCTACGCCCTCTTCGCGCTCTCCGTCACACTCGCGGGCGGCTTCGCCGGACAGATCGTGCTCGGCCAGGCCGGCGCCCTCGCGATCGGGGCTTACACCTCGGCGATCCTCGTCACCCGCTACGAATGGGACTTCTGGCCGAGCTTCGCCGCCGCCGGCCTCGCCGCGGGCGTGCTGCAGGTCGCGCTCACCGCGCCCACCTGGCGACTGCGCGGCCACTACGTCTCCATGGCGACCCTCGCCGCCGGCGCGTTCGTCTCGGCGCTCGCCCTCAATCTGCCGGGCATCACGGGCGGCTCGCGCGGCATCGCTTCCATCCCGAGGCCCGAGCTCTTCGGCGCGAGCCTCGGCGGCGCCACGCCCATGTATCTGCTGACGTTCGCGATCCTCGCGATCGCGCTGATCCTCGTCTCCAAACTCGGGCGCTCCCGCCTCGGCCGCATCTGGGCGGCCGTGCGCGAGGACGAGGTCGCCGCCGGCTCCTCGGGCCTGCACGCCGCCTCGTACAAGTCGCTCGCCTTCGGCCTCGGCGCCGTGCTCGCCGGGTTCGCCGGTGCCCTCTACTCGGTGCAGGTCACCTTCATCGAACCCAAGCAGTTCGGCGTCGCGCTCTCGGTGCTCGCCGTGACCATCGCCATCCTCGGCGGCCTCCGGGCCCCGCTCGGCGTCATCCTCGGCGCCGCCGTGCTCGTCGGCGTGCCCGAACTGTTCCGCCCGCTCGCCGACTGGCGTCTGCTGATCTACGGCGCCCTCCTGCTGACCCTGATCCTCGTGCGGCCGCAGGGGCTCTGGGCGCGCATCTCGCTGCCGCAGAGGCTGCGGCGCGGCGGAGCGGACGAGGACTCGCCGACGCGCATCGCGGGATCCGCGAAGGAGATCTCGAGCCAGAAGAGCACGGAGGTGGCGCAATGAGCGGCACGCTGCTGAAAGTCGACGGCATCGTCAAGCGCTTCGGTGGGCTCACCGTCGTCAACGAGGTCGACCTCGAGGTGGCCGAGGGCGAGGTGGTCTCGATCATCGGCCCCAACGGCTCGGGCAAGACCAGCACCCTCAACATCGTGAGCGGCGTGCTCGCGGCGGACGCGGGGGAGGTGCGCCTCGCCGGAGAGCGGATCACCGGGCGCAAGCCGCATCAGATCGCGCGACTCGGTCTCACCCGAACCTTCCAGAACGGTCGCGTCATCGGCAACCTCACGGTGCTCGACAACGTGCTCGTCGGCCTCGACGGCCTCGGCCAGCGCGACTCCCGCCTCCGCGAGATCCCGGGGTTGCGTTGGATCCCCCTGTTGCGCGAGACGATCGCGGCGCTGTTCGAGCGACGAGGATCGCAGACCGAGTCCGAGGCCAGGGTCGACCGGCAGCTCGCGCGCTTCGGGCAGCGGCTCACCCCTCGCCGAGACCAGTACGCCTTCACCCTCTCGTACGCCAACCGCCGACGCACCGAGATCGCCCGCGCGCTCGTGGCCGAACCCAGACTGCTCGTGCTCGACGAGCCCACCGCAGGCATGAACCAGACCGAGACCGCCGAGGTGCTCGCGCAACTGCTCGAGCTGAAGAACCAGGGGCAGAGCATCCTGCTCGTCGAGCACAAGCTCGACCTCGTGATGACCCTCTCGGATCGCATCGTCGTGCTCGATGAGGGACGGGTCATCGCCGAGGGCACCCCGGCCGAGGTGCGACGCGATCCTCGCGTCATCGAAGCGTACCTCGGCGCCTCATTCGCGAAGGAGCACGGTCATGGCTGAACTGCGACTCGAAGACGTGCACGTCTCGTACGGGGCGAGTCCCGCCCTCATCGGCGTCGACCTCACCGTCGGGGAAGGTGAGATCGTCTCGCTGCTCGGCGGCAACGCCTCGGGCAAATCGACGACGATGAAGACCATCCTGGGGCTCAAGCGGCAGAACTCCGGCCGACTGATCTGGGACGGGGCGGACATCTCGAACTGGTCGACCGCACGCCGCGTGCGCGCTGGCATCGCCTCCGTGCCCGAGGCGCGGCGCGTCTTCCCCGACATGACCGTCGAGGACAACCTGCTGACGGGGGCGCACACGCGCCGGGATCGGGGCATCGCCGCCACCCTCGCCGAGGTCTACGGGGCCTTCCCGAAGCTCGCCCAGCGCCGGCGCCAGCGCGCGGGCAGCATGTCGGGCGGCGAGCAGCAGATGCTCGCCTTCGGGCGCGCGCTCATGAGCCGGCCACGTCTCATCTGCATGGACGAGCCGACGATGGGCCTCGCCCCGATCATCGTCGAGCAGGTGCTCGGGCAGATCGCCGAGCTGAACCGCTCGCTCGGCATATCGGTGCTGATGGTCGAGCAGAACGCCGAGCTCGCCCTCTCGATCGCCTCCCGCGGCTACGTGCTGCGCACCGGCGAGGTCGTGCTCTCGGGGTCGGCGGCGCAGCTCGCCGCCGACCCCGCCATTCAAGAGGCCTACCTGGGCCAGGGACTGCAGGAAGAAGGAGCACGATCATGAGCATCGTCGACGCGATCGGCGGCCTCGCCGGCCTCGATGCCGAGAAGTCGGACGCCGTCAGAGGCCATCGCCCCGAAACGATCACCGCGGCCGAGGAGAGTCTGCACGCCCTCTTCGACGTGCCCGAGCACGACGAGGCGCCCTCCGTGGGACGCGTGACCCGCCTGCTCGCGGCCGCGCGTGCCGCCCACGTGGACGGCTCGACCGAGCTCGCCGAGTTCTACGCCGAGCAGCTCGGCGAGGAGTCGGACGAACCGGCTCTCGCCGTCGAGCTCGCGCTGCGCCTCGTGCGCGACGGCGCCGATGGCGAGGCGGGGGAGCGCGCCACGCGCGCGATCCGATCCCTGCTGCGTCACATCGACCTGCTCGTGCAACGGCCCGCCGCCGCCACTCCCGACGATCTCGACGCCCTCACCGCCGCGGGCTGGGCCACGACAGAGATCGTTGTGCTCTCCCAGATCGTCACCTTCGTCACCTACCAGACCCGTGTCGTGCACGGGCTCCGAGTGCTGCAGGAGGTCGCCCGATGAGCCCGCACTTCACCATGGAGGAGCGGGCGTGGCACGCCTGGCTCGAGCCCGCAGGCCCCGAGACCGCGAGCGAGCGGCAGCGCGAGGCCTACGAGGGCAGCGTGTGGCCGAACTCGCCCTACTTCCGCCTGCTCGCCTGGCACCCCGACTCGCTTGCTGCGCGCACCGCGCTCGACCGGGCGATCTTCCTCACGCGCGGCGGGCTGCCACGCGGGGATCGGGAGCTCGCGGCGACCGTGGCCTCCCGCGTCAACGGCTGCGAGCTGTGCGCGAGCGTGCACGCCCGTTTCACGGCCACCTTCTCGAAGGACGCCGAGACCGTGGCCCGCCTGCTGCGCGAGGGGCCCGAGACGGAGCTCGAGCCGCGAGCCCGCGCCATCGTGCGGGCGGCGGCGGCCCTCACCCGCAGCCCGATCGCCTTCGACGGGCATCACGTGCGAGAACTGCGCGAGGCCGGCCTCAGCGACGCCGACGTCTTCGACGTGATCCAGGCGACCGCCTTCTTCGCCTGGGCCAACCGGCTCATGCTCTCGCTCGGCGCGCCCGCCGCTCCCGGATCGGGAGACGGCGAGGCGCTCGCGGATCAGCGCGCGGCCGACCGGGTCGCGGCTGACGGATAGGGGCTCGCGCGGTGGTGTCCGGGCGTCCCGGTGCGTCCTGGGCGTCCTGCGACGTTCCGTCGGAGTTCTGCATTCAGTCGGAGGATTTCGGCGATCTTCCCCGACCGAATGCAGAACTCCGACCGAATGGCGAGCTCAGGCTCTGCGTCGCTCCCTGACCCAGCGTTCGACCTCATCAGCCGTGCGCGGAATGCCCGCCGAAAGGTTGCGGCAGCCATCGGCCGTCACCACGATGTCGTCCTCGATGCGCACGCCGATGCCGCGGTACTCCTCGGGCACGGTCAGGTCGTCGGGCTGGAAGTAGAGTCCCGGCTCTATCGTGAACACCATGCCCTCCTCGATCTTCCCGTCGAGGTAGAGCTCCCGCCGCGCCTGCGCGCAGTCGTGCACGTCGAGGCCGAGATGATGACTGGTGCCGTGCACCATGTAGCGGCGGTGATACGGGGTCTCGTCTCCCGGCTCGGTGTCGGGCAGCAGGCCCCACTCACGGGTCTTGCGCTCGATCACACGCATCGCCTCGTCGTGCACATCGCCGAAGCGGATGCCCGGGCACACGATCGCGCGGGCGGCGTCGGCGGCCTCGAGCACGGCCTCGTACACCCGGCGCTGCACCTCGGTGAAGGTGCCGGAGATCGGAACGGTGCGGGTGATGTCGGCCGTGTAGAGGCTGTCGAGCTCGACGCCGGCATCGAGCAGCAGCAGGTCTCCCTCGCGCACCTCGCCGTCGTTCTCGATCCAGTGCAGCGTGCAGGCGTGGTCGCCCGCCGCCGCGATGGTCTCGTAGCCGACCGTGTTGCCGTCGAGCCTGGCCCGCAGGTTGAAGACCCCCTCGACGACGCGCTCGCCGCGGCGTTCGGCCGTGGCCCGGCCGAGCTGCTCCAGCACTTCGTCGAAGCCGCGCGCGGTTGCATCGACCGCGGCCTGCATTTCGGCGAGTTCGTAATCGTCCTTCACGAGGCGAAGCTCCGAGGTCGCCCGCGCGAGCACCGCGTCGTCGAGCGTGCGATCGCCCTCGTGCGCCTCGAATGCCTCAAGCGGAGCCGTGCGTACGCCGAGATCGGCGGCGACCTGAGCGAGCGAGGGGCGCGGGCCGATCCAGAACTCGCCTATCTCGGGGTTCGCGAAGAACTCCTCGCTGTCCCGGCCCGCGCGCTCGCGGAAGTACAGGGTGGCCTGGTGCGTGGGGCGACCGTGCTCCGAAGTCGAGGCGGTGTCATCGTCGGAGTGCGCGGCGCGCTGTCCCTGCGGCTGGACGGGATCGAGCACGAGCACCGCGCCCGGCTCGCTGTCGCTGCCCCAGCCGGTCAGATGCGCGAAGGCGCTGTGCGCGCGGAACTGGTAGAAGGTATCGTTCGAGCGCTGCTTCATGGCGCCGGCGGCGATCACGAGCCGTTCGCCCACGAACTGCGCGCCGAGCGCCTCCCGTCGCGCCGCCGCGTATCTCGCGGCCTCGCGCAGGTCGGGCAGAGAATCGTCGCGCTCCGCCCAACCCGACATGATGTAGTCGAGGAAGGCGTCGGTGCGCGGCGTCGTGCTGCGGTTGCTGTTGTCGATCTCGGCCTCATGGGTGGCGGGCTCGGTGGTCGCGGTATCGGGGGTGTGCGTCTCGCTCATGCCGCCATTCTCCCACCCGCACCTCAATCCCACCCGCATCCCCACCCGCGTCCCATCCCGACCCCGTCCCCGTTCCTGTCCTCGTCCCGACCCTGCCCCTCCCGTCCCGACCCTGCCACTGCCCCTGCCCCTCCCGTCCCGACCCTGCCCCTGCCCCCGCCCCTCCCGCCCCCGTCCCGACCCTGCCCCCATCAGACTCCGCCCCGTCCCGCAGCTGGGCACTAGATGCGACTTGGAGCGCCTCAAGGTCGCATCTACTGCCAAGCTGCGCGGGGAACGCGCGGGGAACGCGAGGGGAACGCGCGGGGAA
>JBEBTD010000061.1:0-11262 GCA_040393965.1 Leucobacter soli | reverse complement strand
CGATCGGGTCGTCCTGCACGAGCACGTCGAGCACGCGCAGCATGTCGGGCATCGAACGGGTGTGCGGTACGACGACGTCGCGCGCCGGGAACAGCGGCCAGTTGCCGCGAATGCTCAGGATGCCCCAGCTCGGCGTGTACGCGCACAGGCCGTTGTTCGAGGCGGGGCTGCGGCCGCTCGAGACGGTCTCCTCCCCCATCCCGAACACGCCCATGCTCGTCGCGGTGGCGACACCCGACCCGTTCGAGGATCCCGAGGCGTACGCCGCCGCCAGATAGTCGGGGTTGTATGGGCTCTCGGCGCGGCCGTAGACGCCGCGCTGCATGCCGCCATCGGCCATGGGCGGCATGTTGGTCTTGCCGATCAGCACCGCGCCGGCCTCGCGCAGCCGTTCGACCGAGAAGGCGTCCCACTGCGCTACCAGATCCCTGAACGCGGGCGAGCCGGAGGCGACGGTCAGGCCCTTCACCATGTAGGAGTCCTTGACCGTGAACGGCACCCCCTCGAGCGGCCCGGCCTCGCCGGCGGCGCGTCGCTCGTCGCTCGCACGCGCCTCCTCGAGGGCGCGCGGGTTCGGAACGGGGATCGCGTTCAGCCTCGGGCCCGCCTGGTCGATGCGGGCGATGCGCTCCAGGCACCACTCGACCAGCTCGACGGAGGTGACCCTGCCCGCTTCCAGCGCTTCGAGGGTCTCGTCGATGCTCGCTTCGATCGGGTTGAAAGCCGCAATGCTCATGGCGTCCACTGTAGCGCGGGCCGCAGGCGAGCACCGGCGAGGGCGACCAGCCCGGCTACCGCTCGCTCACACGACCGAACAGGTTCGCGATCGGCGCGAGCACGAGCGGCCTCGCCGCCCACGTCACCGCCGCCGTCACGATGAGCCCTGCGGTGAAGAGCCAAAACCCGAGCCACGACGGCTCCGGAGTGCCGACGAACATGTGGTTCAGGTTCTTCAGCGCACCGGTCGTGAACACCAGGAACACGTGGATGATGATGAACAGCACGAAGAACAGCATCGTCGGGAAGTGGATCGCCCGCGCGAGCGGCGCCGGGTAGAGCCGGTTCAGCTTCTCGGCATCCTTCGGCCACCACTCACTCATGCGCACGCCGGTGATCGCGGCGAGCGGGGCGGCGATGAACACGACCGTGAAGTACATGAGCTGCTGCAGCGAGTTGTAGTTCACCCATCCGTTCTCGTGCGGCCATTCGAGCGTGAGGTACTGCAGCATCGCGCTCGCGGCGTTCGGGAAGACCTCCCAGCTCGTCGGCACGATGCGCGCCCAGTGCCCGCTCGCGAAGAGCAGCACGACGAAGACGAGTCCGTTGAGCAGCCAGAGCACGTCGAGCGAAGTGTGCATCCAGAGGTAGATGGATACCTTCTTGCCGCCCTTCTTCGGGGTGAAGAAGGCATCGGGCTTCTGCTGCTGACGCACGAGCAGACCGCTGCGGATGATGAGCACCATGAGGAAGAAGTTCAGGAAGTGCGACCAGCGCGCCCAGGCCGGGAAGCCGGGGTCGACGAACTCGGGCAGCTCGTATTCGCCCGGGTAGCGGTCGAGGAAGTCTCGAACCGCCTGGAAGGTGGTGAGCCCGCGCGCCGCGAGCACGATGATGGCGGCTGCGAGGATCGCGCCGCCTCCCCACAGTGCGGCGAGCTTCGCCCACTGGCCGAGGGTGCGGCTCCCGATGATGATCGGCGCGGCTTTCTCAGGCGACGCCGCATCGCGCCCGCGCGACGGCTGCGATGGCGCCATCGACCCGGGCTGCGGCGCCTTCTTCGAGGCAGCGGGCGGGGCGGAGGCGACAGGGGTCGAGGCGGGGGTCGCGGACTCCTCGACCGGCTCGACTAGCGGGGCGGCCGCCACGAGGATCTCGGCCAGCGGAGCGGCCTCCGCCTGCACCGGCTCGGTCGCGGTCTCTGGCGCGGCGACGACCTCGGCCGCCGCGGGCTGCGGTGCGGCGGGCGCGGCGGCATCGGCGCGATTCTCGGCAGCATGCGAGGCCTTCTGCCCCGAGGGGATCGCACGCTGCACGGTTGCCGTCGCGGAGGGAGGCCAGGGATCGCCGCCCGGGGTGCGAGGAAGGCCCTGACGCAGCACGAGCTCGACTGAGGTCGTCTCTTGCGCTGCGGCACGGGCTGGAGCGGGCTCCGTCCGCGTGCGGGCAGCGGCGTGCCCAGGCTCTGAGGCGGGCGTCGCGGGCGCCGGTGCTGCCGCAGCCTCCGCCTGCGCGGTTGCGGAAGTCGCGGCGACGGCGATCGCGCCTCCGGGAGGCCAAGGCTCTCCTCCGGGCACGCGCGGGAGGCCCTGGCGCAGCGGCGCCGCCGCGACCGCCTCGCTCACGGCCTCGGGCTGGGGCTCGGGCTCGGGCTCGGGAACCGGGGTCGCGACTGCGACCAGCGACTCGCCGAGAACCGCGTCGGGCACGTCCGGCCAGCCGGGCCCGCCCGGCGTGCGAGGCAGCCCCTTGCGGATCGTCTGCTTATAGGTGGCCAAGGCTACGCCTTCAGCTTCTCGATCTCGGCGATGAGGGCGGGCACCACGGTGAACGCGTCGCCCACCACACCGAAGTCCGCGACCTCGAAGATCGGCGCGTCGGCGTCCTTGTTGATCGCGACGATGTACTTGGAGGTCTGCATGCCGGCCTTGTGCTGGATCGCGCCGGAGATGCCGAGCGCGATGTAGAGGTTCGGCGAGACGGAGACGCCCGTCTGTCCGACCTGGTATGAGGCCGGCACCCAGCCTGCGTCGACCGCCGCGCGCGAGGCGCCCACCGCCGCGCCGAGCGCGTCGGCGAGCTGCTCAGCGAGCACGAACTGCTCCTTCGAGGCGAGTCCGCGACCGCCGGACACGACGGTCTTGGCGCCGCGCAGCTCAGGTCGCGAACCGCCTACGACCGCCGGTTCGACCGAGAGCACCTCGGCGGCGCGCACCGCGGGGGCGGGCACCTCGAGGGCGACGACCTCGACGGGCTGCGCCTCGGCGCGGGCTTCGACGGCGCCCTGCCTCACGGTGATCACCGGCGCACTGTGGGTCACCGCGGCCACTACCGTATAGGCCCCGCCGTAGGCGGAGTTTGTGGCGGTGACGCCCTGGCTGTCGCGATCGACGGCGATGGCATCGGCGATGACGCCCGAGCGCGAGCGAACGGCGTAGCGCGCCGCGGCCTCCCGCCCTTCGACGGAGTGCGAGGCGAGCACGGCGTCGGGCTGCACGAGGGCTGCGGCGGCGGAGAGCGCATCGGCGGCGGCCCCGAGCACGGGGGTCGAGGGGGCGCGCAGCACGGCCGCGGCTCCCAGCTGCGCGGCCTGCCCGGCCACGGCGTCGTCGTCGGAGAGCACCAGCGCGACCGGCGTTCCGACCGTCGCGGCGGCGCCGAGCAGCGCGGCGGCGGATTTGGCGAGGCCCCCTTCGGGGGTCGTGTCGAGCAGCACCAGGATCGAGTCCGCGGCGAATTCCATGTTCATGACCTCTCTCGGGCTCTTCAGACCAGGCGGTTCTCGGCGAGGAAGGCGGCGAGCTTCTGCGCCGCATCGCCCTCGTCGACGATCTTGACTCCGGCGGCGCGGGGCGGGCGCTCGGCGACCGAGAGCATGATTGCTCGTGCAGGGCCCATGTCGTCGGGATCGACGCCGAGGTCGGCGAGGGTGCGCACGTTCATGGGCTTCTTCTTCGCGGCCATGATGCCCTTGAAGTTGGGGAAGCGGGCATCGGGCAGCGCTTCCGTGATCGAGACGACGGCGGGCAGCGCCGCCGAGACCCGCATGACGGCCTCGTCGGAGGAGCGGGTGCCGGAGACGGAGTCGGCGGTGATCTCGACCGAGGAGAGGCTCGTGAGCGCCGGCACCTCGAGCAGTTCGGCGAGCATCACGGGCAGCATTCCCGCCATCCCGTCGGTCGACTGGTTTCCGGCGATGACGAGGTCGTAGCCCTCCTCGCGCAGCGCGGCGGCGAGCACCTCCGCGGTGAGACCCAGGTCGGCACCAACGAGCGCGTCGTCGACGATGCGGGTCGCCGAGGCGGCGCCCATCGCGAGGCCCTTGCGCACCGACGCCACGGCCCCCTCGGGAGACATCGAGAGCACCGTGATCTCGGCGCCCTCGTTCGCATCCGCGTAGGAGAGGGCGACCTCGAGCGCGCGCTCGCCGATCTCGTCGAGCACGTTGTCTCCGGTGCGCTCCGCGAGGCCGGTCTCGAGGTTGAGGGTGCGCTCACCGTAGGTGTCGGGCACTTCTTTGAGCAGTACGACGATCTTCATGGCTTCCAGTCTCTTGCGGGGCGGGCGATGCGGGGCGGCCGGGCGGCTACTTGCCGATGATCGAGCGCGCGACGATCTCGCGCATGACCTCGTTCGTGCCGCCGTAGATGCGGTGCACGCGGGCATCGAGGAAGGCCCGCGCGATCGGGTACTCGGTGATGTAGCCGTAGCCGCCGTGCAGTTGCACGCCCTGGTCGAGGATCTCCCACTCGCGCTCCGTCGCCCAGAACTTGACCTTCGCGGCCTCGTCGGCGCTCAGCTCGCCCTTGCGGTAGAGCTCCATCGCGCGGTCGACGTACGCCCAGAGCACGTCCACCGTGGTCGCCATGTCTGCGAGGCGGAAGCGCGTGTTCTGGAACGCCGCGACGGGCTGTCCGAACGCGACGCGCTCCTTGGTGTAGTCGAGCGTCCACTTGTAGCCCGCCTCGGCCGCGGCGGCCGCGGCGACGCCGATGGAGAGGCGCTCGAGGGGCAGGTTCATCATGAGCTGCACGAAGCCGTGCCCGGGCTCGCCGCCGATGAGGTTCTCGTCTGGCACGAAGACGTCGGTGAACGAGAGCTCGGCCGTGTCCCAGCCGTGGAAGCCCATCTTGCTGAGCTTCTTGCCGTGCTCGAAGCCCTCCATGCCGCTCTCGACGATGAGCAGGCTGAAGGCGTCGGGGCGATTTCCCTCGCCGGTCTTGACGAAGGTGACGACGATGTCGGCGGTCTTGCCCGAGGAGATGAACGTCTTGGCCCCGTTCAGGAGGTAGCCGCCGTCGACCTTCTTCGCGTTGGTCGTGACGCCGCGCAGGTCGCTGCCCGCGCCCGGATCGGTCATCGCGAGCGCGCCGAGCACCTCTCCGGTGGCCATCCGGGGCAGCCACTTCTGCTTCTGGGCCTCGGTGCCCATGTGCACGAGGTAGGGCACTGCGAGGTCGTCCTGGATGCCGAAGGCGCCGGCGAGCGAACCGTGCCCCGCACCGATGACCTCCTCGTTGACGACCGCGCGGAAGCGGTAGTCCTGCAGCATGCCGGCCCCGCCGAACTCCTCGGGCACCGAGAGGCCGATGAGGCCCTGCTCGCCCGCCGCCAGCATGGTCGCGCGGTCGATCTCGCCGTCGCGCTCCCACTGCTCGCGCTTCTCGTTCGTGGCGTAGCGGCGCAGGAACTCCTTCACCATCTCGCGGAAGGCCTCGTGATCCTCGTCGTAAATGTCGCGCTGCATGGCGGTCACCTTTCACTGAGCGGGCACCTGGTGCGCTCGCGTTGGGGTTGTATCTAAAGCTACTAAGAAAACGGGGGTCGCGGTCGGGAGATCAGTCGATCTCGCCGGCAGCGACGGTCTCGGCGAGGGCCTGCACCTCGGGCAGGTGGTGGGCCCCGTAGAAGTCCGCCTCGGTGAGGCGTCGTCGGCCGTCGTCGGCGGGGGTCTCGCGCCGCAGTACCGCGGCCACCATCACCGCGTGCATCCAGCCGCCGACGAGGATCGCGAGCAGCGACTGGTAGGGCACCGAGACCGCGTAGGCGTCGCGGGGGTTCTCGCAGGAGGCGACGAGCGCATCGGTGGCGCGGCGCCCCGCCGCGACGGCGCGATCGAGCCGTTCGGCGGTGCGACGGGCGACCTCGTTCGAGGATCCGCGCAGCGCCTCGACCTGCTCGTCCATCTGGTCGAAGAGGCGCCCGACGGTCGCGCCGCCGTCGCGCAGTACCTTGCGACCGACGAGGTCGTTCGATTGGATGGCGGTCGTGCCCTCGTAGATCGGGGTGATGCGGGAATCGCGCCAGTGCTGGGCGGCTCCCGTCTCTTCGATGAAGCCCATGCCGCCGTGCACCTGGATGGCGTCGCTCGTGATCCTCACGGCCTCCTCGGTGCCCCACGACTTCAGGACGGGGATGCTGAGGTCGGCGAGCGGACGATTGTTCTCGTCGAGTTCGGAGCGGTCGCGCAGATCGCCCGCGAACACGGCGAAGGCGCGCATGGCCGAGATGCGGCTCGACATCGACAGCAGCATGCGGCGCACATCGGGGTGGCCGGCGATCGGCGTGCCCTCCGGCAGGCCGAGCACGGAGCCCTGCAGGCGCTGGTGCGCGTAGTCGTTCGCCCGCTGGTATGCGCGCTGCGCGACGCCGATGCCCTGCAGTCCCATGCCGAAGCGCGCCTCGTTCATCATCACGAACATGCCCGCGAGGCCCTGGTGCAGTTCTCCGACGAGGTAGCCGGTGGCGTTCTCGTACTGCAGCGTGCAGGTCGGGCTGCCGTGGATGCCGAGCTTGTGCTCGATGCCCACCGTGATCACGGCGTTGCGCTCGCCCGGCGAGCCGTCGGCGGTCGGGACGAACTTGGGTACCAGGAAGAGCGAGAGGCCGCGGTGCCCCTCGGGCGCGCCCTCGGTGCGAGCGAGCACGAGGTGCACGATGTTGTCGGCGACGTCGTGGTCGCCCCAGGTGATGAAGATCTTCTGGCCGCTCACAGCCCACGTGCCGTCGCCGTTGTCCCGGGCGATGGTGCGCACGGCGCCGAGGTCGGTGCCTGCCTGCGGCTCGGTGAGGTTCATCGTGCCCGTCCACTCGCCGCTCACCATCTTGGGCAGGTAGACGTCGCGCAGCTGCTGCGAACCGTTCGCCCCCAGGGCCCGGATCGCGCCAAGGCTCAATGCCGGGCAGAGCGCGAAGGCCATGTTGGCACCGTTCCAGAATTCTCCGAGCGCGGCGGTCACCGATTCGGGCAGCCCGTCCCCGCCCGCGCTCTCGGGCGCCGCCGCCGAGATCCAGCCCGCCTCGGCGTAGGAGCGGTAGGCCTGCCGGTAGCCCTCCGGCAGGTGCACCTCGCCATTCGAGAAGCGGGCGCCTTCCTGATCGCCGACCCGGTCGAGCGGTGCGAACACCTCGCTCGCGAAATCGCCGGCCGCCTCGATCGCGTCGATGGCGTCCTCGGCGCTCAGCGCGCCTCCGGTCGATCGCGCCACGATGTCGGTGCCGAAGGCCTCGCCGAGCAGGAACGCGTACTCGCCCACGGGCGGGGCGTAGGCGCCCGGCTCGCCGGAGGAGTGCGGAGGAAGGGAGTCAATGGCCATGGTCGATCTCCATCGTTCGTCGGGTGAGAGAGCTCACCGCTTCTGCCTAGCAGTATGCCTGAGACTCAGTCCCGTTTCAAGTTATCGATGAATCACCCAGGGGAAGTTCTGAAACTGAATATATGGCAATAGGTCGCTGACACCGAGTCTCATTCCTGTGCTATCTTGACCGCATGAACACGAGCCTCCCCGCACCGAACGGCTCCCCCACCGTCGAGGCAGCGACCGCCGCGATCCGGCACCTGGCCGAGCACGGTTACGAGAAGACGACGGCGGGCGAGCTCGCCGATGCGATGGGCATGAGCCGCAGCACCTTCTTCCGCCGCTTCGGCAGCAAGGAGGACGTGGTCTTCGCCGATCACGACCTGGCGCTCGCGCACCTCGAGCAGTTGCTGGCCGAGGCCGACGACCCCGCCGGCGAGGCGGTCGCCCGCGGCACCGTGGCGGTCATGCACCGTCTCATCCGCGATGCCGACGCGGCCAGGCAGCGCTCCGAACTGCTCAAGCGCACCCCCTCCCTGCGGGAGCGCGAACTCGTCATCACGCACCGCTACGAGCGGGTCTTCGCCGGCTATCTCGTCCGGGTCGCCTCCCCCGGCACGCCCGATTGGGCGCCCGTCGCCCTCGCCGCGGGGCTCGTCGCCGTGCACAACGCCGCCCTGCGCCGCTGGCTTCGGCACGACGACGCCCGCGCGATCAGCGCGCTCGAACGAGATCTCGCGGCGCTCATCGCCCGATTCGCGCCGTGGTTCGGCGACGAGGATCGGCCCTCCCGCGTGGTGGTCGCGGCCTTCGACGCCGAGGCGAGTTCCGAGGAGGTGCTCCGCGCACTGCGCGAGCAGTTGGGCTGAACGTCGGGGCCGCCCACCCGCGCGGCACCGCCGGCGGCCTCCTGCTCAGGCCTCGGCTCCCTCCTGCTCGCCGCTCTCCCCGCCGTCGAACAGGCCGAGCGCAGCCGCGCGGGTCAGGGCAGCATCGCGCGACGACACCCCGAGCTTCCGGTAGATGGATCGCAGATGGGACTTCACGGTGTTGCGGGATACGAACATGCGCCGCGCCACATGATCCACCGTCTCCGCCTCCGAGAGCACATGGAGCGTCGCCCGCTCGCGGCGGGTGAGCACCAACACGGGCTCCCTCCCCACTTCCACCGGAGAGGACTCGGTGGCCACCGAGGAAGCGGCCGAAGGATCGAGGCCCGCCTCGACGAGCACGGCGACGAGCGACGAGCGATCCCGCGGAGCGATCGTGCGCAGCGGCACGCGCAGATCGGTCACCCGGATCAGCTCCACGGCGCGCTCTGCGATCAGGCGGGCGTCCTCGGCCGATCCCGTGCGAAGCGCGGCGCAGGCGAGCACGAGTTCCGCCTCCAGACGGTTCCGGACGCGCAGCCCCGGCCGCTGCAGCACTTGCCGTGCGTGTTGCACGGCCTCGGCCGGCCGATCCATCTCCAGTTCCACCTTCGCGAGCACGATGCGGGCCATCGAGCTGTGCGCCACGGTGCGCTCGATGGCCCGACGGGCGAGCTGCGGTCGTCCCGCGCTCAGCAGCAGCTCCGCCTCGGCGACGTCGAGGATGCTCCGACCTCCGGGGGTACCGGGGGCGGAGCCCCGCCGCTGTCGCAGCAGCTGCAGTCTCAGCAGGCCGGCCTCGACCTCGCCCGCGAATCGATCGCGCCTTGCTCGGATCAGCGCGAACAGGCGCCAGTGCTCGATGATCTCCTCGAACGGCCCGGCTGCGGCGAGATGCGCGTCTACCGCGGGCACATCGCCGGTTTCGAGCGAAAGCACGGCCATGCCGAGGTTGAAGAAGTCCGCGGGGCTCGAACCCCGCCAGCCCGGAGGCCATTCCGCGCTTTCGGCCTCTGAGAGGAGCCGTCTGGCGCGGGGCAGCTCACCGCTCAGCGCCGCGAGCCCGCCCATGAGGGAGAGCGGATCGACCCGGTCGGCGCGACCGGCCTCCACATGCTTGACGTACGCGAGGTCGAAGCACTTCTCGGCGAGATCCGGGTCGCCGGCGTAGAGGGCGCCGATGCCGAGATGGGTCACGAGCATCGGCCCCATTCTGCCGAGCGCCTCCTGATCCTCGTCGCCCAATCCCAGGAACTCGTCCACCGCTCCGCGGACGAGGGGCAGCGCGTGATTCGCCAACGGCGTCAGCCGCAGCGCCGCCGCTTCGAAGGCCCGATAGAGCACGCGCTCCCGATGCGATCCGCGGTTCGGCTGCACGCGCTGGAACACGGACTCCGTCGCGAGCAGCTGCAGCGCTCTCGGCCGCGTCTCCGGAGCCATGTTCGACAGGAGCACGAGCGTCAGCTTCAGAGCTGGATACCCGCGCAGACGGCTCACCGGCACTCGCTGAAAGCTCGCATAGGTGGAATCTCTCGCCTCGAGCAGCTCGACCATGTTGGCGAGCACGACCTCCGTGGCGAGAGCGAAGTCCTCCGCGTCGAACGCCGCCCGCAGCGCCGACTGCGGATCCCGGTGAATGAGCGACGAGCGCACGGCCGCGGCGATCAGGGCGTGACGCGTCTCTTCGGGCACCGAACGCTCGGCCTCCTCGGCGAGCACTCCGCGCAGGTACGGATGCATGCTCGCCCACTCCCCGTCCCACTCGATCACTCCCGCAGCGTCCAGCGCGCTCACCGTGCGATCGGAGATGCCCCAGGCGGCGAGCGCCTCGCGGTCGATCCGCGGCAGCAGGGAGAGCTGCCGGGCCGTCTCGTACTCGCCGGGCACGCCCTCGTCGAGCTCCGCCCGGAGTAGGCGCCGAAGCCGCTCCCTCGCACCGGAGGCTCCCAGCCGCATCTCCTCGAGCTTCGATCGCACCGCGACCGCCAGCCCCTCCGAAGCCCGGGTGAGCTCCTGCCGGGTCTGCTCGTCGAAGCCGGCGGGGGCGAGCTCGTCAGCTGTGAACATGAGATCCTGCGAACCGATGAGATCCAGAGCGGCATCGGTGTTCGCCGAGAGCTCCGGCAGAGTGCGCGCGCTCCGCGTCGCGAGGATCAGGCGCAGCCGAGGATCGGAGTCGATGAGGCGACCCAGGCGCTGAAGCTCCTCGGCCCCGGCGCGCTCCGCACGGTCGATCACGAGAGCGCCGCCCTGCGCACTGAACTCCTCCATCTGCGCGAAAGGGAGGCGCCCGCTCCGCGGCTCGCACCAGAAGACCGGGGCTTCCGTTTGCGCCGCCCACGCCGCGAGCAGCGACGTCTTCCCCGCTCCCAGCGGGCCCTGCACCACGATCGCATCGGGGCCTGTGTCGAGGCGCTCGATCAGACGAGGCCTCGGCAGCAGCTGCGAGGGGACGCGGGGCGGCACGCCCGAGACATGCGACTCCCCATCCACCAGTCCGGTGCTCCCATCCGATCGGTCGATCCGCTGACTCGAACCTACCAAAGAAGACGCGCCTGCATGCTCAGCGCTCGGTTCGCCTCGCGCCAGGCGGTTGACGAACGCCTCCGGGCGGCGCATAGTGAAGGAACCATGGCGACCGAGGAGAAGACCGCGCAGGGACCGCGGGTGCTGACGGTCGGGCACTCCACCCACCCGATCGACGAGTTCATCTCGTTGCTGCAGGGAGCCGGCGTCACCGATCTCGTGGATGTGCGCACGCTGGCGGGATCCCGCCGCAATCCGCAGTTCAACGAGGAGGCGCTGCGGCCGAGCCTCGAAACCGCTGGGATCGCCTATCTGCGGGAGCAGCGCCTGGGCGGATTGCGATCCTCGACCCACGAGGTGACCCCCGACGTCAACGGCTTCTGGGAGAATCAGAGCTTCCACCGCTACGCCGACTACGCGCTCGGCGAGACCTTCGAAGCCGGCCTGGAGCATCTCATCGAGCTCGCGTCGCCGCCGAGACTGCCCGCGATCATGTGCGCCGAGGCGGTGTGGTGGCGCTGCCACCGCCGCATCATCGCAGACTCCCTCATCGCGCGAGGCATCCCCGTCGC
>JBEBTD010000060.1:0-11291 GCA_040393965.1 Leucobacter soli | reverse complement strand
CCAGCCGTCCCGCTCCCCGCACTCCCGAATCGGGGTCGCTTCGGCTTGCTTCAGAAGCGATGAAGCCGACCGAAGCGCCCCCAACTCGGCACGGAGGCGGGGAGCGGCGACTTGGCATGGAGGCGGGGAGCGGCGACTCGGCACGGGGGCGGGGAGCGGCGACTCGGCACGGGGGTGGGAACCCCCGGCTCGGCTCCCCGGGCAAGGATCGCCGACGCGGCCGCTATCCGCGAGGCAGTCGCGAACCGAGCAGGGCGAACAGCCCGGCGGCCACCGCCGCGGCGAACACGATGACACCCATCGGCACCGCGGTATGCTCGCCCCACGCTCCGACGAGCGGAGCGAACACGCCGCCGAGCCCGAACTGCAGCGAGCCGAGCAGTGCAGCACCGAGCCCGCGGGCCTGCGGGGCCTCGGCGAGGGCGAGGGCGCTCGCGTTCGACATCGTCGCCCCGGCTCCGGCGGTCAGCACGAATGCGCAGCCGATGAAGCCCGGTACGGTGAGCGCGCCGAGCAGCGTCTGGGCGAGCATGCCGAGCGCCCCGGCGAGCAGCAGGGCGACGCCGTAGCCGAGCGCCTGCTGCGCGCCGATGCGGGGGGCGATCCTCGCGTTCGCGACGTTGCTCAGTACGAGCGCGGCGCCGCTCGCCGCGAATCCGAGCGCGTAGAGGATCGGCGGCATCCCGAGCACGTTCTGGCCGACGAAGGGCGAGGCGGAGATGTAGGCGATCATCGCGCCGAAGCCCAGCACGAAGGCGAGCAGGAAGCAGACGTAGCGGGGCGTGCGCAGGAGCGGGCCGAGGGGCGAGAAGGTGCTGCGCAGACGCACATCGCGCCGATCCTCGCGCGGCAGCGACTCGGGCACGAAGAGCCAGGCCAGCAGCAGCATCAGCGCCGAGAGCGCGGCGAGGGTGGCGAGGGTGCCGCGCCAGCCCCAGAGCTCGTGGGTGAGGCCGCCGATGGGCGGGGCGAGCAGGGGGCCGAGGCCGCCGACCATCGCGATCACGCTGAGCGCCTTGACCGCGGTCTCGCCCTTGCTGAGGTCGGACGCGATCGCCCGGGCGAGCACGATGCCGGCGGAGCCGGTGAAGCCGAGCAGCAGTCGCAGTGCGACGAACACCTCGATGGTCGGCGTGAAGACGAGGGCGATGCCGGCGGCGGTGTAGAGGCTCAGCGAGGCGAGCAGCAGGCGGCGGCGGCCCAGCCCGTCGGAGAGCGGCCCGAGCAGCAGCTGGCCGGCCGAGTTGCCGAGGAAGAACACCGAGAGCGTCAGCTGCACCATCGAGGCGGTCGTGCCGAGCTCGTCCTGGATGCTGCCGAAGGAGGCGAGGTACATGTCGGTCGCGAGCGGGCTGACCGCGCCGGTGAATCCGAGCACGCCGAGCAGCAGCGGGGTCAGCTTCGGGGCGCGTCGGGTCACAGACAGGATCGTATATCATCCGTGGATCGCCCGGCGAGGGCGCGGCTCCCGGGCTCGCGCGCACGAGCCCTCGAATAGACTGGGTGTCTGCGTCCACAGCACACGCCCGCACACCGGAGGATTCCGCACCCATGAGCCAGAAGGCCGCACAGCCCGCGCCCGAGAACGAGCACGACGAGCACCTCAGCGACGAAGAGGTCTTCGAGCAGAAGCGCGTGCGCCTCGAGAAGCGCGAGCGGCTCAACGAGCTCGCGGGCGACGACCTCGGCGGGGGAGCCTACCCGGTCGCGCTGCCGGTCACGAGCACCATTCCCGCGGTGCGAGCGAAGTGGGCCCGCCTCGAGGAGCAGCCCGACAGTCAGAGCGGCGAGACGGTCGGCGTCGCCGGTCGCGTGGTCTTCCAGCGCAACACCGGCAAGCTGTGCTTCGCGAGCCTGCAGGCCGGCGACGGCACCCGCATCCAGGCCATGGTGAGCCTCGCCGAGGTGGGCGAGGAGTCGCTCGCCCGCTACAAGGAGCTCGTCGACCTCGGCGATCACCTCTTCGTCAGCGGCGAGGTGGTCTCGAGCCGTCGCGGCGAGCTGTCGATCATGGTGAAGGGTTGGCAGATCGCCGCCAAGGCCATCGCCCCGCTGCCCAACATGTACGCGGAGCTGAGCGAGGAGACGCGGGTGCGCCAGCGCTACCTCGATCTCATCCAGCGCGAGCAGGCCCGGATCAACGTCGTCACCCGTGCGAAGACCATGGCGAGCCTACGCAAGACCTTCGCCGAGCGCGACTTCATCGAGGTCGAGACGCCCATGCTGCAGACCATGCACGGCGGCGCGAGCGCGCGGCCCTTCGTGACCTACTCAAACGCCTTCGACACCGAGCTGTTCCTGCGCATCGCGCCCGAGCTCTTCCTGAAGCGCGCCGTCGTCGGCGGCCTGGATCGGGTCTTCGAGATCAACCGCAACTTCCGCAACGAGGGCGCCGACTCGACGCACAGCCCCGAGTTCGCGATGCTCGAGTCGTATCAGGCCTACACCGACTACCGCGGCATCGCGGATCTCACCCAGGCGCTCATCCAGAACGCGGCGCTCGCCGTGAACGAGGGGACTGAGCGCGAGGGCACGCACACGGTGCTCTGGGCAGACGGCACCCTCTTCGACCTCGGCGGCGACTGGGATCGCATCTCGATGTACGGCACGCTCAGCGAGGCGGCCGGCCGGGAGATCACACCCGGTACGAGCGTCGAGGAGCTGCAGGCGATCGCCGACGCCGAGGGCGTCGAGGTGAAGCTGCCGAATCATGGCAAGCTCGTCGAGGAGCTGTGGGAGCACTTCGTCAAGGAGGGCCTGACCCGCCCCACCTTCGTCATGGACTTCCCGGTCGAGACGAGCCCGCTCACCCGTCACCATCGCAGCATCCCGGGCGTCGTCGAGAAGTGGGATCTATACGTGCGCGGCTTCGAGCTGGCCACCGGCTACTCCGAGCTCGTCGATCCGGTCGTGCAGCGGGAGCGCTTCGTGCAGCAGGCCAGTGAGGCGGCCCGCGGCGACGACGAGGCGATGAGCATCGACGAGGACTTCCTGCGGGCGCTTGAGCATGCGATGCCCCCGTCGGGCGGCATGGGCATGGGCATGGATCGCCTGCTCATGGCGCTCACCGGCCTCGGCATCCGCGAGACGATCCTGTTCCCGCTGGTCAAGTAGCGGGTTCTTGAGCGGGCCGGGCGAGGATCCGCGGGCCGCCGCGGGCAGCCCGCGCTACCGCCGCGCTCTCGCGGCGCTCTTCTGCGCCGGTATCGCCACCTTCGCGCAGATCTACTCCCCGCAGGGCCTGCTGCCCGATATCGCCCGCGACTTCGAGATGAGCGAGAGCGCGACCTCGCTCGCGATCGGCGCGACGACCATCGGTCTCGCCGCTGGCATGCTGCCCTGGGCGCGCCTGAGCGATCGGATCGGGCGGGTGCGGGCGATGCGCTGGGCGATGGTGCTCGCCGTTGCGGTCGGTCTCGTGACCCCCTTCATGCCTGCCTTCGAATGGTTCGTCGCGGTGCGGTTCATCGAGGGCGTGATGCTCGCGGGCCTGCCGGCCATCGCCGTCACGGCGCTCGCCGAGACCGTGACCCCCGCCGCGCTCGGATCGGCGGTGGGCGCCTTCATCGCGGGCAACACGATCGGCGGGCTCGCGGGACGCATCGTGGCCGCAGCGGTCGCGGAGCCGCTGGGCTGGCACTGGGGCCTGTTCGCCGTCGCCGCGGTCGCGACGGTGTCTGCCGCGCTCTTCATCCTGCTGATGCCGCCGACATCGGTGCCGCCGGGGGCGAGCCTGCCGATGCTGCGGGCGATCCTCGCGAATCTGCGCAACCCGGGGGCGATGGTCATGGTGGCGCAGGCATTCCTGCTGATGGGCGGTTTCGTCGCCGCCTACAACTACCTCGGCTTCCGCCTGCAGCACGCGCCCTTCGGCCTGAGCCTCACGCAGGTGTCACTGCTCTTCCTCGCCTACCTCGCCGGCGCTTTCGCGTCGCGCCACGCCTGGGCGCTCACGACGAGGATCGCGCCGGTCGGCGTGCTGCTGCTCGGCATCGCGGTGATGCTGGCCGGCGTCGCGCTGACGCTGCTGCCCTGGCTGCTCGGCATCATCGCGGGGCTCGTGCTGTTCACCGTCGGCTTCTTCGCCGCGCATTCGATCGCGCTCGCGCTCGTGGGGCGGCGCGCGCAGGGCGGCGGGCGCAGCCTCGCCCCTTCGCTCTACAATCTCGCCTACTACGCGGGTTCGACGTTGCTCGGCTGGACGGGTGGCATCGCCTTCGCCGCGGCGGGGTGGGGCGGCACGGCGGCGATGATTGCCGGCGCGGCCGTGCTCGCGGCGGCGCTCGCCTGGGCGCATGCGGCGCGCCACGGCGGCCTCGGCCGAGTCGACGCCTGAGGCCGTCGCGATCCTCGTCGGATCAGAGCAGGTGCTTGCCCCCGCGGCTCTTCATGCGGTTCACGAGGTTCTTGACGTCCTGCGCGTGCTGCTTGGAGGTGACGAGCAGCACGTCGGCGGTGTCGACGACGACGACGTCCTGCATGCCGACGAGTGCGACGAGCCGGTCGCTCTCGCTCACGACGATGCCGCTCGAGTTGTCGCTGAGCACCTGCGCGCCGTTGCCGAGCACCGCCAGGTCGGCCTTGCGGCCGCGCGAGAGCAGATTCGCGACGCTCGCGAAGTCGCCCACATCGTCCCACTCGAAGTGGGCGGTGACGCAGACCATGCGACCGGCCTCGGCCGCGGGCTCGGCGACGGTGTAGTCGACCGCGACCTTCGGCAGGGTGGGCCACAGGCGCTCGCGCACCTCGGCGGCGCGGCCCGTGCCCCAGGCCGCGGCGATCTCGCGCAGGGCGGCGACCATCTCGGGCTCGGCGAGCGCCATCTGGTCGAGCAGCACGCGCGCCTTGGTGATGAACATGCCGGCGTTCCAGAGGTAGCCGCCGCGCTGCAGGTACTCGGTCGCGGTCGCCTCGTCGGGCTTCTCGACGAACTCGGTCACATCGTAGACGTCGAAGGGGGCGAGGTCGCCGCGGGCCTGGCCGCAGGCGATGTAGCCGAAGCCGGTCGCGGGGAAGGCGGGGTGGATGCCGATGGTCGCGATATAGCCCTGGTCGGCGGCCTGCACGGCGGTGCGCACGGCCCGCTCGAAGAGGACGTTGCCGCGGATCACGTGGTCGGCGGCGAAGGAGCCGAGGATCGCCTCGGGGTCGCGCAGCTCGAGCAGGGCGGCGGCGAGCCCGATGGCCGCCGAGGAGTCCTTGGGCTCGGCCTCGATGACGAGGTTCTCGGCCTCGAGCTCGGGCAGCTGGTGCTGCACGGACTCCCGGTGCGCGACGCCGGTCACGACCATGATGCGCTCGGTCGGCACGATGGGGGTGAGCCGATCCCAGGTGGTGCGAAGCAGGGAGTCGCCGCTGCCGGTGAGGTCGAGCAGGAACTTCGGGGCGTTCGCGCGGGAGAGCGGCCAGAGCCTCGAACCCGCGCCCCCGGCCGGGATCACGCAGGTGAAGCGATCCATCGCGGTGCTTTCAGTCATGGGCTCCAGCCTAGCCGCAGGGCCCGACGGCCGCTTCCGGCTCGACGACGAGGATCAGCCGCCCGCGCGTGCGTTCCAGCCGATCTTGGTTAGGCCGTCCTTAGTCAAGTCAGGGTCTGAAAGAGTGCCATAATGGTCTTCGCAGCAGGTTCTCAGCTATGCAGCATATCGGCGTGCGCTGCGAACCGTGCTTCGGATACCGGTCTCCGGTGCAACCCGATCCAAGGAGGATGCTCGTGTCAGCCCAAACCGCCCAGGTGGCGAAGAAGAAGAGTCGCCCAGGCGGCACGCTGTACCGCGGCAACGAAGGAATGTGGTCGTGGGTGCTGCACCGCATCACCGGCGTCGCGATCTTCTTCTTCCTGCTCGTGCACGTGCTCGACACCGCGCTCATCCGGGTCAGCCCCGAGGCGTACAACGCGGTGATGGGCACCTACAAGAACCCGATCATGGGTCTCGGCGAGACGGCGCTGGTCGGCGCGATCGCCTTCCACGCGCTCAACGGCCTGCGCATCATCCTGGTCGACTACTGGAGCCAGGGCACCAAGTACCAGCGCGCGATGTTCTGGATCGTGATCGCGCTCTGGGTGGTCGTGATGCTCGGCTTCACGCCCCGCCACCTGATGAACGTGTTCGCGCACTAAGGAGGGACTGAAGATGACTATGACTATCGAGAGCCCGCGCTCGCAGACCCCCGCCAAGAAGCGCACCAATTGGGAGAAGTGGGGCTGGATCTACATGCGCGTCTCGGGCGTGCTGCTCGTCGTGCTGATCTTCGGCCACCTCTTCTCGAACCTGATGGTGGGCGACGGCATCTCGGCCATCGATTTCGGCTTCGTGGGCGGCAAGCTCTCGCAGCCGTTCTGGCAGGTCTGGGATCTGCTGCTGCTCTGGCTCGCACTGATCCACGGCGCCAACGGCATGCGCACCATCGTCAACGACTACGTGGCGCGCCCCGGTCTCGCAAAAGGCCTGAAGAGTGCGCTCTTCATCGCGGCCGCGCTGCTCATCCTGCTCGGCACCCTCGTGATCTTCACCTTCGATCCCTGCCCGGCCGGCGCCGACCCCGAGCTGGTCGCCTCGTTCTGCGCGACCCTCTAGATCTTCCTTACTGCTGAAGGAGTAGCAAACCAGTGACTACCAACACCCACGAGGGCGAGGAAGTGACCGTCAAGGACGGCGTCACCTACCATCAGTTCGACGTCGTCATCGTCGGCGCCGGCGGCGCGGGCATGCGGGCCGCGATCGAGGCGGGGCCCAAGGCCCGCACCGCGGTGATCACCAAGCTCTATCCGACTCGCTCGCACACGGGCGCCGCGCAGGGCGGCATGGCCGCGGCGCTCGCCAACGTCGAGGACGACAACTGGGAGTGGCACACCTTCGACACGGTCAAGGGCGGCGACTACCTCGTCGACCAGGACGCGGCGGAGATCCTCGCCAAGGAGGCCATCGACGCGGTCATCGACCTCGAGAACATGGGTCTGCCGTTCAACCGCACGCCCGAGGGCAAGATCGATCAGCGCCGCTTCGGCGGCCACACGCGCGATCACGGCAAGGCCCCGGTTCGCCGGGCCTGCTACGCCGCCGACCGCACCGGCCACATGATCCTGCAGACGCTGTTCCAGAACTGCGTCAAGCTCGGAGTCAACTTCTTCAACGAGTACTACGTGCTCGACCTGGTGATGACCGGCGAGGGCAAGGATCGCAAGCCTGCGGGCGTCGTGGCCTACGAGCTCGCCACCGGGCAGCTGCACGTCTTCCAGGCGAAGTCGATCATCTTCGCGACCGGCGGCTTCGGCAAGGTCTTCAAGACCACCTCGAACGCGCACACCCTCACCGGCGACGGCGTCGGCATCATCTGGCGCAAGGGCCTGCCGCTCGAGGACATCGAGTTCTACCAGTTCCACCCGACGGGCCTCGCCGGTCTCGGTATCCTGCTGACCGAGGGCGCCCGCGGCGAGGGAGCGATCCTCCGCAACGCGAGCGGCGAGCGGTTCATGGAGCGCTACGCCCCGACCATCAAGGACCTGGCGCCCAGAGACATCGTCGCCCGCTGCATGGTGCAGGAGGTGCTCGACGGGCGCGGCGCCGGCCCCCACAAGGACTACGTCTACCTCGACTGCACCCACCTGGGCGCCGAGGTGCTCGAGACCAAGCTGCCCGACATCACCGAGTTCGCCCGCACCTACCTGGGCGTCGATCCGGTGACCGAGCCGGTGCCGGTGTTCCCGACCGCGCACTACGCGATGGGCGGCATCCCGACGAACAACGACGCCGAGGTGCTGATGGACAACGACACCGTCGTGCCCGGCCTCTACGCCGCCGGCGAGTGCGCCTGCGTCTCGGTGCACGGCTCCAACCGTCTCGGCACCAACTCGCTGCTCGACATCAACGTCTTCGGCAAGCGCTCGGGCAACAACGCGGCCGACTACGCGAATCAGGCGTCGTTCGTGCCCCTGCCCGAAGACCCCTCGAAGGAGATCCGCGAGCTCGTCGAGCGCCTGCGCACCAGCACCGGCACCGAGCGCGTGGCGGATATCCGCAAGGAGCTGCAGGAGGCGATGGATCGCGGCGCCCAGGTGTTCCGCACCCACGACTCGCTCACCGAGGTGCTCCGCGTCATTCACGACCTGCGCGAGCGATACAAGAACATCAGCGTCCAGGATCGCGGCAAGCGCTACAACACCGACCTGCTCGAGGCGATCGAGCTCGGCTTCCTGCTCGATCTCGCCGAGGTGCTCGCCTATGCGGCGCGCAACCGCAAGGAGAGCCGCGGCGGCCACATGCGCGACGACTACCCGAACCGCGACGACGAGAACTACATGCAGCACACGATGGCCTACCTGACGGGCGATCCGCACTCGGCCGATCCCGAGGATCACATCAAGCTCGACTGGAAGCCCGTCGTGTTCACGAAGAACGAGCAGGGCGAGTTGAACTACCCGCCGATGGAGAGGAAGTACTGAGCCATGAGCACCGCTACTGCTGAGGCTGCCGCTTCGACCGGTCCGGGCACCCCCGCCGAAGAAGCCGGACTGAAGCCCTTCACGGTCACCCTGCTGATCCGTCGCTACGACCCCGAGTCCGGCCGCGAGGCGTACTGGGAGGACTTCGACGTCCCCATGTATCCGACCGACCGCATCCTCGACGCCCTGCACAAGATCAAGTGGGATCAGGACGGCTCGCTGACCTTCCGCCGCTCGTGCGCGCACGGCATCTGCGGCAGCGACGCGATGCGGATCAACGGCCGCAACCGCCTCGCCTGCAAGACCCTCATCAAGGATCTCGACATCACGAAGCCGATCTACGTCGAGGCGATCAAGGGCCTGCCGCTCGAGAAAGATCTGATCGTCGACATGGAGCCGTTCTTCGCGGCCTACCGTGCGGTGAACCCGTTCCTCGTCGCGGGCTCGAAGCCCGAGCCCGGCAAGGAGCGCCTGCAGACGATCGAGGATCGCGAGCGCTTCGATGACACCACCAAGTGCATTCTTTGCGCGGCCTGCACCACTTCGTGCCCCGTGTTCTGGACCGACGGCCAGTACTTCGGGCCCGCGGCCATCGTGAACGCGCACCGCTTCATCTTCGACTCGCGCGACGACCAGGCGCAGGTCCGCCTCGACATCCTCAACGACGCCGAGGGCGTGTGGCGCTGCCGCACCACCTTCAACTGCACCGACGCCTGCCCCCGAGGCATTCAGGTCACCAAGGCCATCGCCGAGGTCAAGGCGGCGATCCGAACCGGGCGGCGTTAAGGGAACAACGATCTCTCGTTGTTCTTCGCAAGCTCCGAGCCCGTCTCGGACTTGACCGAAGGCTGACCTCGTGAACAGGGTACGCACGTTCTGGGGGCGGGTGCAGCGCACCCGCCCCTGGCGCACGTTCTCCCACTTCACGGACGTGGGCGGCGGCGTGCTGTCCGCTGGCATGAGCTACCAGGCGCTGTTCGCGGTGTTCGCCGCACTGTGGGTCGGCTTCGCGATCTTCGGCATCGTGCTCACCGGCCGCCCGGAGCTGCTGCAGACCCTCATCGATCAGATCAACCTCTTCGTGCCGGGTCTCATCGGCGAGCACGGGCTCGTGAGGCCCGCCGAGCTCATCGACCTGCAGCGCACGTTCAACTGGAGCAGCGCGGTGGCCGGCGCCGTGCTGCTGTGGGTGATCCTCACCTGGTTCACGGGCACGCGCCGAGCCATCCGCATCATCTTCGGGCTCGATGTGAAGCAGTACCGCAACGCGATACTGCTGAAGCTGCGCGATCTCGCGCTCGCGATCGTCTTCGGCGCGGCCATCATGGTCTCGGCCGCGCTCACGGTGCTGAGCTCGAACCTGACCGACGTGATCTTCGACTGGCTCGGCTGGTCTCCCGAGAGCTGGCTGCTCGGCACGATGGGCGGCCTCGTGCGCTACGCGGCCGTCTACGTCTTCGACATCGTCGTGCTCATGGCCATGCACCGCTTCCTCGCCGAGGTGCGGGTTCCGAGGCTGCGCCTGCTGACCGGCTGCGCGCTCGGCGCCGGGGCGCTGCTGGGGCTGAAGATCCTCGGCACGCTGCTGCTCGGGGGCGCCGGTCGGAATCCCCTGCTGGCTCCTTTCGTGCTGCTCATCGGCGTGCTGATCTGGTTCAACTTCATCTGCCGCGTGCTGCTGCTCACCGCCGCGTGGATCGCCGCCGGCATCGACCGGAGCCGTGGCCTGCCGGGCAGCATGCCCGCCGACTGGGTCTGAGCCGAGCCGGGCGGCGGCGGGGAGCGGAAGTCTCTCAGCAGGTGGCGTCGAGATCGATCGGCGTCCACGACGAGTATCTGCCGTCCCCCGTGACGAGCCTGATCTCGACGAGCGCTTCCCCCAGGTCGACGCCGGTGAGAGCGGGGTTCCACTGCGAGAGCGGAGCAAGGTCGGGGGCCCACCAGTCGAAGGTCGGGGCGGGGTCGGTGCCGGTGAAGAAGCCGAAGTCGTACTCGTCTCCGTAGGGGTCGGTGAAGACGCCCCCGCTGAAGACGTTTCCGGGCTGGCCCTCCTGGGCGGGGTCGTAGCTGTCTTGGAAGATCTCCACCGGTGCGCCGCCGCCCGGCGTCACCCGCACGCGCAGCACGCCGTACTCGTTGGCCGTGCCCATGATTATGCTGCCGGGCAGGTAGCAGCTGTAGCCGCTCGAGATCGCGGGGTCGCTGCCGTCTTCTGGCTCGGTGGGCTCCTCGGGTTCGCCGGGCTCGCCGGGCTCATCGGGATCCTCCGGGCCGGCTGGTTCTTCCGGATCGACGGGTTCCTCCGGGCCCGTCGGTTCGCCGGGATCCGTCGGCTCCTCGGGATCCGTCGGCCCGCCCGGCTCGGTGGGCTCTCCGGGCTTCGTGGGGCCGCCCGGTTCCTCCGGCTCTCCTGGAGCGCCCGGCTCGGTCGGCCCGCCCGGCCCCGGCTGCGAGGGCTCAGCGGGGCTCTCGGTCTCCTCGGGAGGGGGAGCCCAGGGGGCCGGTGAGGCCGGGCCGCCGTCCCGATGCAGGGTGGGGGCGGCGTGATCCTCGGTTCGGGCGGGGTCGTCGATTCCCGCGTCGCCAGGGCCCGCCGGGTTCCGTGAGGAGTCCTCTGCGGCGACGGGCGCGCCCGCGCCGCCGGAGTCCCCGGGTTCCGGCTGGCCCGAGAGCACGGACGGGAGCAGGAGGCCGCCGCCGACCAGCGCGATGGCGAGCAGCGGAACCGCGATGGCCGCGGTGAGCGCGCCGGCGCCGAGCCCGGCCGCTCCGGCGCCCGCTCCGGCGCCCGCTCCGGCGCCGAGCCCGGCCGCTCCGGCGCCCGCTCCGGCGGCGGTAGCGGTCACGG
>JBEBTD010000059.1:0-11429 GCA_040393965.1 Leucobacter soli | reverse complement strand
TCGAGCTCAGGCCGATCGACGACCCGCGCTTCGCGCGCGAGATCCTGCTCGCCTCCTCGGGAGGCCGTGGCGGGCCATCCGCCGCCGTGCGCCAGCTGGCGGAGGCGGTGCGCCGCACGATCGATTCGCTCGACTGACGGCGGCGCGCCGCGCGCCCGCACCGCGCAGCCGGTCACTTGTCGCCCTTCCCGATCCGGTTCGAGGGCGGGTACTGGCCGTGCGCGGTGGCGCCCCGCTCACACCTCGTGCGTCCGCGGCTGCTCCGTGATGAAGAACGCCAGCACGGCGCCGATGGTCGATGCGGCGCCGCCGATCATGAAGGCGGTGCGGGTGCCCGCCGCGAGCGCGTGCGGGTCGACGGCCTCCGGGGAGCCAGCGAGACTCGTCGAGACCAGCGTCATCACGGTGACGAAGAGCGCTGTGCCCGCGGCGCCCGCCACCTGCTGCACCGTCGAGATCGTGGCGCTGCCGTGCGAAGCGAGCCTTCCCGGCAGCGAGCCGAGCGCCACGGAGAAGAGCGGTGTGAAAACGCCGGCGAGACCGAGGCTCAGCGCGAGATGAGTGGCGAGCACCTGCCAGATGGTGCTGCTGTCGGTGAAGAGCGCCATGCTCCACAGCGCAAGCGCCGTGACGATCGTGCCGGGCACGAGCACGAAGCGGGCTCCGCGCTGATCGACCAGACGGCCGACGAGCGGGCCGAGCAGGCCCATCAGCAGGCCGCCGGGCAGCAGCACGAGGCCCGACTCGAGGGTGTCGTAGCCGAGCACGTTCTGCACGTAGATCGGCAGCAGGATGAGGCTGCCGAAGAGCGCGAGCGATGCGAAGGCGAAGAGGATCACGGAGAGCGCGTACGGCCGAACGGCGAAGGTGCGCAGGTCGAGCAAGGCCCGATCCTCGCGCTGCAGCCGCAGCTGCCGCCAGATGAAGACAGCGAGGCCGGCGGCACCGACGAGCATCGGGATGAGCGGGTTCATCGTCGCTGCGCCACTCGCCTGCTCGCCTACCGCGCTCAGGCCGTAGACGATGCCGCCGAAGCCGATCACCGAGAGCAGCACGGAGATCGCGTCGACGCGCACGACCCGCTGCTCGCCAACATTCGGCATGCGCAACGCCCCGAGAACCAGCGAGAGCACCGCGATCGGCAGCACGAAGATGAAGAGCCAGCGCCAGCTGAGCCACTGCAGGATGAGTCCCGAGACCGTCGGGCCGAGGGCAGGCGCGACCGACATGACGATCGCGATACGTCCCATGAGCCGGCCGCGGTGGCGGTCGGGCACGAGTGTGGTGACCGTCGTCATGAGCAGCGGCATCATGATGGCGGTTCCGCCGGCCTGCACGACGCGGCCGATGAGCAGCACCTCGAAGCCGGGCGCGATCGCCGAGATCAGCGTGCCGAGGGTGAAGAGCGTCATCGCCGTGTTGAAGAGGGTGCGGGTGGTGAGCCGCTGGATGAGCATGCCCGTGATCGGGATGACGACGCTCATCGTCAGCAGGAAGGCCGTGGTGAGCCACTGGCCGGCTGCGGCGGTGATTCCGAGGTCGTCCATCAGGCGGGGCAGGGCGACGCCCATGATCGTCTCGTTGAGGATCACGGTGAAGGCGCTGGCGAGCAGCAGCCAGATGGCGAGCTGCTCGCGAGGGCCGAATTCCCGGGCGTCGTGCGAAGGGGTCGCGGGGGTTTCAGGCATAAGGGTTCTACCTTACACGTTCCCCGGCCGGGCCCGTGGCTGGGCGAACCCAGCCCGAGCACGAGCGGGCAACGGACGGCGAAACAGCTGTGGGGTTCAGGGGCGAGGATCGCGCAGGCGCGAGAGGAATTCCCGGGTCTCGGGGCGCTCCGGGGCGTCGAAGATCTGCTCGGGCGGCCCCTGTTCGATGATGCGTCCGTCCTTGAGATAGACGACGCGGTCGGCGACGCGCCTCGCGAAGGACATCTCATGCGTCGCCATGAGCATGGTCGACCCCTGGGCCTTGAGCTCGCCCACCAGGTCGAGCACCTCCCCGACGAGCTGAGGGTCGAGGGCACTCGTGATCTCGTCGAGCAGCAGCAGCTCCGGGTCGGTGGCGATGGCGCGCACGATCGCGACCCGCTGCTGCTGGCCTCCCGAGAGGCGATCGGGGTACTCCCGCGCCTTCTCTGCGAGCCCGATGCGCTCGAGCAGCGCGAGGCCCGTGCGCTCCGCTTCGGCGCGAGGCACGCGGAACACCTGCCGCGCCGCGAGCGTCACGTTGTCGATCACGCGCATGTGAGGGAACAGGTTGTAGTGCTGGAAGACGACGCCGATGCGGGCGCGCACCCGGTCGGCGTCGACGCGGGGGTCGGTGATGTCCTCGGTGGTGCGGTCGTCGCTCAGCAGGATACGGCCGTCGTCGACCTGTTCGAGCAGGTTGACGGTCTTGAGCAGGGTCGATTTGCCCGAACCGGAGGCGCCGATGAGCACGACCACCTCGTGACGACGGAGTTCGAGGTCGATTCCGGCGAGCACCGTCTGCTCGCCGAAGCGCTTGACGACGCCCTCGACGCGCAGCACGGGCCTCGAGTCGACGCTCATACGAGGCCGCCGATCTGCTCGCGCCGCTGCGCCCGGGCGGTCACCCAGTCGGTGATGCGGATGAAAGGCCAGGACAGCAGCACGAAGAGCACGCCCGCGAGAACGTACGGCGTGAAGTTGTAGCTGTTCGCCACCTCGATCTGGGCGGCGCGCACCGCGTCCACGGCGCCGAGCACCGAGATCAGGCCGACGTCCTTCTGCATCGAGACGAAGTCGTTCATGAGCGCGGGGGTCACCTTGCGCACGGCTTGCGGCATGACCACGAGGCGCAGGGTCTTCGCATGGCTGAGACCGAGCGAGCGGGCCGCGATGCGCTGGGAGGGGTGCACGGCCTCGATGCCGGCGCGCAGCACCTCGCTCACATAGGCCGAGTAGGTCAGGATGAGCGCGATCGTGCCCCAGAATTGCGCGGGCATGCGCTGGGTGAGCTCGAGCCCCGGCACGCCGAAGCCCACGATGTAGAGCACGAGGATCAGCGGCATGCCCCGGAACAGATCGGTGTAGCCGGCCGCGAGCAGGCGCAGCGGGGTGAAGACGGCGCCGCGGAGGGTGCGGGTGATGGCGATGAGCGTGCCGCACACTGCCACGCCGAGCACGGCGACCACCAGCACCTGGATGTTCAGCCAGAGTCCCTTGATCACCCGGGGGAAGGCGTCTGCCGCGACCCCCGGGTCGAGGAAGGACTGCTGCACCCGCTCCCAGCCGGGACTGCCGATGAGCACGATCGCGAGCACCGCCGCGAAGACGAGCGTGCTGAGCACGCTGATGAGCGTCGAGCGCCTGCCGCGGGCGCGCCGGAAGGCGCGACGCTCCAGCTCGAGCTCGCTCGGCTGGAACGCGCGCGCCTCGGCGTTCGCTGGGGTGCTGCTCACCGTGACAGGCTATTCGAGGAAGGGAGCGCCCTGATCGGCGAGCCAGGTCTGCTCGAGCCCGGCGAGCGTGCCGTCGGCGCGCAGCTCGTCGATCGCGGCGCTCACATCGGCGGTGAGGCCCGAGCCCTTCGGCAGCACGAAGGCGAACTCGTCGCCGGCGGCGGCGTCGAGCTGGCCGACGATCACGCCGTCGCCCTCGAGCTGCGCGTCGCGCACGTAGAAGGCGGTTGGCAGATCGACCACGAGCGCGTCCACCTGGCCGGTCTGCAGCGCGGTCACGGCGTCGGCGTTGTCGTTGAAGACCTGCACGTCGTTCGAGGGAGCGATGACGTCTTCCGCCGCCTTGAGCGAGGTCGTGCCGCTCATCACTCCGATGAGCGCGCCCTTGAGGTCTGCGAGCCTCTTGGCGGAGGCCGCGGCCGAACCGGTCGCCGCGACGACCGCCTGGGTGGTCTCGTAGTACGGCGAGGAGAAGTCGACGACCTCTGCCCGCTCGGGGGTGACCGAGAACTGCTGGATGTTCAGGTCGAAGTCCTTCGGTCCGGGCGCGATGGCCGCGTCGAAGGTGGTGCGCACCCAGACCACGTCCTCGCGCGAGTAGCCGAGCTTCTCGGCGACGGCGTAGGCGACCGCGGCCTCGAATCCCTCGCCGCTCTCGGGGTCGTCGCCGACGACCCACGGCTCGAATGCGGGCTCGCCGGTGGCGATGGTGAGCTTGCCCTCGGTGACGGGGGCGACCAGGCTCGAGCCGGCGGCTTCGCCCGAGGCTTCGCCGGTGGAGCCGGAACCCGAGGCGCAGGCGGTGAGCGCGAGCACGGCGGCGACACCGGCGGCTGCGGCTGCGGCGAAGCGGGTCTTCTTGAGCATGTCGATACTCCTCTGAGAGAAAACTGAACGGGGCCAGCCTATTGCGGGCCTCCGACATCCACGGGAGCGGTCGTCATACTCCGTCACACGTCGCGGGGGTGTCGGGGGCGGCCCGAGACCAGGGTGCGGGCGCAGCTGCCCTCGCCTGCTTCCACGAGCTCGGCGAGCGCGGAGTCGGGATCGTCGGCGGACACCTCGAAGAAGGCGAGATCCGCGAGGGCGCCGACCCCGAGCTGCCCAATGCGCTTCCTCCCCACGTGCAGGCCGAGCGCCGTCGCGCCGCCCAGCGTGGCGGCTGAGAAGAGGCGCTGGTGCAGATCCCCGCCGTCATAGCCCTGCCGCCGTGCCACCCGGTAGAGCAGCGCGACGTCGGCGAGCGGGTCGAGGGAGGGCGATGACGAGAGCGAGTCGGTGCCGACCGCGATGGGGTTGCCCTCTCGCAGATAGTCGGCGACCGGGGGCATGTCGAGCCCGATGATCTCGTTCGAGCGCGGGCACAGCGCGACGCTCGTGCCGCGCGCCCGCAGCAGCGCACGGTCGTCGGCGTTGACGTAGACGCCGTGCGCGATGTGGCAGTCGGGGCCGAGCACGCCGAGGTGATCCACGAACTGCGTCGACGAGACCCCGATGCCCTTCGAGCGCAGCGCCCGGAAGCTGTCTGCCCCGAGCTCCGGCCATGACTCGTCGCCGTCGCCGGGGAGCCGCGCAGCCCCTCGCTCGCGCTCCATATGGGCCTCAGCGAGATGGATGTGCAGGCGCAGTCCCTCTTCGCGCACGATGTCGGGCAGTTCGAGCAGCGGCTGCACCTCGAGCGAGTAGGGGGCATGCGGCGAGACCCCGCCGCCGGGCGGGCGAGGGATGCGTCGCAGCTGCTCCCGCACCCGCTCGCGCGCCTCGGCCGTCCAGTCGGCGTTGCTCGTGCCGTAGACCTCCCAGTAGGCGATACCGTGCAGGCCGGCATCGTGCAGTGCCGAGAGCGCCGCTGCATCGGTCACGACATCGCCGACGGCGGTGACGCCCGCGGCGATCGACCGGGCAGCTCCCTCGGCGGCCGCTGCCGCCCAGTCGTGGCCCGGCCGCGCGTACACCTCGTCGAAGGCGGCTCCCCAGTCGTCGAAGCCGGTGTAGTGCCGTGCGGCGACCTCTCCCATGCCGGTGTACTGCAGGTGGGTGTGCGCGTTGACGAGCCCGGGGGCGAGCGCCCCGTCCCAGCGTTCCTCCCGGAAGGGCTCGCCCCTCGCGGCGAGCGCGTCGAGCACCCAGCGCCGGTCGCCGACGTGCAGGATGCGCCTGCCGCGCACCGCGACGGCGCCGTCCTTGATGCGAGGGCTCGTCACGGGGATCACGATGCGCGCGCTGTAGACGACGATCTCGGCGGAGGCATTCACGGTGTCGAGTCTAGAAGCTCGTCCGCGATGCCCGCGCGGGAGCCGTCACGACCCGTCATACGCGCCCGGGTTCAGCGCGAGGATCGGTATCGGTGCACGCGCCAGGGCTGGGCTCGGCCTTCCGCTCGCGGCTGCGGGGGTCGAGGATCGGCGCCGTCGTCGCGCGCCTCGAGCGCGTGGCGCGCGACCCGTTGCTCCTCTGCGGGAGGGACGTGGTGGAGGCCTGCGTCGAGCTCGCCGACCGCGAGGCGCTCGAGCGCGGCGAGCTGGGTGGCGAAGCTCAGATCCATCACTTCGACGGGGTTGCCCTCGGCCGCCGTGTAGTTGACTCCGCCGCCCGAGGCGAGCACGAGCACGCCGGGATCCTCGTCGCCCGGGGCGCGCCATTCGTCCACGTGAGAGGCGACGGCCCGCCTCGTCCAGCCGAGTTCGCGCAGCCCGTCGAGCGCGAGCTCCTCGTCGACCCCGCCGGCGACCGCGAGCACGGCACCCGGGGCGAGCGCGGCGATAGCCTCCGTGTCGAGGGTGTGCCGGACGCCGGTCGCGCTGACCACGACCTCGGCGCGGCCCAGCGCCTCCGCGAGGGGGAGGGCGTCATGACCGTCGTGCACGGCGGCGAGCGCGAGCACGGCGTCGCGCTCGACCACGACGACCTCGGCCCCGAGAGCCGAGGCGAAGCGGGCGACGCCCTGGCCGACGGGCCCGTAGCCGACCACGGCCCAGCGGGATCCGTGCAGGCCCGGGCGCACGCCGCGACTCGCGACGGCGGGCCGGTCGATCAGGTCGGCGATCGCGAAGACGCAGCTCTGCCCGGTGCCGATGAGATTGTCGAATCCGGTCTTCGTGCGCGCGTCGTTGGCCGCGATCACCGGAATCCGAAGTTCCCCTCGCGACGCCATTTCGTCGAGCGGGCGCACGCCGCTCGTGGTCTCCTCGCTCGCACCGCGCAGGCTGCCGCCCTCGCTCGCCAGGATCTCGGCTCGCCCGGTATGGGCGAGCCTGATGAGATGGGATCCGTCGTCGACGAGCAGCGTCGGCGCCCAGTCGAGCGCGTCGTGGGCGTGCCGCTCGTCGAGGTCGGCCCCGTCGCCGATCGCGATGAGCCCCTCCTCGGGCGCGGCGACGTAGACGATGGGCGACGTCGGCGCGAAGACGGTCACCCCGTCGGCGGCGAGTGCCGCCGCGACGGCCGGGTCGCTCTCGGAGGCCGCTGCGAACACCGCGGTCTCGACGCCGATGCCCTTCAGCGCGAGGGCGAGCGCCGCGGTCTTGGGTTCGAGCACGAGGCTCAGCAGCACCCGATGGTCGCGCAGCGCCCCGTTCTCGGCGAGTTCGGCTACGAGCGCGCGGGTGGCCGGCATGCGGGCGGCGGCTCGGGCGATGCGATCCTTCGCCCCGGCGCGAGGGTCGGCTGCCGCCGCGGCGCCATCCCCCGTTCCGGCCTCCCCGTCTCCTGCGGCATCGGCGGAGTCGTCGAGCACGAAGTCGGGCTCGTGCTCGAATCCCTCGGAGCGCTCCGCGATCCTCGCCCCCATGAGCCGCAGCGCGAACCGCAGGCGCTCGGCGAGCTCGATGTCCCGCACCTCCAACAGCACACGACTTCCGGCGAAGAGGCGGTTGCTCTCGCGGGCGACCCGGCGCAGCAGGCGCTCGGCGCGCAGCTGAGCGGCGGCGTCTGGGCGCGGTGCGGGTGGCGGCATGTGGCCCAAGTGTAGGCCACCCCTGGCCGCGCGTCGGTGCTCGGCCCTACGATGTGACCATGCACGAAACCACGAACGGCGCGCAGGTCTCCCCCGCCGAGCGGCTCGACGGGCTGCCCTACACCCGCAAGCACAATCGCATCCTCGTGGGCTCGGGGCTCGGCTGGGCGCTCGACGCCATGGACGTGGGCCTGATCTCGTTCATCATCGCGGCGCTCGCGCAGCACTGGCAGCTCGAGAAGGGCGAACTCGGTCTCATCACCTCGATCGGCTTCGTGGGCATGGCGATCGGCGCGAGTCTCGGCGGGCTGCTCGCCGATCGTTTCGGACGGCGCCAGGTCTTCGCCATCACGCTGCTCGTCTACGGCCTCGCCACGGGCGCGAGTGCGCTGGTCGGCGGCATCGCGCTGCTGCTGGTGCTCCGCTTCTTCGTCGGCCTCGGCCTCGGAGCCGAGCTGCCCGTCGCCTCGACCTACGTGAGCGAGTTCGCGCCCGCGCGCATCCGCGGCAGGCTCATCGTGATCCTCGAGGCGTTCTGGGCGGTGGGCTGGACCGCTTCGGCGCTCATCGGCTACTTCGTCGTGCCGGCCTCCGAGCACGGCTGGCGCTGGGCCTTCGCGCTCGGGGCGATTCCGGCCGTCTATGCACTCGTCGTGCGCTGGGGCCTACCCGAATCGCCGCGCTGGCTCGTGAACCGGGGCCGGCATGCCGAAGCGGAGAAGATCGTCTCGGAGTTCGCTTCGAGCCCAGAATGGCGAAGCATCGCCTCGCGCGGCGATGAAGCCGAGCGCACCCGAGCGCCCGGCTCCGATCATGTTCAGCCGAATGCGACGGACGAGCAGGCGACCGGGCGGACCGACGCCCCCGCAGGGACACCCCTTGCGACGACCGCGGGCGCCCGCCTCAGGGCGCTCTGGTCCCGGGAGTTCCGCCTGCGCACGGCGTCGATCTGGCTCGTGTGGTTCTGCGTCAACTTCGCCTACTACGGCGCATTCATCTGGATTCCGAGCATCCTCGTCGACGCGGGCTTCCCGCTCGTGAAGTCCTTCGGCTTCACCCTCATCATCACGCTCGCGCAGTTGCCGGGCTACGCGGTCGCCGCCTGGCTCATCGAGGTCTGGGGGCGGCGGCTGACGCTGTCGGTGTTCCTCGTCGGCTCGGCCGCCTCGGCGATCGCCTTCGGCACGGTGCACTCGGAGCCCGCCATCATCGCCTCGGGCATGGCGCTCTCGTTCTTCAACCTCGGCGCCTGGGGAGCGCTCTACGCGGTGACCCCGGAGCTCTATCCGACCTCGCTGCGCGGCACGGGTGCCGGCTGGGCCGCGGGTGTCGGCCGCATCGCGTCGATCATCGCGCCGCTGCTCGTACCCGTGCTGCTGCTCACCGGCGGCGCAGGGCTCGCCTTCACCGTGTTCGCCGTCTTCTTCGTCGTGGCCGCGCTGGCCGCGTGGGGCCTCGTGGATCGTGGTGGGCGCTCACTCGACGATCGCTGAGTAGACCAAGGCGGCGATCGCTGCCACACTGGGGGGATGGCCGAGACCCATCACCGTGAGTTCACCGAGCTCCCGATCACGGTGGATCGCGGCTCCGACCGCCCGCTCGCCGCGCAGATCGCGGCGGCGCTCCGAGAGGCGATCGACCAGGACACGCTGCGGCCCGGCGAGGCCGTGCCCGCGACCCGCGAGCTCGCGAGCCGGCTGGGCGTGGCCAGGGGCGTCGTCGTGGCGGCCTACGAGCAGCTCGTGGCCGAGGGCTATCTCTCGGCGGGCCACGGGCGCGGCACCCGCGTGCACCCCGAGCTGCGGCGCATGGATCGCGCAGCGGGCGAGGGCCGGCCGGATCGAGCCGGCATCGCCGTTTCGCCCGTCGAAGCCTCGCGCACGACAGCAGCGCCGGCATCGGACGCATCGTCGCCCGCCGAATGCGCAGACGCCGCCGCCGGCCCGCTGCCACTCACCCCGGGCCTCCCCGATACGAGCGCGATCGAGACCCCGGCCTGGCGCGCGGCATGGCGCCACGCGGCGTCGAACGCGCGGCTCGAGGCCCACGACCTCGGCGACCCCCTCCTGCGGCAGCAGATCGCGGAGCATCTGCGACGCATGCGCGGCACCACCCGACCCGCCGGCGACGTGATCGTCACCGCCGGCGCGCGGGAGGGGCTCAGCCTGCTGCTGAGCGCGCTCGGCACTACGCGCGGACGGGCGCTGACCGTCGGCGTCGAGGATCCCGGCTACCCCTCGCTGCGGAAGGTCGCGGCGAGGCACGGGGCGAGCATCGTCGCGATGCCGGTCGACGCCGAAGGCCTCATGACCGACGCGCTGCCGGTAGGCGTGCTCGATGCGGTCATCGTCACGCCGAGCCACCAGTACCCCCTCGGCGGCTCGCTGCCGCTCGCCAGGCGTCGGGAGCTGCTGGCCTGGGCGCACCGGACGGGCGCGATCATCATCGAGGACGACTACGACAGCGAACTGCGCCACAGCGGCAGCCCCCTGCCCACCCTCGCGGCCCTCGACGATCGCGCGTCCGGCTCGGTTGCCCTGCTCGGCACCTTCTCGAAGACGGTCTCGCAGGCGCTCTCGGCGGGCTTCCTGCTCGTGCCGGAGTCACTGCGGCGCATCATCGAACCCGCGCGCCACGACCTCGGCGGGCCGGTGTCGGGCGTGGTGCAGGCGGCGCTCGCCGAGTACCTCGCGAGCGGCGAGCTGAGGAGGCACACCGCGCGCATGCGGCGGCGCTATGCGACGAGGCGAGAGCTCGTCGTCGAGCGCCTCTTCGGGGTGCCGGGCGCGCGGGTGCGGCCGATGAGCGGCGGCCTGCACGCGGTGATCGAGTTCGAGCGAGGATCGGCGGAGGTCGAGGCCGCCGTGCTCGAGCGCTGCGCGGGCCTCGGGGCGGTGCCGCTCAGCGCGTACTGGCACGGGCGATCGGCGGCGAACGGGCGCTTCGGCCTCATCATCGGCACGGGCGGCAGCCTCGAGGAGCAGCGCTTCGACACGGCGCTCCGCGAGCTGCGGGCGATCCTCGTCGAGACTCTGCCGGGGCTCAGCCCCTCGCCCGTGCCAGCACGGCGTCGCGCAGCACGTTCGCGTGGTTGACGCTCTCGTCCTTCGCCCCGTAGAGCAGGGTGAGGCGAACGGCCTCTTCTGCGAGCCCCACGAGCCGGTCGAGGGCGGCGCTCGCGGGCGGGTGCGAGAGCTCCTCGCGGTAGCTCTCGGCGAATGCGGCGAAACGAGCCGGTTCGTGGCCCCGCGCGTCGGCGTGCCACGACTTGCGCAGCTCCGAGCTCGGAGCCGCGTCCTTGAGCCAGAGGTCGAGGCGGGCGTCCTCCTTCTTCACCCCGCGGGGCCAGAGCCGATCGATCAGCACCCTCGTGCCGTCCTCCGGAGCGGCGGGCTCGTACACCCGCTTGGTGCGAACGTCCATGTGCTCAGAGTACTCCTCGTGGGATACTTGTATACGGTGCGCATCCGCATCGCATGAGAGAGAGGTTCGCCGTGTTCGGCTGGTTGAAGCGCAAGGGCAGTGCCCCCCAGCGCACCAAGCGTCGGCTGCCTCAGCGACACCTCGCGCCGGTCGAGGAGATCGTCGAGCAGGGGATGCTCGTGGCCGACGTCGCGGTGCGCATGAACGTCAAGAACGAGATCATCCTGAACGCGCTCGGGCGCAAGGCCGACTACGACGAGCAGCAGATCATCGAGATGGTCAGCGCCGCCGTGACCGAGCTCGCCGAGGAGCGCGAGCGCGACGCCCGGCACATCTCGCGCATGCGCGGCGAGATCAAGCGCACCGGCTACAGCACATGGAGCGAGAACGACTACGGCAGCGACGACAACTCGACGCTGCGCCACCGTCAGGAGGTCTACGAGCAGGTCGCGGTGCAGCTGCGGCAGCGGGCCGAAGACGGGGACTACCTGCGCGAGACGGCCGAGCGCGCCCGCACCGCCGCCTGGCACGAGATCGGCGACTCCCTCAAGGAGAAGGCGAGCCATCCGTATTACGCGGGAGGGTCGAGCGAGGAGTACCAGCGCGAGCGCGAGGCCCGCATAGAGC
>JBEBTD010000058.1:0-11475 GCA_040393965.1 Leucobacter soli | reverse complement strand
CCCAGATGAGCATGTTGCGGCCCCACCAGCGGTACTTCTCGATGAAGCGGTCGTATCGTTCGCTCTCGGTCACCCGCTGCCGATCCCATCGGCTGAACGGATGGCTGCCCGGGCCGATGAGCGCGGCCCCGTGGGCGTCGGCGTGCTCGCGAGCGATGACCGCGAGCTCCCGCAGATCCGCCGATGCCTCCGAGACGCGGCGGTGGGGAGCGCTCACGAGTTCGATGGTGTTCTGCAGCAGCTCGCCCGTGAAGTGGGGGAAGCGCGTGGCGGGGTGCGTCTCGGCCAGATCCACGAGGATCTGCGGCGCCGAGTTGAGCAGTTCGCGGCTCTCGCGATCGACGAGCGCGATCTCCCACTCCAGGCCCAGCGTCGAGCGGGGAGAGGGCGCGAACGCGATCGACATGGTGGCCCTCCTCCTGGTCGGTCTGGCTGAAAGCCTACGCCTTCAGGACTTCGGTATTCGAAATGGTTTCGTAATCTTTCGAGACCTTTACGGTGCACCATGAGCGACATTGCAATGTAATATTGCACATATCGGTAACGCGTGAGTCTTCGCGGCCTCCGGTTTCCGGCGCAACCGCGTCGGAATGACGAATCAACGAATCAAGGACGACTCAATGACTCGAAAACTGCTCCTCTCGACCACGGCGGTCGCAGCAGCCGCAGCCCTTGCGCTGAGCGGCTGCTCGGCCGGCTCATCCGGCGGGGGCGGCGCCGGCGACACCGGCGGCGAACCCCAGACGGGCGGCACGCTCAAGGTGCTCGCGAACGGCGACGTCGATCGCATCGACCCGCAGCTCACGGCCTATGTGCCCGTCAACAACGTCGTGCGCGTGCTCTCGCGCTCGGTGCTGAGCTACGTCTCCTCGAACGACGTCGACGAGCGCATCCAGCTCACCGGCGATCTCGCCGAGGATGTTCCGGAGCCGAGCGAGGACGGTCTCACCTACGAGATCAAGCTGCGCGACGGCATCACCTGGGACGCTCCGGATGGCGCGCGACCGATCGTCGCCGAGGACTTCGAGCGCGGCATCAAGCGCATCTGCAACCCGCACATCGGCGCAGCGCTCGGCAGCTACTTCATCAACCTCATCGAGGGCATGCCCGAATTCTGCGACGGCTTCGCGGCAGTCGCACCCGAACCCGCAGCGATGAAGGAGTACATCGAGAACAACGATATCTCCGGCATCGAGACTCCTGACGAGCAGACGGTCATCTTCACACTCGTGGAACCCGCATCGGACTTCACCTCGATGCTGAGCCTGCCGACTGCGAACCCCGCGGCGATCGAATCACTCGACTACCTGCCCGATTCGCCCGAGTACCGGGCGAACTTCGTCGCCTCTGGCCCCTACAAGATCGCAGAGCACACACCTGACGTAAAGCTGCTGCTCGTGCGTAACGAGTCGTGGGATGCCGACAGCGATCCGCTGCGCAACGCCTACGTCGACGAGATCGAGATGACGATGGGCGTCGAGGGCGACGCCGCAATGCAGCAGCTGCAGGCCGGTTCGGCAGACGCGCTCTTCGACATCCAGCCGAGCCCCGCGAACATCCAGCAGCTCGTCGCGGCCAACGATGAGAAGTTCACCACGATGGAGAACGGCGGCGTCGACCAGTTCATGTGGTTCAACACGAAGACCTCGAACAACGACGGCGCGCTGCAGAAGCTCGAGGTGCGTCAGGCCATCCAGTACGCGATCGACAAGCCCGCCGTCGTGCAGGTCATGGGCGGCGAGGACATCGCCACGGTGACCAACGGCATCTTCGGCCCGGGAATCAACGGGCACGAGCCCTTCTCCCTCTACGGCGACGAGAGCGGCAAAGCCGATCCCGAGAAGGCCAAGGAGCTGCTCGAGCAGGCCGGCGTGACGAACCTCACCCTGAAGTTCCCTTACCGCAACCTCGGCAGCCAGCCCGACATCGCACAGACCGTCCAGGCCAGCCTCGAGGAGGCGGGCATCACCGTCGAGCTGTTCCCCGTGCCGCCGACCGACTACTACGCCAACTTCATGACGAACCGCGAGAACGCGACGAACGGCGCGTGGGACATTGCGCTCGTCGGCTGGTCGCCGGACTGGGTGGGCGGTGCCGCGCGCAGCGTGTTCCAGCCCCAGTTCAGCTTCGACGGCACGCCGCAGGCTTACAACTACGTCGACTACAACAACGACGAGGCCAACGAGCTGGCGGCCCAGGCCCTCGCCGCGTCGAGCCCGGAGGAGGCCGCCGAGCTGTGGCACGAGGTCGACAAGACCGTCATGGGCGATTCCCCGATCGTCAGCATCGTCGCCCGGAAGAAGGCGAACTACCACTCCGACCGCGTGCAGAACTTCCAGATCTACGCGCTGGCTCAGAACGGCGACTGGGCGAACGTCTGGCTCAAGCAGTAGCCTGGCGGGCTCGTGCGCGGCGGCGTCCCATCGGGGCGGCCGCCGCGCCCTGCCGCTTCGTTCATGATTCGACGTGTGATTCGATGAGGAGTTGTTGATGGCGATACTCGAGGTGCGCGACCTGGTGGTCGACATCCCGACCGAGGACGGCCCCGTGCACGCCGTGAAGAACGTCTCGTTCGACGTGCGCGAGGGCGAGTTCTTCGGCATCGTGGGGGAGTCGGGCTCGGGGAAGTCCGTGCTCGTGCAGTCGGCGATGGGCCTGGTTCCATCCGCCAGAACATCGGGGGAGGTGACCTTCCGAGGGGAGAACCTGCTCCGGCTGAGTCCCGAGCAGCTCCGACGCAAGCGGGGTAGGGAGATCAGCATGATCTTCCAGGATCCGCTCTCCAGTCTGCACCCGCAGTACACGATCGGCTGGCAGATCGTCGAGCAGATCCGCGCCCACGAGCGCGTCTCGAAGCAGGCCGCGAAGGCCCGCGCCATCGAGCTGCTCGAGAAGGTGCACATCCCCGAGGCGGCCTCCCGCTTCGACGCGTACCCGCACCAGTTCTCAGGGGGCATGCGGCAGCGCGTCATGATCGCGATGAGCCTCTCCCTCGGCCCGTCGCTGATCATCGCCGACGAGCCGACCACCGCCCTCGATTCGACCGTCCAGGCACAGATCCTCGATCTGCTCGCAGAGATGCAGCAGGACGTGGGCGCGACGGTGCTCATGATCAGCCACGACCTCGGTGTGATGGCGAGCGTCGCCGACCGGGTGATGGTCATGTACCAGGGCGAGCAGATGGAGGTCGGCGAGAGCGCAGAGCTCTTCTCGAACCCCCAGCACCCCTACACGGTGAGCCTCATCGAGTCGTCGTCCTTCAGCAAGGGCTCGCGCACCGCCGCGGGGCGGACCGAGCCGTCACAACCCGACAACATCGTCGAGGTGAAGGACATCTCGCTCTCGTTCAAGCAGAAGCGGGGCACCGAACGCACGGTGCTCGACGACATCTCCCTCGAGGTGCGCCGCGGCGAGACGCTCGGCCTCGTCGGCGAGAGCGGATGCGGCAAGACCACTCTCGCCCGAACCATCGCGGGCCTCATCTCACCGTCGAGCGGCCAGGTGATCTTCGACGGGCGCGACATCTCGGAGGTCACCGGCCGGGCCTGGCGCGAGCAGCGCAAGAAGGTGCAGGTCGTCTTCCAGGATCCGTTCGGTTCGCTCAACCCCAAGCGGCGCGTCGGCTCCATCGTCGGAGACCCCTTCCGCATCCACGGGGTGGCGAGCGGTAAGGAGCGCCAGCGCCGCGTGCAGGAGCTGCTCGAGAAGGTGGGCCTCAACCCCGAGCACTACAACCGCTTCCCCTCCCAGTTCTCGGGGGGCCAGCGTCAGCGCATCGGCATCGCCAGGGCGATCGCCTTGAACCCCGAGCTCGTGATCCTCGACGAACCCGTCTCGGCCCTCGACGTGACCGTGCAGGCGCAGGTGCTCGGCCTGCTCGACGAACTGCAGCGCGACCTCGGCCTCACCTATCTCTTCATCTCGCACGACCTCGCCGTCGTGCGGCACATGTGCGACCGCATCGCCGTCATGGAGGGGGGCCGCATCATCGAGCTCGGAGATCCGGAGTCGATGTACCGCAACCCCCAGCAGGCCTTCACGAAGAAGCTGCTCGCGGCCGCCTACCTCGAACTCCCGGCGAGCGACGAACGAGAGGAGGCGGCGCGATGAGCATGACCCCGCCCTTCAAGACCACGCGCATCCTCACCCCCGGACAGGCCGCGAAGCAGGCCGCCGAGATCAAGGCGCGAACCTCCTGGCAGCTGACCCTGCGACGCCTCGTACGCGATCCCGCGAGCGTGATCTCGGCGATCGTCATCGTGCTCGCGGTGGCGTTCGCACTCGCGGCGCCGCTGATCGCCGAATGGACGGGGCACGGCCCCACCCAGCAGTTCCGGGAGACGGGCCTCTCGGCCGCCGGGATCCCCGTCGGCCCGAATCCCGAGTTCCTGCTCGGCACCGATCAGCTCGGACGCGACGTGCTCGTCCGCCTCGCCTACGGGGCGCAGGTCTCGCTGCTCGTCGGCGTCGTCGCCTCGCTCATCGCATCGGCGATCGGCGTCGTCATCGGTTCGCTGGCCGGCTTCTTCGGCGGCTGGGTCGACACCGTGCTGAGCCGGGTGATCGACCTCGTTATGAGCGTGCCCTTCCTGCTCGTTGCGATCGCGCTCGTAGCCGTGCTGGGCCCGAGCCTCGGCCTCTCGATCGTGGTCATCGTGTTCTTCAGCTGGGCCGGGCTCGCCCGAGTGATCCGCGGTCAAGTGCTGGCCATCCGCGAGCGGGAGTTCATCGAGGCCGCTCGCTCGCTCGGCGAGTCGCGGCTGTCGATGCTGTTCCGTGACGTGCTGCCGAACCTCGTGGTGCCGATCATCGTCTACACCACGCTCGGCATCCCCGCGGCGATCGTGTTCGAGGCGACGCTCTCGTTCCTCGGCCTCGGCATCGTGCCTCCAACCCCCAGCTGGGGCAATATGCTCGCCGACGCCGCGAACGGCTCGATGTACATGGTCGCGCCCTGGATGGTGCTCGTCCCCGGTCTCGCACTCCTCCTGCTGACCCTCGCGTTCAACCTGCTGGGCGACGGACTGCGCGACGCCCTCGACCCGACCTCCTCGAAGGGGGGCAAAGCATGATCCGCTACTTCCTCTCGCGTCTCGCCTTCGGGGCGTTCGTGCTGCTCCTGCTGAGCATCTTCGTGTTCATCCTGTTCTACGTCTCGCCCTCCGACCCCGCCCGCATCATCGCAGGCGACAAGGCGACCGAGGCGCTCATGGCGCAGATCCGGGTGAACCTGGGCCTCGACAAACCGATGATCCAGCAGTACTTCATGTTCCTCGGCAACCTGCTGCAGGGCGACCTGGGCTTCTCGTATCGCACGAACCTGCCGGTCGCCGACCTCATCGTGAACCGCATCCCGGTGACGATGTCGCTCGTGTTCGGCGCGGTCGTCATCTGGCTCGCGATCGGCATCCCGATCGGCATCAGCTCGGCGAAGCGGCCGGGCAGCGTGCGCGATCGGCTCGGTCAGGGCTTCGCGATCGTCGGCATCAGCTTCCCCACCTTCGTGCTCGGCATGATCGCGCTCTACACGCTCTACTTCATCCCGACGAGGATGGGCTTCGCGCTCTTCCCTCCCTCGGGGTACGTGCCCTTCGCGCAGAATCCGATGCAGTGGGCCTGGCACCTCGTGCTGCCCTGGTTCACGCTCGCGCTCGTGATCGCTGCCGTGTACGCCCGGCTCACGCGCGGGCAGATGCTCGACGTGCTGGGTCAGGACTACATCCGCACCGCGCGCGCCAAGGGGCTGACGGAGCGGCGGGTGACCTACGTGCATGCCTTCCGAAGCGCGATGCCGCCGCTCGTCACCCAGCTCGGCATCGACATCGGCGTGCTGCTCGGCGGCGTCATCGTGATCGAGCAGGTCTTCGGCCTGAACGGCATCGGCTCCCTCGCGGTCACGAGCGTCGCGATGCAGGATCGTCCGGTGGTGATCGCGATCGTGCTGCTCGGCGGACTCTTCGTCGTCGTCTCCAACCTGATCGTCGATATGCTTTACGCTCTGCTCGATTCGAGAGTGAGGACTGCGCGCAGATGAGTGACTGGTATCCGATCGGCGAACGCCTGCTCGGCCGCGACCTCTGGGTCGACGTGCCGATCGACTGGAGCGAGCCCGAGGGCGAGATGATCCGCGTGTTCGCCCGCGAGGTCGTCGACTCCGTGAAACAGGACGATGATCTGCCGCTGCTCGTCTTCCTCCAGGGAGGCCCGGGCGGCAAGTCGCCCCGGCCGCAGGACCGCGACGGCTGGATCGAGAGCGCGGTGAAGCGGTTCCGGGTAATCCTGCCGGATCAGCGCGGCACCGGCCGATCCACCCCGCTCAGCGGCGGGGACTTCGCGCGGATGTCTGCCGAGGAGGGTGCGCGCCGGCTCGCGCTGCACCGCGCCGACTCGATCGTGCGCGACTTCGAGGCGCTGCGCGAGACCCATTTCCCCGGTCGCCAGTGGTACTCGCTGGGTCAGAGCTACGGCGGGTTCCTCACGCTGCAGTACCTGTCCCGCTTCCCCGAGTCGCTCGTCGCCTCGGCGATCACCGGAGGCATCCCCGCCCTGGATCCCGATCCGGCAGAGGTCTACAGGCGCACGTTCCCGCGCATCGCGGCGAAGAACCGGCTGTTCCGGGAGCGCCATCCGCATCTCGTCGCCCGCATCGGACGCGTCGCCGACCTGCTCGAGGCGGAGGATGTGCGGCTCCCGGGAGGCGACCGGCTCACGGTGCGCCGGCTGCAGCTCCTCGGCCTCGACTTCGGCATGAAGCCCGGCTACGACCGGGTGCACTGGCTCTTCGACGAGGCGTTCGTGGACGCGAGCGAGACACGGCTGAGCGACACCTTCCTCGCCGAGGTCGAGGCGGAGACCTCCTTCGCCACCAACCCGCTCTTCATCGCCCTGCAGGAGGCGATCTACGGCCCGGGCCCGAGCGATTGGGCGGCGCAGCGGGAGCGGGACCGCCGGCCGGAGTTCGACGAGAGCGCGAGACCGCTGAACTTCACCGGCGAGACCGTGTTCCCGTGGATGTTCGAGGAGATCGGCCCCCTGCGCGGCTTCGAGGCTGCGGTGAAGCATCTCGCGGCGCACGAGCAGCCCATCGACACCTACGACGTCGACCGGCTCTCCCGCAACGAGGTGCCCGTCGAGGCCGCCGTCTACTACGACGACATGTACGTCGATGCCCAGCTCTCGCTCGAGACCGCCGCGCGCATCCCGAAGCTGCATGCCTGGGTCACCAACGAGTTCGAGCACGACGGCCTGCGCCTCGGCGATGTGGCCGAGCGCTTGTTCTCGGCGCTCGAGGCGAGGATCGGCGGCACCCCCACGTCGCGATCCCTGTACCCCGCACCCTGACCATTCACCCCGACCATCAGAGAGGCGTTCCGCGCATGTCGCTGCACCCAGAGGATCACCATCGGCTCTCCGGCCTCGCGCGGACGGTGCGCGTGCTCGACTGGGAGTCGGGCATGCCCGACTCGCGCTCGACGAGGCGAGACCCTCGCATGCCCCTGCTGAGCCGCTCCGAGGGCTTCAACACCTGGATGCGGGAGGGGTGGGGCGAAGCGCGACGCGAGCTTCGTGTCGTGCCAGGGGCTGCCCGCGCTGCGGCCGAGCACCGCGCTCGGTTGTCGGCGGAGTTCCCGGGCGAGACGCTCGTGGTCGCGGCGGGTCGATCGCAGCTGCGCGCGAACGACACCTTCTTCGAGTTCCGCGCCGACAGCGACTTCCTCTGGGCGGTGGGCCACGGCATCGAGGACGCCGTGCTCGTCATGCGCCCGGTCGCGGGCGGGCACGATGCGGCGCTGTATCTGACACCGCCCGCGCGCCCGGGCGACCCCGCGTTCCACGCCGACGCGAATCACGGCGAGCTGTGGGTGGGCCCGCTCGCAGGCGCTCGAGAGGTCGAAGCGGCGCTCGGGCTCACCACTCTCCAGATCGGGCAGCTCGACGTACCCGAGGACTCCCTCATCGCAGGCGCGGCGGTCGTCGCATGTGCGTCGGGCGCGGCCCTCGACGGACGCCTGCGATCCCGGAAGCTCGCTCGCGTGCTCTCCGAGCTGCGCCAGATCAAGGACGAGTGGGAGATCGCCCAGCTGCGCCAGGCGAACCTCGACACTATCGACGGCTTCGCCGCGGTTCGCCGGGAGATCCCGCAGGCGATTCTCGCCGGGGGCGAGCGCTGGCTGCAGGGTACGTTCGACCGGCATGCGCGCACGGTCGGACAGGCCCCCGGCTACGCGACGATCGTCGGCTCGGGCGCGCACGCTCCGATCCTGCACTGGGTGCGGGCCGATGGCGAGGTGCACCCCGACGAGCTGCTGCTGCTCGATATGGGCGTGGAGCTGCGCAGCGGTTACACGGCCGATGTGACCCGCACGCTGCCCGCGAGCGGCACGTTCTCGGCCGCGCAGCGTCAGGTGCACGATCTCGTGGAGCGCTCGCACCGCGCGGGCCTCGCCGCGGTGCAGCCCGGGCGACTGTGGGCCGACTTCCACGCGGCCTGCATGGAGGTGCTCGCGCAGGGCCTCTCCGATTGGGGCCTGCTGCCCGTCTCGGTCGACGAGGCGCTCTCCGAGCACGGCCAGCACCACCGCCGCTACATCGTCTGCGGCGTCGGGCACCATCTCGGCCTCGACGTGCACGACTGCGACTCCTCCCGCTACGAGACCTACCTCGGCGGCACGGTGCATCCCGGCATGGCGTTGACCGTCGAGCCGGGCCTGTACTTCCACGCCTGGGACGAGACGGTGCCTCCGGAACTGCGCGGCATCGGCGTGCGCATCGAAGACGACCTCGTGGTCACCGAGACGGGCCACGAGGTGATCTCCGACGCGCTGCCGATCGATGCTGAGGGTCTCGAGCGGTGGATGGCGGATCAGCTGCGCTGACCAAAGTTCCGTTCTCGCAATAAAACTCCTGATCGCAACAAAAATTGCTTTTCCGCATCGGACGTGCGAAGATGGATCGTTCGCGTGATCCGCGCGTCAGAGTCGTTTCGCCGCACGCCCTCCGGGTTCGGCAGAGCTGTGGCGCCGCCCCCGCGGCGCGATCCATTCAATCAATTTCAAGGAGCATCATGGCAGTCAAGATCCGCCTGAAGCGCCTCGGCAAGATCCGGGCGCCCTACTACCGCATCGTCGTCGCCGATTCGCGCACCAAGCGCGACGGTCGCGTCATCGAGGAGATCGGCAAGTACCACCCGACCGAGAACCCCTCGTTCATCGAGGTCGACAGCGATCGCGCGCAGTACTGGCTCAGCGTGGGCGCGCAGCCCACCGAGCAGGTCGCAGCCATCCTCAAGCTGACCGGCGACTGGGGCAAGTTCAAGGGCGAGGGCGAGACCGAGTCGCGCGTGCAGGCCCCCGAGGCGAAGGCCGTCTTCGAGGCCGATGCCAAGAAGAAGCCCGTGCTGCGCCCCAAGGCCGAGAAGCCCGCCGAGGCTCCCGTCGAAGAGGCCGTCGAGGCTCCCGCTGAAGAGGCGCCCGCCGAGGCCGCCGAAGAGGCCGCCACCGAGGCCGAGGGCTAATCATGGCCGTCTCGCTCGCCGAGGTGCTCGAGCACCTGGTCAAGGGCATCGCGACCCTGCCAGACGAGGTGCGCGTCGACACTCGCGAGACTGCGAGGGGTGAACTGCTCGAGGTGCGCGTCGACCCCGCCGACCTCGGCCGGGTCATCGGCCGCGGCGGGCGCACCGCCCAGTCGTTGCGCACCGTCATCGGCGCGCTCAGCGACGGGCGTCGCGTGCGCATCGACGTGATCGACACCGATTCGCAGGCTGAGGGCTGATGGCGGATCGAGCCGACCGCGCAGAGGCCGGCCGGAAGGCCGGTGACAAGCACCGCGCCGCTGCTCCCCGTCCCGATCTCGGGGCGGGGAGTCTGCGCGTCGGTCGCCTCACGAAGCCGCACGGGCTCAAGGGCGGCCTGAAAGTCGAGCTCTACACCGACAACCCGGAGGAGCGCTTCAGCCCTGGTTCGGTGTTCCACCTGCAGGTGCCGGAGGACTCGCAGTGGTTTCGCCGCACGATCGCAGTGCGCGAGCTGCGCTGGTTCAACGGCGTGCCCGTCGCGTTCTTCGACGAGGTCGCCGACCGCACCGCCGCCGAGAGCATCGTGCGCGCGATCCTCTGGATCGATGAGGCCACCGTGCTTTCGAGCGTCGAGGACAACGCCTGGTACGACCACCAGCTCGTGGGTCTCGAGGTGCGCCGCGACGGTGCGCTGCTCGGCAGGGTCGCCGAGGTGCAGCACTTCCCGGCCCAGGATCTGCTCGCAGTCGACACTCCGAACGGCACGGTGCTGGTGCCCTTCGTCGAAGCGATCGTGCCGAGCGTCGACCTCGAAGCCGGTGTCGTCACCGTCACTCCGCCCGCGGGGCTTTTCGAGGAGCTGCCCGACGAAGTAGAACACGATGGCGAGAACCAGTCGGTCGATCCCGCCGAGGCCGCTGCCGATCCTCGCCCCGCCGATTCGGAGTGAGCGTCGTGCGCATCGACATCGTCACCATCTTCCCGAGCTATTTCGACACGCTCGAGCTCTCACTGCTCGGCAAGGCCAAAGGCCGGGGCCTGCTCGACGTGCGCGTGCATGATCTGCGCGACGCCGCGCACGACCGTCACCGCACCGTCGACGACACCCCGACGGGCGGCGGGGCCGGGATGGTCATGAAGCCGGAACCCTGGGGCGAGATGCTCGACTCGATCCTCGGGGCCGACGACTCGGATCCCGACCCGCTCATCATCTTCCCCGCGCCGGCCGGCGAGGTCTTCGACCAGCGCATGGCCCGCGAGCTCGCGGGGGAGAGGCAGCTGGTGTTCGGCTGCGGCCGCTACGAAGGCCCCGACCAGCGGATCTTCGACGAGTACGCGGAGCGCGGCCGTCTGAAACTCGTGAGTCTCGGCGACTACGTGCTCAACGGCGGCGAGGTCGCGACGCTCGCGATGATCGAGGCCATCGGGCGGCTGCTTCCCGGCGTCGTCGGCAACCCCGAGAGCCTCGTCGAGGAGTCGCACGAGGACGGGCTGCTCGAGTACCCGAGCTACACGAAGCCCGCCGTCTGGCGCGGGCGCGAGGTGCCGCCCGTACTGCTGAGCGGCAACCACGCCGCGATCGCCGCGTGGCGCCGGGAGCAATCGATCGAGCGCACCCGTCGCGTGCGACCCGATCTGCTCGGCGAGTAGCGGTTCGGGGTCAGCCCGTCACCGGCGCGAATTCGAGACGCTTCGGCCGTGTGCCGACATTCCCTGTGAGAGCGAGTTCGTCGAGCAGGAGGTCGGGGCATGAAGCATCGGACAGGCGAGCGTGGAATCGGAGCGAGGATCGCGGCCGGCGCGCGAGCGGGTGCGGTCTCGGCCGCAGCCCTGCTCTGCGCGGCCGTGCTGCTCGTCGGATGCACGTCGTCTACGGGCGAGGCGGGTCTCGCCTCGCCGCCATCTGAAGCGGCGGATGCTCCGCTGACCGAGGCGCAGCTCATCGGTCGGTGGCAAGC
>JBEBTD010000057.1:0-11564 GCA_040393965.1 Leucobacter soli | reverse complement strand
ACTTCGACATCTTCTCGCCGCCGACGAGCAGCCAGCCGTGCGCGAACACGTGCTCTGGCACCTCGAGCCCCGCGGCCATGAGCATGGCCGGCCAGATCACCGCGTGGAAGCGCAGGATGTCCTTGCCGACGATGTGGTTGCCCGGCCAGCGGCGCGCGAACTGCGCTGCGGCCTCGGGGTCGTCGGCGCCGTAGCCGGTCGCGGTGACGTAGTTGAGCAGCGCATCGAACCACACGTAGGTGACGTGGGAGGAGTCCCACGGGATGGGGATGCCCCAGTCGAACGAGGTGCGCGAGATCGAGAGATCCTCGAGTCCCTGCTGCACGAAGGCGATGACCTCGTTGCGGGCGCTCGCCGGCTGCACGAAGTCGGGGCGCTCCTCGTAGAGCGCGAGCAGGCGATCCTGGAACGCGCTCATCTTGAAGAAGTAGTTCTTCTCCTGCAGCAGCTCGAGCGGCTTCGAGTGGATGGCGCAGACCTTCTCGCCCTCGAACGCACCCGTGCCGTCGACGATCTCGCTCTTCGGCTTGAACTCCTCGCAGCCGACGCAGTAGAGCGCCTCGAACTCGCCCGCGTAGACGTGGCCCTCGTCGTAGAGCTTCTGCAGGAACTGCTGCACGCCGCGCTCGTGGCGCTCGTCGGTGGTGCGGATGAAGTCGTCGTTGGAGATGTCGATCGTGTCGAGCAGCGGCTTCCACGCGGTCTCGACGAGGCGGTCGGCCCACTCCTTCGGGGCGACGCCGTTCGCGGTCGCGGTGCGCAGGATCTTCTGCCCGTGCTCGTCGGTGCCCGTGAGGAACCACGTGTCGTCGCCGGCCTGACGGTGCCAGCGCGCCAGCACGTCGGCTGCGACCTCGGTGTAGGCGTGCCCGATATGCGGGGCATCGTTCACGTAGAAGATCGGCGTCGTGAGGAAGAACTGCTTGTTCTCGTGGCGTTCGGGCATGGGCTCCATTCTATTCGGAACCGCCGACGCCATCGGCTCCGTTACAGCGCAGCGCTCCGACGAGGATCGGCCGCCGCCGGCGGCCCGGCTCAGGCGATCGAGCCGCGCACGACGATCATGGGCTCGTGCCTCACGGGGAAGTTCACCGAGTTCGCGATGAAGCAGTGCTCGGAGGCTTCCGCATGGGCGGCCCGCGCCGCCTCGACCATCGACTCGTCGGCGACGGTCACGACGGGTCGCAGCACGACCTCGGTGAAGCGCCCGCCGAGCCCTTCCTGCACCATGGTGCCGACGGCCTCGTCGGTGTAGGCCGTCACGACGACGCCGGCGCGCACCGCCATGTGCAGGTAGGAGAGCATGTGGCACTGGGCGAGGGCGGTGACGAGCAGATCCTCGGGGTTCCACCGATCGGCGTCGCCGCGGAAGGTCGCATCGGCGGACGCGTCGATCTCATGCGATTTGCCCGCCGCGCGCACGACGAGCTGCCGTCCGTAGTCGCGGTAGCCGCTCGTGCCGCTGCCACGGTTGCCCAGCCATTCGACGCCGACTCGATACTCGTGCTCGCTCACGCCCCCAGCCTAGTGAACGGGAACCCGGGCCGCCCCCAGTTCGGCGAGGAGGCTCCGGGCGGCGATGTCGGCGCCGGTGAGCAGGGGCGACGGCACGCCGGGGGCCGCACCGATCGTGCTGCCGGGCTGGGTGCTCGAGGCGGGAATGCCGAGCAGCAGCACGCGAGGGTCGACCGAGCCGTCCGCCGCGACGAGAGCGAGCGGGGTCTCCGGGTGCGCGGGCGGCACGGCTTCGATGCTCTCGGTCGCGACGGAGTCGCCTCCTCCGGCGCCGACCGGCAGCCGGTGCACCCGCCCTCGACCGCTGTCGAGCAACGCCCGCAGCAGCGGGTCGTCGGTGTTCGGCACCTTGCCCTTGGACATGCGGGTCTCGGCGAGGGTGCGGGCTCGCACGCCGATGCCGGTGATCGGCGAGAAGGCGGTGAAGCAGTGCTCCACCTCGTCGATCTCGACTCGGGAGGCCGGCCCGACGAGCTGCAGCACGCCGGCTTCGATGAGCGCAAGCACCTGGCGCGTGCGACGCACGGGCGGCCCGCTCGCGAGGAAGAGGCTGTCGCCGTCGAACCATCCGTGCACCTCGGCGACGAGCGAACGCCCCTCGATGAGTCCGCGCGCGGCGAGACGGCCGACCCGTCCGCGCAGAGCCGCCATCGCGAGGTTGACGGCCTGCCGGGGACTCTCGTGCGGGTGGGCGATGGAGTCGAGTTCGGCGTCGATGAGCTCGGCGACTCGGCGGCGCCACTCCTCGGGGCTCACCCGCTCGCCGCGGGTCGGGCGGCGCAGTGTATCGAGGCGGAACGCCTCCGGGTGCCCCTCGGGCCGGTCGATGCGGCGGGCGAGGATCGCGTCGATCTCCGTGTTCGCGGCCGCCGCCGCGCCCTCGCGCTCCTCGCGGCTCGCCGCGAACCCCGCGAGCGCGACGAGGAGCTCCTCGCGCAGCCGGCCGAGACCCGCGGGTACCGCGCTCGCGTCGCGGGCGACGAGCGCCGCGGCGAAGGCGTAGCCGAACTCGGCCGCGATCGCGGGCCAGACGTCGCGGCCGAAGTGCAGCGGCTCGCCGGCCTGCTCGAGGGAGTCGAACCACTCCGGGGTCGCGATCGCCGGTGCGCCGTAGCGAGGCCTGCCCTCGGGCCCGACGACGCCCTTGCCGCGGTAGGGCACGCCTCGCCGGGAGACCGCGTGGATCCGCGGCTCCCGCCCGCTCGGCAGGTATCGGAGGCGCCCGAGCGGGTCGCCAGGCACCGACTCGAAGGCGCCGCCGCGTCCGGCGGTGAGCTCGGCGACGACGTCGTAGAAGTTCGCGCCGAGGCCCTGCACGATGCAGTCCTCACCCGCCGGAACCTCGTGCCAGGGGCGCTCGGCAGGCATGCCCGGCTCGATGTACCGGAGGCCGAGCAGTTCGGCTCCCTCGATGAAGCTCCGCACCGAGGCGTCGGGCCGTGCCTGCACCATGCCCTGAGCGAGCACCACCGCGCGCCCGCTCAGGCGGCGGCCGTCGGCCAGGTGCACCGTGCGGCGGTCGCGATCCTCGTCGGTCTCGATCTCGACCGCGAGCCCGACGATGCGACTGATCGACACGAAGCCCGCGGCCTCGGCACGTGAGAGCTGCTCGCCGTAGTAGACCCCCTGCAGGCGCCGGGACGGGAAGACGCCAGGGGTGATCCCCCGAGCCTCCTCCACCACCCACGGCAGCTCGTGCGCACCGCGCTCGGCCGTCTCCCGCGCCCACTCCGCGAAGCTCGGGCCGCCGCCGAGCGGGCCGTCGATGGGCGTCGACTCGTCGGGGTAGACCGTCGTCTCGCCCGCGGTCGTGTTGTTGAGGAACTGCGCGGTCTGGTCGGTGCGCCAGGTGGCCCCGGCGCCCACCTCCACCGCATCGATCAGTGCGACGCTCAGAGCAGGCTCGGCCGGACGGCCGTCGCGCGGGGCGAGCTGCCGCAGTCGCGCCGTCAATCGCTGCACGAGCGACACGGCCCGCGGCCCGCCGCCCACGACCACCACGTCGAACCGCTCCGCGGCTTCCTTCGTCATCGGGGCCTCATATCTGATACTCGGGCTCGTGCACGACGGGGCGAACCTCGACGTAGCCGTCGCGCTCCTCGACCGTCACCTCGAGGCCGTACACGTCGGTGATCGTGCCCTGCTGCAGCGCGTCGATGGGGGTGCCGCTCGCGACGATGCGACCGCCGTGCAGCAGCACCGCGAGATCGCAGAAGCGGCCGGCGTGGTTGAGATCGTGGATCGCGATGAGCGCCGTGATGCCGCGGGTGCGCGTGATATTGCGCACGAGCTGCAGCGTCTCGACCTGATAGCGGAGGTCGAGCGCGCTCGTCGGCTCGTCGAGCAGCAGCACCTCCGTGTCCTGGGCGACCGCACGGGCGATGAGCGCGCGTTGCGCCTGCCCGCCCGACAGCTCCGTCAGTGTGCGATCCTGCAGTTCGCCGAGACCCAGCAGCGCGATCGCCTCATCGACCTTCTCCCAGTCCTTCCGCCCGGGCGCGATGCCGAAGTGCGGGGTGCGCCCGAGCAGCACCGCTTCGCGCACGCTCAGGTCGAAGGGCGTCTCCCCCGCCTGTGGCACGTAGCCGACCGTGCGGGCGTGCTCGCGGCGGCCGAGACCGAGCAGATCCCGACCGCCGAAGGTGACCGAGCCGCCCTTCGGCTTGTTGACGCCGGCGAGGATCTTCGTGAGCGTCGACTTGCCCGAGCCGTTGGGGCCGAGCAGGGCGCAGAAGCTGCCCTTCGGCACCTCGAACGACACCCTGTGCAGCACCCGGTGCTTCTGGTACGAGAACTCGATGTCTGTGATCGCGAGGCTCATTTGAGGGCTCCCTTGCGGGTGAGGATCAGGTTGATGAACACCGGCGCGCCGATGAAGGCGACCACGATGCCGACCGGGATCACGGCCGGCGCGAGGATCGTGCGGCCGACCGTGTCGGCGACGAGCAGGAGCAGGCCGCCGGTCAACAGGGAGAACGGCAGCAGTACGCGATGGTCGGCGCCGATGATGAGGCGCGCGATGTGCGGGCCGACGAGCCCGACGAAGCCGATCACGCCGCAGAAGCTCACCACGACGGAGGCGAGCAGCACCGCGACGACGATCAGCCCGACCCGCAGCACCCCCACGTTGACGCCGAGGCTCTTCGCCGCGTCGTCCCCCGCGAAGGCGATCGCGTTGAGATCCTTGCCGAACCACAGCACGACGGGCAGGGCGAGGATCACGACGACCCCGACCACCCGCACATCGAACCAGGTGGCGTCGTTGACCGAGCCGAAGGTCCATCGCACGATCGCCTGCAGGGTGTTCTCGTTGGCGGTGAACTGCAGCGCCGCGGTGAGCGCCTCGAAGAGCTGCGTGACGGCGATGCCGAGCAGCAGCAGGGTCGCGACCGCCATCTTGCGGGCGGAGGCCATGAGCAGCACGATCGCCGAGACGGCGAGCGCCATGCCGAGCGCGCTCAGGATGATCGCCCAGGCGGGCAGCCCCCTGGCACCGGCGAGCGTGATCGCCAGCGCGGCGCCGAACGCGGCGGCCGGCGAGACGCCGAGGGTGAAAGGGCTCACGAGCGGGTTGCGCAGCAGTCCCTGCATGATGGCCCCGGCGAGCGAGAGGCCCGCGCCTGCGGCGAAGGCGAGCAGCGCGCGCGGCAGCCGCAGTTCGGTGATGATCGAGAAGGGGCGCTCGAAGTCGGGCTCGAGCACGCCGCCGAAGGTCGAGAGCGTGATCGACCTCCAGACGTCGGCGACGGTGATGCCGGAGGTGCCGATGACGAGCGAGACGGCGATCGCGATCGCGCTCGCGACCGCCCCGCCGATCAGCAGCGCGGCGCGGGCGGCGCCCCCGTTGCCGCGCTTGTGCGCGACCGGGGGCGCCGCCGTACGACGTTCGTCGAGCGTGGCCGTCACTCGGCGCTCCCGGGAAGGCCGATGTAGCCGGCCGAGCCCTCGTACTCCGCGCCCTGGAAGTCCTCGATCCAGCGCTGGAGGTAGTGCTCGGGGTCGACCTCGGCGAAGCCCTCCGGGTGGAGCCACGAAGCCAGGAAGAGCGTGCCGATGCTCTTGGCGACGGCGCTCGTCGCGAAGCCGTTGGCGATGTAGACGCGGTCGTTCGCGACGGCGGAGACCGCCGACCAGCCGGGTCGCGCCTCGATCTCGGCGCGGGTCTCGGCGAAGCGGGCCGGATCGACCGGGGTCGCGGTCGGCTCGTATTCGTGCACGATCACCTCGGGATTCCGGGTGAGCACCTCGGCCGGATCCACCGTGAGCTCCTCCTGCACGTCGCCGCCGCTCGCATCGGCGAAGACGTTCTCGCCGCCCGCGGCCTCGATGAGCGCGTGGAAGCCCGAGCCGGGCAGCACCGTCAGATAGGGCTCCGCGGTCTCCCAGTAGACCGGCACGGTCGGGCGGCCGTCGACGCCTTCGTGCACGACCTCGGCGATCTCGTCGTAGAAGGACTGCACCTCGTCGGCCCCCTCGGGCTGCTGGAACACCTGTCCGAGCAGATCGATGGTCTCGTCGAACACGGCGTAGTCCCAGGCGGTGGCGACCACGACGGGGATGCCGAATGGATCGAGCTGCTCGACGGCCTCCTGCCAGACCGCGTTGCGCGGCAGCACGACGACGTCGGGGTCGAGCTCGACGACCGCCTCGTAGTTGATCTGATCCAGCCCCTCGGCGATCACCTCTCCCTCGCCGACCTCGAGGTAGGGCAGGCGGTTGAGGGATGCCCGGTCGACGCCGACGACCGTGCCGCCCGCCCCGATGGCTCGCACGAACTCGTTGCCGTAGCTGTTGATCACGACGGCGCGCTCGACCGGTCCGTCGAGCGTGACCTCGCGGCCCTGATCATCGGTGACGGTGAAGCTCTCGCTCTCGGCCTTCTCGGCCGTGGTCACGGTGCCGCAGCCGGCGAGGGCGGCGGAGGCGAGCAGGGCGATCGCGGCGGTACCCAGTCTGAGTGCGGGCCTGAGCTTGTGAGTGGTCATTTCGATGTGTCTTTCTTGAGGGTGATGGGGCTTGAGGAGGGTTGGAAACGGGCGGGAGCACCCGGCCGAGAGCGTGCTCAGCGAGTGGCGGTGCCCGGCACGGCGGGCTCGCCGAGGCTGAGCATGAGACGGTTGGCCCAGGAGAAGAAAGCGGTCGCGAGTGCGGCGTCGGCGATCTGCTCGGCGGTGAGGCCGGCGGCTTCGAGACGCTTCACATCGGCGGCATTCGCCCTCGGCACGAGCTGGGCGAGGCGGGCCGCGAAGGCGATGAGCGCGCTCCAGCGCTCGTCCTGCCCCTCGGCGAGGCGCTCCGCCTCACTCGGCAGCCAGTTCTCGTCGCGCTCGAGCACGATCGCGAGCAGCCGGTCGATGTCGTCGGCGCGCTTGGTCTGGAAATCCGCCTTGCGGGCGTGCACCGATGCGCAGTACACGCAGTCGTTGACCTTGCTCGTCACCGCGGCGGCCAGCTCGCGCTCGCCGCGCGGCAGCCCGTTCTCGCCGAGGAAGATCGCGTTGTCGAGTGCGCTGCGGGCCTGGAGCACGTTCGGCACGAGCGAGAGCAGACGGAAGTACTCGGAGTTGGTGGTGGCCTTCGCCGCGAAGGATTCGCGCTGCTCGTCCGTGAGCTCTTCCGCCGAGGGCGCGGCGACCCAGGGCTCCCATTCGAGCACGTCGCGGGTGAACTCTGCCGGGATCTCGCTGCCGCGGGCGGTGCGCTCCGCCGGACGATGCGGGCGCGACGCCGCGACGGTCTCGCGCACGAGCGGCACGGCGGCCGCGGGGCGCTGTCCTCCGAGCAGCGCGTAGGCGTGGGCCACTCGCACGACGGCGCTGGTGTAGGCGACGATCTGGCTCACCAGCACGATCTCCTCAGGGCTCACGCCCGCGATCTGCAGGGTGAGCTGATCGTCGCGCTCGACGAGGGCCGGCGAGACGGTGATGAGGTCGACGTGCTCGACGAGCGCGCGCAGCTTCGGGTCGCTCGGCAGCTCCTCGCCGATGAGCGACTGATCGGCCAGGGCGCTGTGGTGCTCGGACAGCAGCCTGCTGCCCTGGCGCCGGGAGACGATGGCGGCCAGCGCGTGCCGTACCTCAGGGGCCAGCGCCTGATCCTCGAGGTAGAGGGCGCGGTAGCCGGCGTCGAGCTGGCGGGCGACCTCAGGACGGGCGAGGCGCAGGCGCTCGCCGCGCTCGTTCAGCTGCAGGATCTCGCCGATTGCGCTGACGGTGATGGCGGACATGGTGGCTCCTCTTGATACGGTTCGGCGTGGCTCGATGGCCGGCGACCTCTTCAAGATACAGAAGCAGAAATGATGTTTCGCATTCGGTTACATTATGTTTCGATGGCGGATGCGGCCGCCGCGCCGCCGTGCGAGGATCGGTGCTGCGCACCGCCCACCAGGAGTAGGCTCTATCTCTATGAGCGCCGACAGCCAGATCGTCCAAGAGCCCCGCATCGTCACCGAGATTCCCGGCCCGAAGAGCCGCGAACTGCACGCCCGACGACAGGCCGTCGTGCCCCTCGGCGCTCACAGCGTGCTCCCCGTCTACATCGACCGCGCGCACGGCAGCATCCTCGTCGACGTCGACGGCAACCAGTTCCTCGACCTGTGCGCCGGTATCGGCGTGACCACCATCGGGCACACCGACGAGGGCGTCGTTGCCGCGGTGCGCGAGCAGGTCGGCCGCGTCACCCACACCGCCTTCGGCATGAACCCGTACGAGAGCTACGTGCAGCTCGCCGAGCACCTCGCGAAGCACGCGCCGGGCTCAACCGCCGAGAAGCCCTACAAGACCTTCTTCATGAACTCGGGCGCCGAGGCCGTCGAGAACGGCGTGAAGATCGCGCGCCGGCACACCGGCCGGCCCGGCATCGCGGTGCTCGAGCAGGCGTATCACGGCCGCACCGTACTCACCAGCAGCATGAACTACAAGGCGGCCCCGTACGCGCAGGGCTACGGCCCCCGCGTCGGCAACATCTACAAAGCGCCGAACTCGTACCCGCTGCACGACGGGCTCTCGGGCGCAGACGCCGCCGCACGCACGATCGCCTACCTCGAGAAGGTCGCCGGAGCCGAGGATCTGGCCTGCCTCATCCTCGAGCCGATCCAGGGCGAGGGCGGTTTCGTCGTGCCCGCCGAGGGCTACCTGCCCGCCCTGCAGCAGTGGTGCCGCGACAACGGCATCGTATTCATCGCCGACGAGGTGCAGTCGGGACTCGCCCGCACCGGCACCGTCTTCGCCTCCGAGCAGCTCGGCATCGAACCCGACATCGTGCTCTCGGCCAAGGGCATCGCCGGCGGACTGCCGCTCTCGGCGATCACCGGCCGCCCCGAGATCATGGACGGCCCCCGCCCCGGCGGTCTCGGCGGCACCTTCGGCGGCAACCCCGTCTCGTGCGCTGCCGGCGTGGCCGTGTTCGAGCGCATCGAGAGCGAAGGGCTGCTCGCCGAAGGCAAGCGCATCGAGCGGGTGTTCGGCACCGCTCTGCGCGAACTGGCCGAGAAGCACCCCTGCATCGCCGAGGTGCGCGGGCTCGGCGCGATGCTCGCGATCGAGATCGTGAAGCCCGGCACCACCGAGCCCGACGCCGAGCTCGTCTCGCGCGTGATCGAGCGCGCCGCCCAGCAAGGCGTGCTGCTGCTGAGCGCCGGCCTCTACGGCAACGTGATCCGCTTCCTGCCCTCGCTGCAGCTGACGGACGAGCTCATCGCCACCGCGGCGCAGGTGCTGGACGAGGCGTTCGCCGCGGAGGCCGCTGCTTAGTCATCCTGACCGGGCACCGCACTACTCGGCGCCCGGCTCCCAGGCGTCCGGGTCGAGAGTCTGCCGAAAGGCGCTGCCTCGAGCCCGGGCCATGGGTCACGGTTGACTCGGGGGCGGTTGGGACGCCTTCGCAAGGCCTGAGCCGAGCCGAACCGTCCCCGACTCCGGCCCCGCTTCACGCGATCCCGAGCCCGCGCTAGCCTGCGTCCGCGCCGGGGTCGGCGTCGGGATCCGGCGCGAGCGCCTGCAGCTCCACGGTGTCGCGCGCGTCTCCCACGGCGTGCACGTCGATCACGAGCACGGTGACGTTGTCGCGCCCGAGGTTGCCGAGTGCCTCGCGCACGAGCGTCGTGGCCGCCTCCTCGGCGGTCTCGGCGCCGCTCAGATAGTGGCGGATGCCGGCGTCGGTGAGTTCTTTGGTGAGACCGTCCGAGCAGATCAGCAGACGCTGGCCCGGGATGAGGGCGAGCCTGCCGTAATCGGGAGCCGGCGCCTCGCCAAGCCCGACCGCGCGGGTGATGACGTTCGCGTGAGGGTGCACCTCGGCTTCCTCGGCCGTGATCTGCCCCGTGTCCATGAGATGCTGCACCACCGAGTGATCGACGGTGAGCTGGCTCAGCGCGCCCTTGAAGAGCTGGTAGACGCGCGAATCGCCGATGTTGAAGACCGTCCAGCTCGGCTCCTCCGCATCGTCGCCGAGAATCAGACCCGTCACGGTGGTGCCCGTGCCGAGCTCGGTCTCCCCCGCGTTCAGCTCGATGTCCTCGATAGCGTCGCCGAGGGCTGCCTCGAAGTCGTCGGTCGTGACTTCTGACTGCCCGCCGAGTTCGGCGAGGCGGCGCACGACGGCGGCCGAGGCGATCTCGCCCGCGGCGTGGCCGCCCATCCCGTCGGCCACGGCGAAGATCGGCGGAACCGCGACGAAGCTGTCCTGGTTCACCTCGCGGCGCAGGCCGACATCGGTCGCGCCGTGCCACGACAGCTCGACCTCGAGCTCGGAATCCGCGCTCAGCCGGATGCGACGGCGAACCGCGTTCTCGCCTCGTACGGTCACGACGTTCTCCCAGAATTCACTCGATAAGCCTAGCGGGTCGCTGTCAGGGCGGGCGCGCCCAGCTCGGTCACGAGGGTCAGCTCGCCGCTCGCGGCATCGAGGGAGACCTCCAGCCCCTCGCCCTCGGCCCAGCGGGCGAAATCGACGGCGCCGTCGATCCGGGCGCCGCTCTCCGCCAGCCTGCGCACGAGGTCGCCCTTCGCCGCCTTGTTGAAGTGGTTGAGCGCCCGCATCTCTCCGCTGGGCCCACGCTGCGCCACGTGCAGGCGGCTGCCTCGCCCTGCCGGCAGCGGCGCGAGCGCAGCATAGTCCTTCGAACGTAGGTCGAGCACCCAGCCATGGGAGGGCCAATCGAGATCGGCGTGCGCCTCGGCCCAGAGGCGCTTGAGCGGGGTACCGAGCGCGGGCAGCCGCGAGGAGGCCGAGAGCCGGTAGGCCGGGATGGCGTCGCCCGCACGGATCAGACCGAACAGCGCGGACTGCACCGAGACGTGGGAGAACAGCCAGTCGCGCGCCTCGGGATCGAGGCCGAGCGCGTCGAGGGCGTCATAGAGCACTCCCGTGTACCGATCGATGGCCGGCATGGCTCCGCTCTCCGCGAGGCGCAGGTTGCGCTCGAGCTCATCTCGGTTCTTGACGCCGAGCTTCAGCGCCTTGGCAGCGGCGTCGGGGTCGCGGCAGAGAGCGACCAGGGACTCGCGCACGAGGATCCTCGCATCGCCGAGCGATGCGTGATGCGCGAGCGCAGATGCCGAGAACGCGCTACCGCCCCCGGAGCGCTTGGTCTCCGAGGGCGGCAGCAGGATGTGCATCTGTTATCTGTAGACGTGTGGTTCGTTGAGGAGGCGGGGCGCCGCGGTGGCGCCGGCAGCTTTGGCGACGAAACGCTGCGCGTTTCGTCCTAAGCCAACCGACGCGGTGGCGCCGGCAGCTTTGGCGACGAAACGCTGCGCGTTTCGTCCTAAGCCAAAGCTGCCTGTCCCGCGACGATGGTGACGGTGTCGTGGTCGACCGAGAGGAAGCCGTCCACGGCGTCAACCGTGATCTTCTCACCGCCCGCGGTGGTCACGCGCACCTCACCGCTGGCCAGCAGGGCCAGCAGCGGCTCGTGTCCGCCGAGAATACCGATCTCGCCCTCGACGGTCTTCGCGATGACCTGGGAGGCTTCGCCGCTCCAGATCTGCGACTGCGCCGAGACGACACTGACGTTGAGCGCCATGGCTTAGGCCAGATCCTTCTGCATC
>JBEBTD010000056.1:0-11868 GCA_040393965.1 Leucobacter soli | reverse complement strand
CGCCGTGCTGACCCAGGGCGGGGCCCACGGGGGGTGCCGGGTTGGCGGCGCCGGCTGCGATCTGAAGCTTGATCAGACCGGTAACCTTCTTGGCTTTTGCCATGATTGTTTCCTTTCGTGCGAGGCGCTCGCCTGCAGTGTCATCCGCGAGGATCGCGCCTCTCCCGCCTCTCGGGCCTCTCCCGAGCGCGGTGGCTCGTCTGCGCACAAGACGCAAACCACATAATCCTACATGAGATGCGTACGATTCTCACTCGGCTCGAAACTCACTCGGCTCGGACGCTGCGCTCCGGAATCACCGACAGGCGCTTGGCGAGCTCCACGCATTCCTCCCGCGACGACGCGCCGAGGGCGCGGGAGAGCTTTCGCAGGTACCACTTGATGGTGTTGATGCCGAGATAGAGCTCTTCGGCGATCTCACGGTTCGTGCGCCCCGCATCGATGAGCAGCAGTATCTCGCGCTCGCGCTCGGTGAAGTCGGAGGGATCCGGCTCGCGCCCGACAAACGCCCCGTGCGCACCCGGGGCCGCCCGCACGACGTGATCCCGAGCGCCCTCCCCAGGCCGGCTCCGGGCCGACGGGGCGGGCTGCCCCTCCCAGACCCCGCGAAGCCACCTCGCCGAAGCCGCATCGGCGGAGTCGGCCTCAGCCGATCCGGCGCCTGCCGCCTCCCACCCGACGCAGATCCGCTCGGCGACGCGCTGCACGCGCGGCCCGCCCTCTCGCAGCATCTGGGTCATCCCGCTCGCCTCGCACAGCGGCAGCACTTCGGCGAGCATGCGCTCGGCCTGCTCGGAACCGCCGCGCGCCTCCAGCGCGCCGACGAGCATCACCTGATCGCGCATCGCCTGGAATCGGTTGCCGTGCGTGCGGTTGCGCCTGAGCAGTTCCTGCGCCCGGTTCACGAGCTCGGGATCCTGCTCCTGGCCGGAAGCGTGCAGCGCGAGCGCGAGATCGAATCTCACCGATTCATCGCGCAGGTAGTCGCGGTCGCGCTCGGTCGCATCCACCGGAAGCACGGGCGGAAGCGCCTCGAGACCGAGCCTCGCCCGGGTCGTCGCCATGCGCGCCCACAGCCGCACGAGCGAGAGCTCGTGACCGGCGCGCTCGCCCTGCTCGATCACCTCGAGCGCACCCGCGCGATCCCCGCGTCCCATGCGGATGAACGCCAGCGACTCGTAGACGGGGAACATGAAGTCGACGACCCCGGCGCGCTGCCCGATGCGCAGCGCCTCTTCGAACATTCCGACCGCCCGATCGGGGTCGCCGAGGTGGTAGTAGAGCTTCCCGAGCAGGCCTGCGGCAAGTCGGGCGGCGTGGGACTGGGTGCCCGATCGCTCGCTGCCGACGCGGCAGGCGTGCTCCCAATGGTGCCGCACGAGCGGAACATCGAGATCGTGAAAGGCGATGAGCCCGGCGAAGCACGCGCCGTAGACCTCGCTGAAGCTGCCGATGACGCCGCGATGGTAGCGCTCGGCCCAGCGCTGCAAGGCGCTCGCCTGCTCACCGCGATCGCGGTTGATCTCGAAGAAGGTGAGCACGTTCGCCGCGACCGACACCGTCCACGGATCGAGGCGGTCGGCCTCCTCGAGCACGTCCGCGCGCAGCCGGTCGTCCGGGGTGACGTGATCTCGGTACATCTCGAGGCACTCGCGCACGACGAGCGCCTCTCGGCTCAGACTGAAACGATCGGCCTCGCTGAGCTCGGCGTCGCTCGAGACCGCCTCCTCGAGCGCCGCGAGCGAGCGATCCGTCTCGTAGGAGAAGTGCAGGAGGCAATAGGCCCAGGCGATCGCGAGCTGCATCCATGAGCGGGTGCGGATCTCTTCCGGCGGCAGCTTCTCGACGAGCGCGAGCAGCGTGGACATGCGCGAGTGCTCCACGAGACGGATCGCCTGGCGTTCGACCGCATCGGCAGCGTAGGCGTGCTCGCCCGCGAGGATCGCATGGTCCACTGCGGCGGAGAGCATGTCGTGCTCGTCGTACCAGCGCGCCGCACGGGCGTGCAGCTCAGGCACGAGCTCCGGGTGCTCGTAGTGCAGGCGCTCGCGCAGGAAGTCGGCGAAGAGGTGATGATACCGGTACCATCCGCCCGTCGCGCCGAGCCGCTGCAGGAAGAGATCCCCCGCGAGCGCCTCGGCGAGCATGTCCTCGGCCCCGGGATCCTCGGAGAGCAGCCCGGCGAGTTCGGCGTTCATCCGCGAGAGCACCGAGGTGCGCAGCAGAAACTCTCGCAGCCTGGCATCGAGCAGATCGAGCACGTTCTCAGCGAGGTACTCCCCCACGCCGTGCTGTCTCGACGCGAGTTCGCTGAGCAGCGCGGGCACATCGGCGTGCTGGCGCAGCGAGAGGGAGGTCAGCTGCAGCGCGGCGATCCAGCCCTCCGTCTTGCCGTGGAGCTCGGCGAGCTCCCCGTCGTTCAGCTCGATCCCCTTGATCTCGACGAGGAACTGATGCGACTCCCGCGCATCGAAGCGGATCGCCTGCGGATCGACCTCGACGAGTTGGTCGTGCACGCGCAGGCTGGTGAGCGGGAGACCGGCGGTCGTCCGGCTCGTGACGATGAAGCCGAGCTTATCGCCCGAATCCTCGACGAGCTTCGCGAGCACCGCCCGGGTACGCGGGTTCGTCACGACATGCCAGTCGTCGAGCACGAGCACCGTGCGCCGATCGGCGGCGTGGGTCGCGTTGATGATGAGCGGAAGCACGTAGCGCTCGGCGTCTTCCGGCCGCTCCTCGAGCAGCTGGGACACGTCATCGTCGATGCCGGGGTGGATGCGCCCGACGCACTCCAGCAGATGGGTGAGAAACCAGAGCGGACGATCGTCGTCATCGTCGAGCGAGAGCCAGCCGGTGCGCACGCCGAGGTCTCCGAGCGCGCTCGACCACTGGGCGGCAAGAGTGGACTTGCCGAAACCGGCCGGGGCGTGGATGAGCGTGAGGCGGCGCTCGTAGACCTGCTGGAACATCGCATCCACGCGCGGGCGCGCCAGCCAGCGGCCGACGGGAATCGGCCGCTGGAAGCGCGTCGAAGCGCTGGGTGGGATTCGAGACATCGAAGCACTCCATTGTGTCGACCTGCACCGCTGATACGCGTGCCCTTCAGTGTAGTGCGTTCGCGCATCTACCACCCGCCCCCACCGACCGGGGCACGCGAACCACCCGGGTGGTTCGCGCTTCGACCACCCGCCGCCCTCCTTGTGAGCCCTCCCTGAGCCGCCGTTAGCGTGAGCCGCACGGCAACGGTGCCGGCCCTCGGCAACCTGGGCTCGCCATCGCTGTCGCCAGCCATGACTCGAAGAGGAGCTCAGCCGATGACCTATCTCATCAATATCGACAACGGGGGCACGCTCACCGACATCTGCGTCGCGAGCGACACCGAGGTCTTCTACACGAAGACGCTCACCACCCCCGCAGACCTCTCCGAATGCTTCTTCACCGGCATCACCAAAGCCGCAGAGAAGATATTCGGCGAGGGCAATCTGCCCGCGCTGCTGCAACGCACCAGCCTCATCCGCTACTCGTCGACGCAGGGCACCAATGCGCTCGTCGAGAGGAAGGGCCCGAGCATCGGACTCATCACCGACGAGGCCGACCTCGCCGAGCACCTGCAGTTCAGCGACGCCACCCGAGACCTGTTCTCCGATCTCGTCGGCGCGAAGGTAGCCGTCATCGACCCCGAGACTGCGGATCCGGACGCCGCGCTCGTGCAGGCCATCAATACGCTCACCACGGCCGGTGCGGAGCGGCTCATCGTGGCGCTCGCCGACCCGGCGCGCGAGCGGGAGTACAAGCACGTCTTCCTCACCCGGTTCCCGCGCCACCTGCTCGGTTCGGTGCCGGTGCTATTCTCCTCCGAGTTCACCTCGGATTCGCAGCGCACCCGCCGCATCTGGTCCGCGATCCTGAACAGCTTCCTGCACCCCACCCTCGAGCGCTTCCTCTACAGCGCCGAGCATCGGCTGCGCGCCCACAAGGTGAAGAACCCGCTGCTCATCTACCGGAATGACGGAGCATCGTCGCGCGTCGCGAAATCGGTCGCCCTCAAGGGGTACTCCTCCGGCCCGCGCGGCGGGCTCGAGGGCACACGAGCGCTCGCCGAAGCCTACGGTTTCGAGCACGTGCTCATGATCGACGTGGGCGGCACCACGACCGACGTCGGCGCCGTGGAGGATCTCCGCATCGCCACCGATCGCCGGGGCCTCGTCGCCGGCGTGCCGATCTCGTTCGAGCTCAGCGATGTGCGCTCGGCAGGCGTCGGCGGCAGCTCGGTCTTCCGCGTCGCGAACGGCGGCATCACCGTCGGTCCCGACAGCGTGGGCGCGGCGCCCGGCCCCGCGTGCTTCGGCTTCGGCGGCACCGAAGCCACGATCACCGACGTGAACCTGCTGCTCGGCGTGCTCGACCCCGACACCTACCTCGACGGGGAGCTGCGGCTCGACCCCGAGCGCTCGCGCCAGGTCGTCCAGGCGAACATCGCCGACCCGCTCGGCGTCAGCCTCGAGCAGGCGCTCCTGCTCATGGAGCAGGCGTACGCCGAGAAGGTCGCCGAATCGTTCGGCGAGCAGATCCGGCCCGACGGCAGCACGACGCTCGCGGCCTTCGGCGGCGGCGGCCCGATGAGCGCCTGCCTCGCCGCGAGGGCAGCAGGCGTACGGCAGGTGATCGTGCCCCGCCTGGCTGCGATCTTCTCGGCATTCGGCATCAGCTTCTCCGACATCGCCCAGAGCTACGAGGCCGATATCACCGGGTTCACGGCCGATGAGATCGAGCGCACGAAGCGAGATCTGCTCGAGCAGGCCGAGCGCTACATGTTCCAGGAGGGGTACCGCCTCGACGAGTGCGAGCTGCGCTGGGAGGCGATCCTCGAGAATCCCGACGGGAGCGAGCACGCGCGGCACGACCTCGACGAGGCCGAGGCGCCCGCGCAGAGCCAGCGCCTCGTGCTCGCACTCCAGGTCCGGTATTCGCTGCCCCACCCCACGCTCAGCGCGAGCAGGCCGAGCGAGACGTTCCCGGCGACGCCGTCGGGCGCGCGCACCGTGCTCAGCGCGACCGGATCGCAGCAGGCTCCGGTCTATGTGCTCGAGGAGCAGCCCGCGAACGCCGCCGCCCAGGGGCCGGCGATCGTCGAGGGCCCCTTCTTCACCGCCCGCGTGCCGGAAGGATGGCACTTCGTCGTCTCCGATGCGGGCGATCTCATCCTCAGCGACCGCGACTGAGCGCCCGATACTCACATACCCACCGAAGAAGACCGAAGGAAGACACCATGCGAGTTCCAATGACGGAATATCTGCTGATCGATCTCGAAAGCGAGCGCTGGCTCTGCCGCATCTGCGGGCACGACCTCGGCAACGCCCGGGGCAACTACAAGGAGGGCACGCTGGTCTATGACCGCAACCCCCAGGAGATCCATCCGCCCGTGATCGACCCGGAGCGCTACGAGTACACCTTCTCGCCCGATCCGAGCTTCTGCCGGATCGTCGAGTTCTACTGCCCGGGGTGCGCCACCCAGATCGAGGCGGAGTACCTTCCGCCCGGGCACCCGCCGACAGTCGACATGGTCTGGGACATCGACTCGCTGCGGGCGCGCTGGGAGGCGTCGGGCAGAAACCCCGAGCTCGTCGTGAACTACGGGCCGGGCGAGAACGCCGTCGCAGATCTGCGTGCCAAGTTCGATCACCAGAGCGCCGCCGGTGCGAGCGAGAAGTAAGGGAGACCAATCATGAAGCGCATTTCCGTAGACATCGGCGGCACATTCACCGACTGCTTCTTCGTGTGGGATGACATCTACATCGAGTCGAAGTCGCTCACCACCCACCACAACCTCGCCCTCGGCTTCAACGCGGCGCTCGACAACGCGTGCGCCCGAGCCGGGCTGAGCCGCGAGGCCGTGCTGCGCGAGGTCGACTCGGTACGCTACGCGACCACCCTCGGCACGAACGCGCTCATCGAGGGCAAGGGCCCCCGGGTCGGCGCACTCGTCACACACGGTTTCGAGGACACCATCCACATCTCGCGTTCCAAGGGATACGGCGTGGGCCTCGACGGCATCAAACAGGGCGACATGGCCGACGCCGCGCGCCCCGAGCCGATCGTGCCCCGCCACCTCGTGCGCTCGGTGAAGGAGCGCGTCGACTCGGTCGGCGAAGTGCTCGTGCCGATCGTCAAAGAAGACGTGCGTCAGCAGGTTCGCGAGCTCGTGGATCATGGTGCCGAGGCGATCGTAGTCGCGCTCACGAACGCGACCGAGAACTCGACCCACGAGCAGCAGATCCTCGAGGTGATCCTCGAAGATTACCCGGCTCACGAGCTCGGGTCGATCCCCGTGCTGCTCAGCAGCCAGGTCTCGGGCCGCAAGGGCGAATACGTGCGGGCGATGTCGACCGTCATCGACGGCTTCCTCCACGAGACGATGTTCCACGCGCTGAATCAGCTCTCCGCCAACCTTCGCGATTCGGGCTACGCGAAACCGATGCTCGTCATCCACAACTCCGGAGGCATGGCGCAGCCGAACTCGACGGATGCGCTGCAGACGATCCACTCAGGGCCCATCGCGGGCGTCGGCGGCGCACAGCACCTGTCGGAGAGCACCGGGATCGGCGATGTGGTCTGCATGGATATGGGCGGCACCTCCTTCGATATCGGGCTCGTGCCCGAGGGCGGCGTTCAGCACTACGACTTCCAGCCCGCGATCGGCCGCTGGCTGGTGTCCGTGCCGATGATCCACCTGAACACCCTGGGCGCCGGAGGCGGCTCGATCGCCTCGTACGACAGGATTCACAAGGCGGTGCAGATCGGGCCGGAATCGGCCGGATCGGATCCTGGCCCCGCCTGCTACGATCGCGGCGGGCTGCTGCCGACCGTCACCGACGCGGATCTGCTGCTCGGCTACCTCGACCCGGAGAATTACGCGAACGGCTTCATCAAGCTCAACCCGAAGCGCTCGAGCTTCGCGATCGAGGAGGCCCTCTGCGACGAGCTCGACCTCGACCCGGTCGATGCGGCGAAGATCATCAAGCGAACCGTCGACGAGCAGATGGCGATCGGCATCGAGATGGAGCTGCGCTCGCGCGGCGGAGTCGTCGAGGACTACACGATGCTCGCCTACGGCGGCAACGGCCCGCTGCACGCCTGCGGCATCGCGGAGAGCGCCGGCATATCGAAGATTCTCTTCCCGCCCTTCGCCTCCGTCTTCTCTGCACTCGGCGCCGGGAACATGAAACCGCTGCACATCCACGAGCGCAGCGCCTACGTGGTGCTCTACGAGCCGATCGGGCGCAAGCTGTTCGACGAATACGAGCGGTTCAACGGCTACGTCGAAGAGCTCGAGCGGCGGGGCCGCGAGGATCTCATCCGCCAGGGATACGATCCCGAGGCCACGAAGCACCGGCTGGAGATGGACATGCGCTACGGCAACCAGCTCGTCACCACGGCCGTGTCGTTCGACCTCAACCGGATCGACAACGTCGGCGACGTGCTGCAGGTCATCAGGAAGTTCTCCGACATCTACGGCGAGCGCTACGGCGAGGGCACGCAGGCCCCCGAGGCGGGCGTGCGAGTGCAGACGATCCGCGTCGCCTCGTACATCGACGGCGAGGTCGTGCAGTTCCAGGATCTCGAATTCGGCGGCAAGCGCAGCAGCCCGGCTCCCTCCGGAGAGCGGATCATGCACTTCGTGAACGAGCCCAAACCGGTGATGACACCGGTCTACGACCAGTCCGCACTGCACGAGGATTACGTCGTGCACGGGCCGGCCGTGATCACCACCGAGAGCACCACCTACCTGGTCGAGCGCGGATGGCGCATCGAGCCCACGCCCCAGGGAGCGGTATGGCTGCTCAAGGATTCGGTGCCCGAGACGGCGACGGCCGCGTAATCCAGTTCGAGCAAAGGAGCAGAACAATGAGCATGACAGACACCCACCAGCACGGCCACGTGCACCCCACCCCCGAAACCCACCTCACCGCCGAGGAGCAGGATTGGGTGAACGCCTTCATGAACGACACGACGCTGTTCATCGGGCCGGATCCGGAGATCATGCGCGAGCATCAGATCGCCGAGCGCACCCCGCTCGAGCAGCGCGTGCTCGAACAGGATCTCGATCCGCTGATCGCCGACCGTATCCGCCGCAGGCTCGCGGGCGCGCTCGACGAGGCGTTCGAGATGTGCGAGAGCATGGGCGCGGCGCCCGGCGCGAAGTGGGCCGACCTCTCGGTAGCGGTCTACACCGCCTCGGGAGACGTGAGCTACATGTCGAATCGCGGCGTGATCGCCTTCTCCGCCGTGCTGCACCACCCGATCCGGCACATCATGAAGTACTGGAAGGACGAGCCCACCGTCGGCATCCGCCCCGGCGACGGCTTCTTCCACAACGATGCCCGCTTCGGCATGGTGCACAACACCGATCAGTCGATGCTCGTGCCGGTGATGCGCGAGGGCGAGATCATCGCCTGGGTGGGCGCGACGATTCACGAGGGTGAGAACGGCGCGTGCGAGCCCGGCGGCATGCCCTCCGGCTCGGAGACCCCCTTCGACGACGGACTGCGCGGGTCGCCGATGAAGATCGTCGAAGAGGGCAGGCTGCGCCGCGATCTGCTCACCTTCCTGCAGCATTCCACCCGGGATCCCAAGCTCATGCTCGCCGACATCAAGGTGAAGATGGGCGCGGTCAAGCGTGTGATGAACATCGTCGATCGAGCGATCGACGAATACGGGGTGGAGACCTTCGTCGGTGCGATCCGGATGACCGTCGAGGATGTGGAGCAGGAGGTGCGCCGCCGCATCGCGGAGATGCCGGATGGAACGGTCACCGTGAACCAGTTCGTCGATTCGACCCTCAAAGAGAACATCCTCATCAAGTTCGCCGCAAAGATCACGGTGCAGGGGGATCGCCTCATCGTCGATCTGCGGGGCACCGGGCCCGAGATCATCAACCGGGCGATCAACTCGCCTCTCGCTTCGACGAAGGCGTTCTTCTCGCAGGCGATCCTCTCGTACTGGTGGCCCGATCTGCCGCGCTCGACGGGCGCGCTCTCGCCCATCGAGATCATCTCCGAGGAGGGCACCTGGGCGGATTGCAGCTACGATGCGCCGACCGGCCAGAACCTCCAGGCATCGTTCCGCGCATTCACCGCGCTGCAGACCGCATACGCGAAGCTGCAGTTCTCGGTCGAGGAGAAGTACGCGAACGTGCTCGCACCGTGGTTCAACCAGATCAACAACTTTCTCTGGGGCGGCACCACGCAGCACGGCGAGCAGGTGGGCAACCTCTGCGCCGATCTCAACGGCATGGGCGGCGGGGCGAAGGCGTTCCGCGATGGCGAGGATGCGGTCGCACCCCTGTTCTGCGCGATGGCGGATACCGGCGAGCAGGAGGTGATGGAAGAGGAGGTGCCCTTCCTGCAGCTCGTGAGCAAGCGCCTGGTTCGCGACAATCAGGGCTTCGGCAAGTACCGGGGCGGGATGGGCTACGAGATGATCGTCGCGGCCCGGAACACCGACAGCTGGGGCTTCATGACGGTCACCTCCGGCGCGAAGTTCTCGTCGGTCGGCGGGCTGTTCGGCGGCTACGGGTGCCCGACCTACCCCCTGTCGATGGTGAAGGGGATCAATATCTACGAGATCGTGAAGAACGATCCCGCTGCCTTCGACCTCTCAATCGAGCGCGTTATGAACGAGCAGCCGTTCGAGGGCGGCAAGTATTCGACCTACCACATGGGCCTGCAGTTCGATATCGCCCAGGAGGGCGAGCTCTACATGATCTCGCAGGGCTCGGGCGGCGGGTACGGCGACGTGCTCGAACGCGATCCGGAAGCCGTCGTGAAAGACCTGCAGCTCGATCGCATCTCGGCTCATGTCGCGCGTGAGATCTATCGCGTCGTGTGGGATGCGGAGAGCTTCGTCGTCGACGAGGAGGCCACGCGCCGACTGCGCGACGATGAGCGCAGAGCGAGGCTCGAGCGCGGGAGGCCCTACGGCGAGTTCGTCGAGGAGTTCGTGACGGAGGAACCCGCAGAGGATCTGCTCTACTACGGTTCCTGGGGCCAGCAGAACGACGAGGAGCTGATCGCCACGATCTGGGATCACGGCGGGCCGAAGCGCGTGCGCAGCTCTCTCGCGGATATGCCCCTCATCAACGTGCCGAATCGACATGTGCTGAAGATCGCTCGGCTCGAGGATCGCATTCGCGAACTCGAGCAGAAGCACGGCGAGTCGGTGAAGCGGCTCGTCTAGAGCCGGCACGCAGCGGTGGGGTCGGCCGGTTCTCTCCGGCGACCCCGCCGCTCCCCCTTTGCACCCAGTTCTCGAAGGAAGAATCATGTCAGACTCACTCGCGGCACTGCTCACGGGAGCACCCGCTCCCGGCGGCGCTCCCGCACTCATCCTCGATACTGCGGCCTATGCGCAGCACGTGCTCCTGCAGGATCGCGAGGTTCCGTGGCACGACGCGACGGCCTACGCCAACCATCTCGGCCAGGCCCAGGCGCTCCTCAAGCCCGCAGTCGCCCTGGTGCCGCTCGACCGCATGCTCCAGCGCGAGATCGACGCCGATGCGCAGCTGCGAGAGGCGATGGGCGCGCGCAGCCGGACCGGCTTCGCCGCGAAGACACTGCTCGGGGAGGAGGGCGTGCGCGACCGCGTTCGGAACCTCGTGACGACGGTGGTGAAGACTCTGCGCGAACCCGTCGTGCTGCATCTGCCCGCGCCGCTCGCCCTGCTCGCGATCACCTCTGCCGCTGCGGGAACCGGCGGAAGCGACGACTTCGATGACGACGACGCCGAGAACGCGGCGATCTACTACGCCGACTGGCTCCGGGCGTTCGCCGAGACGGGTGTCTCCGGGCTCATCTTCGACGAGCGGAGAGCTGCGGCGAGCACCGACTCCTACCAGCCGATCATGAACGCGGCCCAGCATTATCGCTGGCCGGTCGGCCTGCGCGGGCCGTCGGAGGTGCGCTTCTCCGCACCGGATGCGGTGCTTCCGGTGCTCGGGGCGGAGGCACTCGATCACGACGGGCCAGGCGCCCAGGGCCGGGCCGGTATTCCAAATGCCGGGGTGCTCTTCGCCGAAGTGCCCGAGCACGCCGTACCCGAGCGGGTGCTCGCCCGCCTCGGCGAGATACGCGCCGACGCCTGACCTCCGGCTACGAGAACGCCCCGCGCTTCATGTGAAGCGCGGGGCGTTCTCGTACGGAGGAGGCGACGCCGACGGTCAGATCATCTTGGTGACCTGATCGAAGCTGAGCTCGACCGGGGTCTCGCGCTCGAAGAGCGACACCAGCACGGTGAGCTTGCCCGCGGCGGGGTTGATCTCGCTGATCGTGCCGGGCAGGCCCTCGAACGAGCCGGACTTGATGGTGATGGTCTCGCCGATCTCGAAGTCGATCTCGACGTTGCCGGCCTCGGCGGCGCCCGCCGCGGCCTTCGACTTCGCCAGCACGGGCTCGAGCTCGACGGTGCTCTTCAGCATCTCGAACGCCTCGTTGAAGCGGAGCGGGACGGGGTTGTGCGCGTTGCCCACGAAGCCGGTGACGCCCGGCGTGTGGCGCACCACGGACCACGAGTTCTCGTTGAGGTTCATGCGCACCAGCACGTAGCCCGGGATCCGCACACGGGTCACCATCTTGCGCTGGCCGTTCTTGACCTCCATGACTTCTTCCATGGGGACCTGGATCTCGTAGATGTCGTCGACCGCGCCCATCGTCTCGCGACGGTTCCACAGGTTCGACTTCACCTTGCGCTCGTAGCCCGCGTAGCTGTGCACGACGTACCACTTGCCGGGCTTCGTGCGCAGCTCGCGCTTGAACTCTGCGTACGGGTCGCTCGCGGGCTGCTCGTCGGCGGCCTCGGCCGTTTCGGCGGCCT
>JBEBTD010000055.1:0-11869 GCA_040393965.1 Leucobacter soli | reverse complement strand
CGCGAACTCGCGCGCGCAGGCGAGTCCGATGCCGCTCGCGCCGCCGGTGACGATTGCTCGTCGCCCCTGCAGATCATCGGTGCCGGACAAGGTCATGCGCGCGCCTCCTCAATACGGGCCTCGGTCCCGTGTTGCCTTCGAGCGGCCGCCCAGTGCGCGAGTCCGGCGATTCCACCGGGCAGGAAGAGTACCACGAGGATGAACAGCGTGCCCAGGATGAACAGCGGCTCGGAGAGCGGAATGCGCAGGACCGCCGGCAATCCCTGGATGAACTCGGATCCCGCGAGCGCGGTGAGGCGCTGGTCGAGCAGCGTGTAGATGATGGCGCCGACCACGGCGCCCCAGCGGGAACCGACGCCGCCGAGCACCACGATCACGAGAATGGTGAGGGTGAAGTCGGCCGATGTGATCCTCGGTGCGGCCCCGCCCTGCAGCAGCAGATAGAGCATGCCGACCACTGCCGCGAGGCTCGCTCCGATCACGAAAGCGAGATGCTTGACGACGAACGGTCGAATGCCGATGACCCGCACGCGCAGCTCGTTCTCGCGTGCCGCGACGACCACGTGGCCTGCGCGCGAGCGCTCGAACCAGGTGACGAGCAGGAAGATCACCACGAGCAGCACGAGTGCGATCCAATAGAGATTGCGCGTGTTCATCACTCCGATGAGGAATGAAGGGATGTGCTCGGTGGAGAGCCGCAGCCCCTCTTCACCGCCGGTGATGTGCGAGTTGCGCCGCACCAGCACCGAACCGGCCTGGGCGAAGGCCAGGGTGACCATCGCGAAGGAGATTCCGGTGACCTTCAGGCTGACCGCGCCGACCACGAAAGCGACGAGGATCGCGATCGCGAGCCCTACGCCGATCGCCGGCAAGAGGGTGAGATCGGTCTCCTGCAGCAGGATTCCCAGACCGTATGCGCCGATGGCGAAGTAGAGGGCGTGACCGAACGACAGCAGGCCTGCGGTGCCGAAGATCACGTGATAGCTCAAGGCGAGCGAGGAGTAGAGCAGGCACAGCGCGAGCACCTGCAGGGTGCCCGGCGTGTATGTGGGCCCGGGCAGCACGCCCGGAATCGCGATGTTGAGGAACGGCAGGACTGCGAAGAGCAGCACGAGCGCTCCGCCTATGGCCCACGGGAGCACCGACTTCACATTGAGTTTTCCGTTGCGTTTCATGCTTTCTTCCCCAACAGTCCGGAAGGTCGAACGAGCAGTACCCCGGCCAGCAGCAGCACGACGACCAGGTCTCCGGTGCCGCCGAGGTAGAAATTGGCGAACTGCTGCAGTACCGCGACGATCACCGAAGCGATCGCCGCGCCGGCCAGGGAGCCGAGCCCGCCGATCACGGTCACGATGAACGCGAAGATCAGCAGGGTCGCGCCGAGGTGAGGCGAGACGTAGCCGTAGTAGTGCGAGGCGAGCACGCCGCCGAGTCCGGCAGCGGCGCCGCCGATCGCGAAGACGAGGGTGAACGCCTTCCGCACATCGATGCCGAGCGCCGTGACCATATCCCGGTTCTCGACTCCCGCCCGAATGATGAGACCGTAGCGGGTGTACTTGAGAAATGCGACGAGAGCCAGCAGCACCAGTACCGCGACCAGGATGTAGAGGAAGCGATCATTGGGGATACGGGCGCCCAGGATCTCGGTCGTGCCGCCGAGCGCGGCCGGTGCCCTGGTGTACAGCGCATCGGTGCCCCAGATGCCCTCGAACAGCGCGACCGAGGCGAGCGCGAGGCCGACGGTGACCAGCACCTGCTCGATGAGGCGCTTGTAGAGCGGCCTGATCAGCACGAGCTCTGTCGCGGTCGCGACGAATGCGCCGACGACCGCTCCGAGCAGCATCGAGGCGATCAGGGTGCCCCAGCTGTCCCCGCCGAGCCACCGGGAGAGCTCGTAGCCGGCGAAGGCGCCGATGGTCAGGAACGAGCCGTGCGCGAAGTTCAGCACGTCCATCAGGCCGTAGATGAGCGAGAGGCCCGAGGCGACGAGGAAGTAGAGCGCACCGAGACCGAGACCGGTCACGAGCAGCAGAATGACGGTGCTCACGATGCTTCCTCCTGGTGCTGGTGGTCGTCGGCGCCGTGGACGCCGAGAAAACGGGTGACGAGCTCTTCATCGTCGAGCAGCTCTTGCGCAATGCCCGTGTACACGGAGCGGCCTCCCTCGATCACGACGACGGTCTCGGCGAGCTGCCGCACGACCTGCAGGTTCTGCTCGACGAGGAGGATCGGCACGGTCGCGGATGCCCGCGCGAGAGCGTCTGCGACCTCCGACACGATCTTCGGGGCGAGCCCCTTCGTCGGTTCGTCCACGAGCAGCAGTCGATTGGTGTTGATGAGGGCTCGCGCGAGTGAGACCATCTGCTGCTGGCCTCCCGAGAGCGTCCCCGCCGCCTGCTGGGCGCGGGCGGTCAGATCGGGGAAGAGCTCCTCCACGAGAGCGCGGTTGGGCTTCGCATCCCGCTCCGCGAGCCGCAGGTTCTCGGCCACGGTGAGCTTCGAGAAGACTTCTCGATCCTCCGGCACATAGCCGATGCCGCCTCGCACGATGCGGTGAGTCTGGAGGCGGTCGATGCGTTCGCCGTCGAACTCGATCAGGCCGCTGCGTTCGATCAGGCCGAGAATCGCCTTGATCGTCGATGTCTTGCCGACGCCGTTGCGGCCGATCAGAGCGGTCACCCCGGTGCTCGGCACCGCGAGGTGCACATCCTCGACCACCTGTTGCCCGGCGATCGAGGCCCGCAGGCCTTCGACGCGAAGAATGGTCGATGTCATATCGTCTCTCCCAAGTAAGCGCTCTGCACCCGCGAATCCGCCATGACTTCGCTCGGCGTGCCGATCGCGAGCAGCTGCCCGTGATGCATGACGGCAACACGATCGACCAGGCCGAGCAGCACATCCATGTGGTGCTCGACCATGAGAATGGTCCGCCCCGATTCGTGAACCGAGCGAATGAGCTCGACGAGCCCGGGCACATCGGCCGAGCCCACGCCCGCCATCGGTTCGTCGAGCAGGATGACCCGGGGATCCCCGGCGAGGAGCATCGCGATCTCGAGCTTGCGCTTGTCGCCGTGGGAGAGCACTCCTGCGGCGGTGTCGAGGTGACGGGTCAGGCCCACCGCCTCGAGCTGCTGCAGCGCTATCGCAGTCGCCTCATCGCCGCGACTCGGGAATCGGAAGACCGATATCTCTCCGCCGAGCTTCGTCTGCGCCACCAGCCGCACGTTCTCGAGCACGGTGAGCGCGGGGAACAGGCTGGAGGTCTGGAACGTACGGCCGAGGCCTGCCCTCGCCCGCCGATGGATCGGCTCGGAGGTGACGTTGCGCCCCTCGAGCTCGACCGTGCCCTCGGTGGGCTTGAGCACCCCGGAGATGAGGTTGAACAGAGTGGTCTTGCCGGCCCCGTTCGGGCCGATCACACCGAGCATCTCGCCCTCCGAGACCGAGAGGGACACGTCATCGATGATGCGCGCCCCTCCGATCTGGAGTCCGAGGTGCTCGACCGTGAGCATTTGCTGGTGCGTCATTACCCGCTGGCTCTCTCGATCGAAGGTTGATATCGGTCGGTGCGCTACTCGGTCTCGGCGGGTGCGACCTCGTCGGCGGCCGCGACGTCCACGAGCTCGGGCACCCAGTTGTCGCCGTCCTGCACCAGGCGCACCTGGAACATGTCCTGCAGCAGGGCGTGGTCGCTCGCCCGTACCGTCATCTTGCCCTTGGGCCCGTCGAAGGAGAAGCCTTCGAGCGCCTCGATCATGCCGCTCACTTCGTCTCCGCCCGAGCGGATCGCCTCGGCGACCATCAGCGCCGCGTTGAATCCGTCGGGCGAGAAGATGTCGGCGACCTTGCCGTTCGACTCGAGGTACTCGATCATCGCCTGGTTCTCGGCGTTCTCGGTCGCCCCCGCGAAGTAGTGGTTCAGGAAGCTGATCTGGCCGCTCGCCTCGCCGTAGGCGTTGTAGGTGGCGACATCCGCGAGACCGGTGACGACCGGGATCGCGTCGAAGACGCCCTGCTGCACGAGCGCGCCCCACATGGTGGCGGTGTTCGCACCCGCCCAGGCCACGAACACGAGGTCGGCGCCGGACTGCACGATCTGCTGCGCGAACGGAGTGAACTCCGTCACGTCCTCGGGGACGAGCACTCCGGATACCTCGGCGCCCTTGGCGCCGAGCACCGCTTCGACGCCCGCGACGTTGCTCTGGCCGAAGGCGTTGTCCTGGGCGAACACCAGGATCTTCTTCCCGCTCGGATCGCCGAGGAAGGTACCGGCGGTCGCCACGTCCTGAGCGGTCTGACGGCCGGATCGGAAGGTGTTGTCGTTGATGCCGGTCACCGCGTCCGTGGCGGCCGCGCCCGAGATGTACAGCACGTCGTTGTTGGCGGCCTGCTCGGCGAGGGCGAGGGCGATGCCCGAGACCACCGTGCCGGTGAATATCTTGGTCCCCTTGCCGATTTCGTCCTTGATGACGCTGACCGCCTTATCGGGGTCGCCGCCGTCATCGGAGATCGTGATGTTCACCTCTCGGCCGTCGATCTCGCCGGTACCGTCGGTGACGTAATCCCAACCAGCGTTGAAGCCCCCGATGAACTGCTCCCCGTATGCGGCGAGCGGGCCGGTCTCGGAAGTGATGAGCGAGACGGCCACCGGGGCTGCTCCCTCTCCGTCTCCGCTGCTCCCGCCCCCGGTTTCCGCCGACGGGGCGCAGCCCGCAAGGGCGAGCGCGAGCGCCGCTGCACCGGCTGGAATCAGGTACTTCTTTGTAGACCTCATCGTTGAGCCTCTCTAGCTGAAGGAATCTCGAGCAAACCTGACGCATGATTCAGGTTTCGGTAACAATAAGCTCGCGACCGCGTTTGTGTCAATCCCGCGTACTGGAAGTGTCTATTCTGTTACCAACCGCCCGCGCGGCCGGCTCGAGTCCGGCACTTGACAAGGCGGCGGAAGCGGTCGATAGTGAGAGGTGAACCAGCTGTCAGTTTTGCGAGGAGGCAAAGATGGGTTCGCTCGATCAAGCATCGCCGTCGAACTGCGTCCGCGTCAGCGGGGATGACGAGATTCGCGTGATCACGCTGGCGAGAGCCCATCGGCACAACTCGCTGGTGCCCGAGTTCCTCGACGAGATCCGTGCGGCCGTGCGCGCGGCCGCCGCGAGTACGACCCTCCGAGCGCTCGTCATCGCCGCGGAGGGCCGCAACTTCTCCACCGGCGGGGACGTCGCCGGATTCGCCGCGCGCAACGGAGACGACCTCGTCGCCTACGCCCGCGAGATCGTCGGCGGGCTCAACGCCATGATGCTCGAACTCATCGACCTCGAGGTGCCCGTCGTCACCGCGGTGCAGGGCAAGGTGACGGGCGGCTCCCTCGGGCTGGTACTCGCGAGCGATATCGTGCTGCTCGAGCCGAATGCGACCTTCGCCCCCTATTACGTCGACGTGGGCTTCAGCCCGGACGGCGGATGGACGGCCATGCTCCCCCAGCGCATCGGCCTCACGCGGGCCATGTCGATCCAGCTGTCGAACTCCGAGATCAATGCCGACCAGGCCGTGGAATGGGGGCTCGCCACCGAGATCGCGCGGGGGGATCTGCTTACGTGCGCGATGGCGCACGCACGCGGGATCGCGAGGAAGCGCACCGCCTCCGTACGCCGCACCAAGCGGCTGCTCTGGGCCGATCGGCAGGCCATAGCCGACCGTCTCGACGCCGAGCTCGAGAGCTTCGCAGCCGAGATCAGCAGCGAAGCCGCGGCGGAAGGGATGGCCGCCTTTCTCGGGAGGCGGCCTGACCCGAGGAGCGGACGGCGAGGATGACGCCCGTGAGCCGCACCCGAACCGCAGCGGCACGATGAGGAGCAGAAGCAAGCATGTACCTACCCGATCTCACAGCCAAGCGCGCTGAACTCGACGGCGACAGGGTCGCGTTGATCAACGCCACGACCGGCGCCGAGCTCAGCTACCGAGACCTCGACGACCGCGCCAGCCGCCTCGCGGAGTTCTTGCGCGACGACTGGGGCGTTTCCTCCGGCGACCGGGTCGCGATCCTCGCCCGCAACTGCACCGAAGCCGTCGAATTGCTGTTCGCCTGCGCCAAGCTGCACGCGGTCATGGTGCCGCTCAACTGGCGCCTCGCCGCAGTCGAACTCGAGTTCATCCTCGCCGATGCCGCGGCCGTGGGGCTCGTGAGCGATGCCGCGAGCGCGACGACTGCCGCGCACTTGATCGCCCGGGTACCCGGCGAGAACGGGCCGCTGCGATCCCTGTCGCTCGACGCGCAGAAGGAGAACGGCGAGCAGCGCTACGAGCAGGTCATCGCCGAGGCGTCCGGTCGGCAGATCGTGCACCGTCCGCGAGAAGAGGACGAACTCTGGTACCTCATGTACACGGCCGGCACCACGGGACGCCCCAAGGGGGTCAAGCAGACGGCGGGCATGGCGCTCGTCAATCACCTCAACATCGGAACCGCCGCCGGGCTGACCTCGGAAGACACCTTCCTCTCGGTGCTGCCGCAGTTCCACACCGGCGGCTGGAACCTCTATCTGCTGCCGATGGTCTTCGTCGGGGGCACGACGATTCTGCCTGCAGGCTTCGATGCCGGGCAGAGCCTCGCGCAGCTGCGCGACGGCGCCTCGGTCTTCTTCGGCGTGCCGGCGGTCTACCAGATGCTCACCGAGCACCCCGACTTCGCCGGCTCCGATCTCAGCGGAGTGCGCTCGTGGTCCGCAGGGGGCGCCGCCATGCCGGTTCCCCTGATCCAGCGCCTCGACGCCGCGGGCATCCGCGTCCGTCAGGGCATGGGCATGACCGAGACCGGCCCCACGGTGTTTCTGCTCGACGCCGAGCACGCCATCAGCAAGGCCGGCTCGGTCGGCAAGCCGCAACCCTTCGTGGACGTCAAGATCGTCGACGAGTCGGGAGCGGCCGTGCGCGCAGGCGAACGCGGCGAACTGCTCATCCGGGGCCCAGGGGTCACGCCGGGATACTGGCGGCTGCCGGAGGTCACCCGCGAGGCCTTCGACGCGGATGGATGGCTGCGCTCGGGCGACATCGCCACTCAGGACGACGAGGGCTACTTCTACATCGTGGATCGCGCGAAGGACATGTACATCTCCGGCGGCGAGAACGTCTACCCCGCAGAGGTCGAGGCCGTGCTGATCCAGCATCCGGCCGTGCGAGGATGCGCCGTCGTCGGCGTCTCCGATGAGCGCTGGGGCGAGGTCGGCCGGGCGGTGCTCGAACTCGAGCAGGATGCAGAGTTCGACGAGGCCGCGCTGCTCGAATTCTGCCGCGAACGCTTGGCCGGCTACAAGGTGCCCCGCTATGTCGATGTCGTCGAGCAGCTGCCCCGCAATGCGATGGGCAAACTGCAGAAACAGGCGCTGCGGGCCGAAGCGGGTGGTGAGCGATGAGCGAGCGAAGCCTGCCCGGGCAGGAGTTCCACTGCGAGCGCACGATCTCGCAGTTCGATCTGGACGAATTCGCGAGGATATCAGGCGACGACAACCCGATCCATGTGGACGCCGCCTACGCCGCCGCCACGCCGTTCGCCGAACCGGTCGCGCACGGCATGTTCCTCTTCTCCCTCGTGCGCGCGCAGTTGCGGAAGCACTGGCCCGCAGGCAGACTGAGCGAACAACGGCTCCAGTTCCTGGCGCCGACACCGGCCGGCTCCGTCGTGACGATCCGGCTTCGGATCGTGGAGGCCGACGCCGTCACGACACGGATCGCGACGGAGGTCACGAGTCGGGACGGTTCGATCGGACTCACCGGCGAATGCGAACTGGTGTCTGAACAGGAAGGCGAGCGATGAGCTGGTGGGACGATGCGATCGGCCGCTCCGCGCAGATCACCCGGGTCTTCACCGTCGAGGATCTGCGAGACTACGATGCGCTGGCCGGGGAGGCGAGCCCATCGGAGCGCGTGCCCGAACCGCTCATCGCGGGCCTGTTCTCCACCCTGCTCGGGGTTCACCTGCCCGGCCCCGGCACGAACTACCTCAAGCAGACGATGCGCTTCCCAGGCGGGGCGGCTGCCGGAGAGCCGTTGCTCGCAACCGTCGAGATCACCTCGGTTCGCCCGGAGAAGCGGCTGGTGCGGCTCGCCACGCGCTGCACGGACGAAGACGGCGGCCTGATCTGCTACGGCGAAGCACTCGTGCTGGCCGGCGGGATCGCCGCCGAAGCAGTGCCCGATGGGGGCGCACCCGATGCGAACGAGAACGACAAAGAGGAGGTGAGCGGCCGATGAGCGAGCAACTCTGGACCGTCGAGGAGGAGGACGCGCCGACGGGCGCCGACGGACGGCAGCTCACGGAGCGAGGAGCCCGCACGAGAACGCGCCTGCTCCGTGCGGCGGAATCGGTATTCGCCGCGCACGGCTATCACGACGCCTCGATCGTGAAGATCACCGAGGCGGCCGAGGTCGGTCAGGGCACCTTCTACCTGTACTTCGAGAGCAAGAAGCAGATCTTCGACGAGCTCGTCATCGATCTGAACCGTCAGGTGCGGCGGGCCATGTCGGAGCATTCCGAGAACGCTACCAGCCGGATCGCACGTGAGCGGGCCGGGTTTCAGGGCTACTTCAAGTTCGCCTCCGAGCACCCGGCGCTGTACCGCATTATCCGTCTGGCGGAGACGGTCTCTCCCGAGGTGCTGAAAGAGCACTACAGGCGCATCTCGGAGGGGTATCAGACCGGTCTCGCCGAAGCCATGGAGGCAGGCGACATCGCACCGGGCGATCCAGCAGTGCTCGCCTGGATGCTCATGGGCATCGGCGAGATCATCGGCATGCGCTGGGTCTCCTGGGGATCGACCGATTCCGTACCCGATGACGTGTTCGACCAGATGTATCAGTTCGTCAGCCGAGGCCTCGGCGCGAAGGGGGCCTCATGACCCGGATCGGCACGACTCCGGTCAGCATCGCGGCGATCGCGCACTACCTGCCCGAACGTTGGATCACCGCTGCAGAGCTGAGCGAACTGAGCGACATCCCCGAAGAGATCATCATCGAGAAGTTCGGGCTGCGCGGCAAGCACATCGCGGCGCAGGAGGAGCATGTCAGCCACCTGGCCGCAACCGCCGGTGCACGATTGCTGCAGGAGCAGTCGATCGACCCGCAGAGCATCGACGCGCTCATCTACTTCGGATCGACGTGGAAGGACCATCCGGTCTGGCAGGCTGCCCCGAGGATCGCCTCCATGCTGGGCTGCGGCGCTGCCTTCACGCTGGAACTCGATTACGTCTCCTGCGGCACCCCGGTAGCGCTGCGCGTGGCCCGCGACATGATGGTGGCCGAACCCGAACTGAAGAACGTGCTGCTGGTCGCAGGTTGCCGCGAGTCCTATCTGATCGACTACGACAACCCGGGCTCGCGCTTCACCTACAACTTCGGAGACGGTGCGGTCGCGGCGCTCCTGACGCGCGGATCGGGCCTCGGCGAAGTGCTGTCGAGCCACATGATCACCGATGGCTCGTTCTCGCACCATGTCAAGGTGCCAGCCGGCGGAAGCCTCGAGCCCCCCTCCGCGAAGACGATCGAGCAGCACCTGCACGTACTGACGGTGGAGGATCCGGTCGGCATGAAGGAGCGTCTCGATCCCGTCACCATGTCGAACTTCATCGAGGCGGCGACCGAGGCCTGCCGCAAGTCGGGCGTGACGCTCGGCGAAGTGGACTACCTCTGCGGCATCCACATGAAGCGATCGATGCACGATGCCCTCGTCGAGAATCTGGGCCTCGAAGCGCACCAGGCCGCCTATCTCGACGACACCGGTCACATGAGCGGCGTGGATCCGATGCTCGCTCTCGATCGCGCCGCCAGAAGCGGCGTGCTGCGGCCGGGAGACATCGTCCTGATGCTCGCCGCGGGCACCGGATACACCTGGGCGGCCACCATCATCAAGTGGGGAGAGAACGCATGAACGATACTCGAATGAGCGGGAGAGTCGCCGTCATCACCGGGGCCGGCGGCGGCCTCGGCCGCAGCCACGCACTCCAGTTGGCGAGCCATGGAGCGCATATCGTCGTGAACGACGTCGTGGATCCGAGCCCCGTCGTCGAGGAGATCCGGTCGCTCGGCGGAAGCGCCGAAGGGCACATCGACGGCATCGACACGGTCGAAGGGGCGAACGGGCTCATCCGCACGGCGATCGAGGCCCACGGGCGAGTCGACATCGTGGTGAACAACGCGGGCATTCTGCGCGACAAGAGCTTCGGCAAGCTCGAACCCGAGATGGTCGACGCGGTCATGGCGGTGCACCTCAAGGGGGCGTTCAACGTCACCAGGGCGGCCTGGCCGTACCTGACCGGGCAGGGCTGGGGCCGGGTCATCATGACGAGTTCGGGTTCAGGTCTCTACGGCAACTTCGGGCAGGCCAACTACGGCGCCGCGAAGATGGGACTGGTGGGCCTCACCCGGGTGCTGGCGATCGAGGGCGCCCGTTCCGGCGTGCAGGTCAACGCGATCGCTCCGCTCGCCCGCTCGGCGATGACCGAGGGCATCATGCCCCCTGAAACGCTGGAGCGGCTGTCTCCGGAGTGGGTCTCCCCGCTCGTGGCTTGGCTCGCCAGCGAGGAGTGCGGCGACACCGCACACGTCTATTCGGTCGCGGGCGGCTACTACGCTCGAGTCGCCGTCGTCGAAGGGCCCGGGGTGAGGTTCGACCGCATCCCCGGCATCGATGACTTCGCGAGCGCACATGAACGACTGGTCGCCCTCGAGCCGTTCACCGAGCCGAGGTCGCTGACGGATCAGATCGCTCTCGCAGCCGGCTAAGGCTTCGAACGGCGGCTACACCGCGCGCAGCACCACCGCGCTGCCCTGGCCGCCGCCGCCGCAGATGCCGACGGCGCCGAGCGAGCCGCTGCCGAGATCGGCGAGCCGGCGCGCGAGCGTGCCGACGATACGGGCGCCCGAGGCCCCGATGGGATGGCCGAGGGCGATCGCGCCGCCGTGGGCGTTGACGATCTCCGGGTCGACGCCGAGCTCCGCCGTCGACTGCAGCCCGACCGCGGCGAAGGCCTCGTTGATCTCGACGGCGGCGAGGTCGGCCGCGGCCGCTCCGCCCTCGACCTGCGCGAGCGCCGCGGCGATCGCGTTCGACGGCTGCGAGTGCAGCTGCGTGTCGGGCCCGGCCACGAAGGCGGTCGCCTCGACCCGCGCGATGGGCACGAGTCCCAGGCGCGACGCAGCGGCCTCGCTCACGATCACCAGAGCGGCCGCGCCGTCGGTGATCTGCGAGGCGTTGCCCGCCGTGATCGTGCCGTCGGTCGCGAAGGCCGGGCGCAGGCCGGCGAGAGCCTCCGCTGTCGTATCGGCGCGCACGCCGTCATCGCTCGAGACCACGGTGTCGCCGCGGCGGGAGGCCACGGTGAAGGGCGCGATCTCGCCGGCCAGCCACTCGGCGGAGGCTGCCGCCCGCTGGTGGGAGGAGGCTGCGAAGGCGTCCTGGGCTTCCCGCGTGAGGCCGAGCGGCGTGTTGCCGTCCTCGGTGAGCCTGCCCATGGGGATGCGGTCGAAGGCGTCCGTCAGACCGTCGTGGTCGACGGTGTCGACGAGCGTTCCGGGGCCGTACTTCACGCCGGCCCGGAGCGGGATGACGTGCGGGGCGAGCGACATCGACTCCTGCCCCACCGCGACGACGATCTCCGCCTCACCGGCATTGATCAGCCGCACGGCCTGAGCGACCGCCTCGGTGCCCGACAGGCAGACGGCGTTGATGGTCTGCGCCGGCACGCTCATGGGGATGCCCGCGCCGACCGCCGTCTGGCGGGCCGGGTTCTGACCTGCGCCGCCCTGCAGCACCTGGCCGGCGACGAGCTGGTCGACCTGCTCGGGCGAGACGCCGGCGCGGGCGAGCGCGGCCTTCACCGCG
>JBEBTD010000054.1:0-12059 GCA_040393965.1 Leucobacter soli | reverse complement strand
AAGGAGCATCGCATGGCAGAAGCAGTGAAGGGCCCGAAGTCGTACTTCCCCTCGATCGAGGCGAAGTACGGCAAGACGATCGAGGAATGGATCGCCGAGCTGCGGCCGCACGCGGGCGAGAAGCACATGGAACAGGTCGCGTTCCTGAAAGAGCAGGGCATGGGGCACGGCCATGCCAACGCCCTCGTGCACGTCTTCCGCGCCGAGCACGGCGGGGCCTGAGCGGTACCGGCGGAGCGGAGGGTCGCCGGGGAGCACGCCGGAGGGAGGGAACGACCAGCACGGGCGGCACCGCCCATGGAGCGAAGGAGCAGGCATGAACGCCCGAACCCCCGAACAGGAGAGCTGGAACGCTCGGCTCAGGGAGCAGATCGACTGGCATTGGACGCATCAGGTGCGTGAGCGGCTCCAAGGGCTCTCCGACGAGGAGTACTTCTGGGAGCCGGTCGCCGACTGCTGGAACCTTCGCCCGCGCGGCCGGAGCGAGGCGGCCGTGCAGGGCGGCAGCGGATCGATGGTGATCGAGTTCGCCTTCCCTGAACCGCAGCCGGCCCCGTTCACGACGATCGCGTGGCGACTCGGCCACGTGATCGTGGGCGTGCTCGCGATGCGCAGCGCCTCCCACTTCGGCCGCGAGCCCGTCGACTACTTCACCTTCGAATACGCCGAGACGGCTGCCGGGGCGCTGCGCCAGCTCGACGAAGAGCTCGCCCGCTGGCAGGAAGGCGTCGAGTCCCTCGGCGAGGCGGGTCTCGAGCGGCTCTGCGGCGAGGCCGAGGGCCCGTACGCCGACTGGTCGATGGCAGCGCTCGTGCTGCACATCAACCGCGAGCTCATCCATCACCTCTCCGAAGTCTGCCTGCTGCGCGACCTGCACCTGCGCAGCACTGAGGGGCAGGCGCCGGCGTCAGGAGCGAGATGAGGGGCCCGCTCCTGCTCTTCGCCGCCTGGGCGCTGCACGACGTCGAGGAGGCGATCGCCTTTCCCGCCACCTGCGACGCGCTCGCGGAGCGCAGCGGCGTCGAGGCGTTCCGCATGGACGCACGTCAGTCGTGGGCGGCGGTCGGGCTCATGGCCCTGCTCGTCGGGTTCGCCTGCTTGCGAGGATCTCGCACCGGCGGCGACTCGCCTCTCTACCGGGCGGTGACGGCGGGTCTCGGCGCCCACGTCGGTACGCATCTGCTCGCCTCCGTCGTGCAGCGGCGCTACACCGCCGGCGTCGCGACCGCGCTGCCGGTGATGCTGCCGGGCGCGCTCGCCGCGTGCCGGGAGCTCGCCCTCGACGGGCGACCGCTGCAGGGAAGGGATTGGGCTGCGGGCGCCGCGATCCTCGTGCCCGCCGCTCTGCTCTGTCATGCGCTCGCACGGCTCCTCCCCGCGCAGCGTCGTCGCGCGAGGCGTTGACTCCGGCAGGCGGCGCGACCGCGAGCCCGATACGGGGTTCCGCAGGCGAGAGCGACCGTTCATACTGGAATGAGCGGCATCGAGGACGACGGCCGGGAGACGTAAGGAGCGCATCATGGCGCATTGGCTCGCAACCTACATCGCACTGCCCGGCAACACGGCCGAGGCCATGGAGCACTGGCACGACGTGTTCGGCGGAGAGCTCATGGTGCTCCGCTACGGCGACATGGAGCTCGAGGGCATGCCCTTCGAACCCGATCCCGAGGCCGTCGCGCATGCGGTGCTGACGACTCCCGCGGGGGCGATCACCGGCGGCGACGCGATGGACTTCGAGAACGACTACCCGGTTCAGGGCACGGCGTATTCGATGCTGTACACGACCGACACTCCGGACGAGGCCCGCGAACTCATCCAGAAGCTCGTCGACGGCGGCGGCGAGATCGGCAGCATGCCGTTCTCGGAGGCGCCCTGGGGCGGCTGGTACGGCCAGGTCTTCGACCGTTTCGGCGTGATGTGGGCCTTCAGCTGCGACTGACGCGAGCGGCGGGCCCGGCGCGCACCCGGTAGCGTGGAGGCGTGACCGATCAGCTCTCCCGCCCCCTGCACTCGACCCTCGTCGGCGAGGATCGCGGGGGAGCCGAGCGCGTCGTCTTCCTGCACGGCCTGTTCGGCCGCGGCAAGAACTTCACGAGGATCGCGGCGGGTCTGCAGCCCGAGGCCGTGAGCCTGCTCGTCGACCTGCCGAACCACGGGCAGTCCGGCTGGACGGAGCACTTCGACTACGCGCAGCTCGCCGACCTCGTGGCGGATCACCTGCGCGAGGGCTTCGCCGCCTCGGGGCCGGTCGACGTCGTCGGTCACTCCATGGGCGGCAAGGTCGCGATGGTGCTCGCGCTGCGCCACCCGGAGCTCGTGCGGCGGCTCGTCGTGGTCGACATCTCCCCGACGGCCTCGGCCGCCTCCCGGGGAGAGTTCAGCCACCTGCTCGACTCGCTCGCGGGGCTCGACCTCGCTGCGATCGAAAGCCGTGGACAGGCGGACGAGCAGCTGCGCGGCGCGATCCGGAGCGACGGAGTGCGCGGCTTCCTGCTGCAGAATCTCGTCCGCGAGAACGGGGGGTTCGCCTGGGAGCCGAACCTGAGGCTGCTGCGCGCCGAGCTCGAGGCCATCATGGGCTTCCCCGAGCAGGGCGATCGCCGGTACGAGGGGCCTGTGCTGTGGATCCGCGGCGACCGCTCGGACTACGTGGGCGACGACGACGCCCCGGCCATGCGCGTGCTCTTCCCGAAGGCCAGGCGCGTGACGATCCGCGGAGCGGGCCACTGGGTGCACTCGGAGAAGCCCGACGAGGTGATCGCCGCCCTGCGCGGCTTCCTGCTCTCGGCCGACTGAATCACGGGGCGAGGGCCCGATAGTCTGGGAGCATCACGCCGCGGGCGGTTCGCGCCGCCGACAGACGAGAGGATCCCCGTGACCGAGACGCACGACCAGCTGCCGCCCTGCCCCGAGTGCGCGAGCGAGTACGCGTACGAGTCGGGGGCGCTGCTGACGTGCCCCATGTGCGGCCACGAGTGGGCGCCCGGGGTAGGCGAGGGCGGCGAGGATCTCCCGGCGGTGGGCGTGCGCGACGCCGTGGGCAACCCGCTGCAGGACGGCGACACCGTCACCCTCGTCAAGAGCGTGAAGGTCTCGGGCGGTGGCGGCGGTACCATCAAGGTCGGCACGAAAGTGCCGGGCATCCGGCTGATCCCCGACGCGGGGGACGGCCACGACATCGACGCCCGTGTGCCCGGCTTCGGAAAGATGAAGCTCAAGTCGAGCGTCGTCAAGCGCGCCTCCTGAGGGGCCGGGCTGGGTGATGCCGCCGCGGGTTCTGTAGTCTGTCAGGGTGAATGACGAAGAACTGCGCGCATTTCTCGACTCCGCCACGGTCGGAGACGACGATCACGGTGACGATCACGAGGCCGCTCCCGAGCGCCCCGCGGATCCCGCTGCGCAACGGGAGGGCACCCCGGAGCAGCCGACGCCGCCGCCCGGGCCGACTGCTGAGCCCGCGGCGCGCCGCACCCCGAGTTTCGACGAGCTGATGGCGTTCGGCGCTCCCTCCGCTGACGAGGAGCTCGTGCCGCTGATCCTGCCCGGCTTCTCCTCGGAGCCCAAGGCCAAACCCCTGCCCCCGGTCTTCCGGGCCGAGTCGCAGGCGCCGAGCGCCGCGCCCTCGCAGCCGGCAGAGTCGGCGCGGCCGGCCGTGCGGGCGAGCGCTCCTGCGACATCGGAGCCGAAGACGCCGCGCGAGGATCCCGAGGCGACGCAGCCCTACGACACGATCCCCAAGTCGGCTCAGCGCCCGGCCGCGTCGACGCCGGCGGTCCCGCCCCGTCCGGCCGCGTCTCAGCCGCCGACGGCGCCGCTCCCCGCCGCCCCTGCCGCTCCAGCTGCCGCAGCGAGCGCCCCCGCTGCATCGGTCTCGAAGCCCGCGGCGCCGGCCCAGCCGGCGGAGGAGGATCCCTTCGCCGCGCTCTCGCTCGGCGCGGCCTCGAACCCGCCGGGCGACGACGAACGCATCTCGGTGGTCGGCGGAGAGCCCCGTCGCAGGGCCCTGCCCTGGATCATCGTGGGCGGAGGCGCGGTCATCGCGATCATCGCGTCGATCTTCATCATCAACGGCGTGCGCGGCGGCGAGGATCCCGCCGCCACGCCCTCGACGCCGAGCACGAGCGAGCAGCCCGTCGAGACGGAGCAGCCCACCTCGGAGCCCTCCCCGAGCGAGGAGCCCGAGCCGGAGCCTGAGCCCAGCGACGTGCCCCAGGTCGATGTCGGCCCCTCGATCTACCCGATCCCCATCACCCAGTGGGGTATCACGGTCGACAAGTCGCAGAAGCTCGGCTCGGTCAATTACACCGAGCAGGGCGACAGCGTGATGTTCGACATCACGCTCGCCCAGTCGCTGCCGGAGTCGTGCGCAACCGCTCGACAGGGATGGGGTCTGCGCAAGCTCGACGACGGCAAGCTCGAGGTCATCCGACCCGAGCCCCGCTGCTCCGATACCGATGCAGCCGCCGTCTACGACGAGATCTGGGGGCTCATGGATCACATGGCGAAGAGCGCCCGAGCCAGCTGACGCCGCGGCGGAGATCCGTCTCGGGCGAGACGCGATCCTCGTCGGGGGTCAGCCGGAGACCCCGAAGAACTGCGGCCAGATCGCCAGCGCGAGCGGATAGCCGACGAAGCTCACGATGTCGAGCGCCCAGTGCGCGACGATGAGCGGCAGCGACCTGCCCCAGCGCTGATAGGCCCAGCCGAAGACGAGGCCCATCACCACGTTGCCGATGAAGCCCCCGAATCCCTGGTAGAGGTGGTAGCTGCCGCGCAGCAGCGCGCTCGAGACGATCGTCGCGACCGGCCCGACTCCCAGCCGGCGCATGCGGTCGAAGAAGTAGGCGACCACGATCAGCTCCTCGCCGAGCGCCGCCTTGAGCGCCATCAGCACGAGGACCGGCACCGTCCACCAGTGCGCGTCGAGCGCGGCCGGCACCACGGTCGTGTTGATGCCGATGGCTCGGGCGAAGACGTAGAAGACGAGGCCCGGCACCCCGATCGCCGCAGCGAGCAGCAGACCGTAGCCGCTCTCGCCGAGCCACCACCGCCGCTTCGATCCCGACGAGGATCGCCCGAGACCGAGCCGGCCGAGGTGCGGCGCACGATCGCGCCAGAGCAGGTAGACCACGAGCGCGACCGGCGCGAGCCCGAAGGCGAAGCTCAGCAGCTGGTAGATCAGGTCGAAGAGCTCGCGCTCCGCGAGCGGGCGGTTGATCGTCGCCGTCTGCGACGACAGCGCGGCTTCCCGCGTGAGGCGCTCGGCGATCGCGACGATCGCGTAGACGGCGGAGGCGCCGAACGAGAGCGCGAGGACGATCGCGAGTTCCCAGCGCAGCTTGTTCTTCGAGGCGATTGCGGTCACGGGCCAAGCGTAGCGCTGCCTTCCGACGATTCTCTCGCTGAAATGCTGTTTCGGTTTTCCACTAGCCCGCGAGGCTCGAAGGTCACGATTGTGTCGCTAATGCACAGCCGATCACATCCGTCTCAGACTCCCTGGCTAGGCTGAGACGGTTAGTTTCAATCCCTGCTCTCGGGGTGCGCGACTCGCGCGCTGTGAGGCGGAATCTACAAGGAGGAAGATCAGTGAAGCGATCACGGATCGGTACGGGCCTCATCGCCCTGGCCGCCGCGGGTTCCCTGGCTCTCGCCGGCTGCGCCTCGGGCGGCGGCAACGAGGGCGACGGCGGCAACAACGAGGGCGCGTCGGGCGGCATCATCACCGTCAACGGCACCGAGCCCCAGAAGGGCCTCATCCCCGCGGACACCACTGAGGTCGGCGGCGGCAAGGTCGTCGACTCGCTCTTCGAGGGCCTCACCTACTACAAGGCCGACGGCACCTGGGATCTCGCGGTCGCCGAGTCGATCGAGCCCAACGAGGATCGCACCGTCTGGACCATCAAGCTGCGCGACGACGCGAAGTTCAGCGATGGCACCCCGGTGCTCGCCCACAACTTCGTCGACGCGTGGAACTACGCGGCGAACGTCGACAACGCGCTGGGCAACCAGTACTTCTTCTACCCGATCAAGGGCTGGAGCGAGACCGAGGCCGTCGAGGCCCTCGAGGGTCTCAAGATCGTCGACGATCACACCTTCACCGTCGAGGCGACCCCGGACTTCCCGGATCGCATCGGCTACTCGGCGTTCTACCCGCTGCCCGACGTCGCGTTCGAGGACATGCAGGCTTTCGGTCAGAACCCGATCGGCAACGGCCCCTACAAGCTCGACGGCGAGGGCGCCTGGAAGCACGACGTCGAGATCAAGATGGTCAAGAACGATGAGTACGTCGGCCCCCGCGAGGCTCAGAACGACGGCCTGACCGTCATCATGTACGCCTCGCTCGACGCCGCCTACACCGATGTGCAGGCCGGCAACCTCGACATCATCGACCAGATCCCCGAGTCCGCCCTCGCCACCTTCGAGGATGACTTCGGCGATCGCGCGGTCAACCAGACCGGCATGCTGCTGACCACCATCACCATCTCCTCGAACCTGCCGCACTTCGGCATGGACGAAGAGGGCAAGCTGCGCCGCGCCGCGCTCTCGCTCGCCACCGACCGCGAGGAGATCACCACCGTGATCTTCAAGGGCACCAACCTGCCCGCGCGCGACTTCAGCTCGTCTGCGGTCGCCGGTTACGACGACAACCTCGAGGGCGTCGAGGTGCTCGAGTTCGATCCCGAGAAGGCCAAGGATCTGTGGGCCCAGGCCGACGCGATCTCGCCCTTCGAAGGCACGCTGCCCCTCGCCTCGAACGGTGACGGCCCCCACAACCAGTGGATCGAGGCGCTCGCCAACCAGTGGATCAACAACCTCGGCATCTCGGTCGAGCCGAAGTTCTACCCGACCTTCGCCGCGTTCCTCGAGGATCGCGAAGCCGACGTCGTGGGCGGCCCGTTCCGCGCCGGCTGGCAGGCCGACTACCCCGGCATGTACAACTTCCTGGCTCCGCTCTACGCGACCGGCGCGAGCTCGAACCACGGCTTCTACTCGAACGCCGAGTTCGATGCGCTGCTCGATCAGGCCAGCCGCACCGGCGACCAGGACGAGGCCATCGCTGCGATGCAGCAGGCGCAGGAGATCCTGCTGCAGGATCTGACCTCGATCCCGCTGTGGAACCAGGCGACCACCGGCGCCTTCGGTGAGAACCTGAACAACGTCGAGTTCGGCTGGAACTCGGTGCCGCTGTTCTACGAGATCACCAAGGGCTAGCAACAGCTGGTTCTCGAGGCCCCGGGAGCTCAGAGGCACCCGGGGCCTCTCCCTTTCCGCGCTTCATCGGCGATCCCGATGAAGCGCGGATTTTCGCGGCAACGCTGCCGCTGAGTTTCGATTCGCGCCAGAACTGCGAGAGAATACCCACCATGTACCCATACTCAGAGCGGAGGGCCGGCACATCATGCTGAGATACGTTCTTCGCCGCCTTCTTCAGGTCATCCCAGTGCTGCTGGGCACCACCTTCCTCATCTACTGGATGGTCTTCGCCATGCCCGGCGACCCCATCGCCGCGATGTTCGGCGAGCGGGTGCCGAGCGAGGCCATCCTCGAGCGGCTGCGCGCGCAGTACAACCTCGACAAGCCGTTCTTCGTCCAGTGGCTGCTCTTCCTGAAGGGCATCTTCGTCGGCGACTTCGGCATGAGCTTCTCGGGGGAGCCGGTCAGCGCGATCCTCGCCCGCACCTTCCCGGTGACCATCAAGCTGGCCGCGATCGCCATCGTCTTCGAACTCGTTCTCGCCGTGATCATCGGCCTCTACTCGGGGCTCCGCAAGGGCAGCTGGTTCGACAACATCAACCTGATCATCGGCCTGATCTTCCTGGCGATCCCGATCTTCGTGGTCGCCTTCGTCTCGCAGTACGTGTTCGGCCTCCAACTCGGCTGGTTCAGACCGACGGTCAGCGGCGGAGCGCCGATCCAGGAGCTGATCCTGCCCGGCCTCGTGCTCGGCTTCAGCCTCTATGCGACGAGCATGCGTCTCACCCGGGCTTCGGTCATCGACACGCTCAACCAGGACTTCGTGCGCACCGCCTACGCGAAGGGCCTCTCGCGAGGCCGCGTGGTACCGGTGCACGTACTGCGCAACTCGCTCATCCCGACGATCACCAACACGGCGACCGACTTCGGCACGCTCATGGTCGGCGCGACGGTGACGGAGGGCATCTTCAACGTGCCCGGCGTCGGCAACGTGCTGTTCAACGCGATCCTGCGCGGCGAGAACGCCACCGTGGTCTCCTTCGTCACCGTCATGGTGCTCATCTATCTCATCGTCAACCTGGTCATCGACCTGCTGTACGCCGTGCTCGATCCGAGGATCCGCTATGCCTGAGCAAAAGAACCCCATCCCCGAGCACTTCGTCGCCCCGATCGACGAGACCCCGGTGGTCGCCGTCGACGCGGTTCGCATCGCCGAGAAGAAGTCGAGCCTCTGGCGAGACGCCTGGCGGGACATGCGCAGGCGTCCCATGTTCTGGGTGTCGTCCGCCATCATCCTGCTCGTGCTGCTCGTGTCGTTCTTCCCGACGCTCTTCACGCAGATCGACCCGCGGGCCTGCCAGCTGAAGTTCTCGAACGCCGCGCCCGAGCCCGGGCATCCGCTCGGCTTCAACGTGCAGGGCTGCGACGTCTACTCGCGCATGATCTACGGCACGCCCACCTCGGTCTCCGTCGGCTTCATCGTGATCATGATCACCTTCGTCTTCGGATCGATCATGGGCGCACTCGCCGGCTTCTTCGGCGGCTTCATCGACACCGTGCTCTCGCGGCTCGGCGACATCTTCTTCTCGATCCCCTACATCCTCGCGGCCGTGGTCGTGATGAGCGTGCTGGCGGACTACCGGAACCCCCTCGTGATCGCCTTCGCGATCGGCGGCTTCTCGTGGCCGATCACCGCCCGCATCATGCGAAGCGAGATCCTGCGCATGAAGAACGCCGACTTCGTGATGGCCTCGAAGTCGCTCGGCGTCTCGCAGTTCGGTACGCTCGTGCGCCATGTGCTGCCGAACTCGATCGCCCCGACGATCGTCGTGACGACGCTCTCGCTGGCCTCCGCCATCGTGGCCGAGGCGACGCTCTCGTTCCTCGGCGTCGGCCTGCCTCCCGGGCAGTTCATCAGCTGGGGCAACGACATCAGCGCGGCCCAGAACTCGCTGCGCACCGATCCCATGCCCCTCATCTGGCCGTCGGTCGCTCTCGCGGTGACGGTGCTGGGCTTCATTCTGCTGGGCGAGGTCGTTCGCGACGCGCTCGACCCGAAGGCGAGGGCACGTCGATGAGCGACAACGCAAGCAACACCTCCACCGCGCAGCCGCTGCTCAGCGTGCGCGACCTCCGGGTCGCCTTCCGCGTGGACAAGAAGATCAACGAGGTCGTGCACGGCGTCGACCTCGACGTCTACCCGGGCGAGACGGTCGCGATCGTCGGCGAGTCGGGCTCGGGCAAGTCGACCACCATGCACGCGGTCATCAACCTGCTGCCCGGCACCGGCCACATCACGGGCGGCTCGATCAAGTGGAACGGGCGGGAGCTCGTCGGCATCAAACGGCGCGAGATGGAGACCATCCGCGGCCGCGAGATCGGCCTCGTGCCGCAGGACCCGATGTCGAACCTCAACCCGGTGTGGTCGGTCGGCTTCCAGGTGGAGGAGGCGATCCGCGCCAACGGCCTCGCCTCCGGCCGCCGCGAGGTCAAGAAGCGTGCCATCGAGGTGCTCGAGAAGGCCGGCCTGCAGAACGCCGAACAGCGCATGAAGCAGTACCCGCACCAGTTCTCGGGTGGCATGAAGCAGCGCGCGCTCATCGGCATCGGCCTCTCGGCCGACCCGCAGCTGCTCATCGCCGACGAGCCGACCTCTGCGCTCGACGTGACGGTGCAACGCGTGGTGCTCGACCACTTGGCGCAGCGCACCCGCGAACTCGGCACCGCCGTGGTCTTCATCACCCACGACCTGGGTCTCGCGGCGGAGCGCGCCGAGAAGCTCATCGTGATGTACCGTGGCAACATCGTCGAGTCGGGGCCGAGCAGGGAGATCCTGCAGCGCCCGCAGCACCCGTACACGAAGCGCCTGGTCTCGGCAGCGCCCTCGCTGGCGTCCCGCCGCATCGGCAGCAACCCCGATCTGCCCCCGGCCCCCACGGAGACCTTCGACGTCGCGGCCATCGCCGAGGACGACAGCAAGGTCATCGTGCGGGAACCCGTGATCGAGGTGTCCGACCTCACGAAGGTCTACAAGCTCCGCAAGGGCAACTTCGGGCACGAGGACTTCACCGCGGTGGGGCAGGCGAACTTCACCATCAACCGCGGCGAGACCCTCGCCCTCGTCGGCGAGTCCGGCTCGGGCAAGTCGACCATCGCGAAGATGGTGCTGCAGCTCGAGAAGCCCACCTCGGGCACGATCAAGATCGACGGCATCGACACCGCCACGCTCGGATCCAGTGGGCTCTTCGCGCTGCGCCGCAAGCTGCAGCCGGTGTTCCAGGATCCGTACGGCTCGCTCGATCCGCTCGTGAGCATCGGCAACACCATCGCGGAGCCGCTCAATGTGCACAACGTGGGCGATCGTGCGAGCCGCCGTGCGCGCGTGCTCGAGCTGCTGGATCAGGTCGCCCTGCCCCGCGAGCTCGCGACCCGCTACCCGAACGAGCTCTCGGGCGGCCAGCGACAGCGCGTCGCCGTGGCCCGAGGCCTTGCGCTCAAGCCCGAGATCCTCGTGCTCGACGAAGCGGTCTCGGCGCTGGATGTGCTCGTGCAGGCGCAGATCCTCGATCTGCTCGCCGAGCTGCAGCGCGAGCTGGGTCTCACCTACCTCTTCATCACGCACGACCTCGCCGTGGTGCGCCTGATCGCCGACCGCGTCTGCGTCATGCAGAGCGGACGCATCGTCGAGCAGGCCACCACCGATGAGGTCTTCGAGAACCCGCAGATGGAGTACACCCGCAACCTGCTCGATGCGATTCCCGGTCGGCATATCGAGCTCGGGGTCTAGCGGAGGCTGGTCGAGCGGAAGGGGGAGTGGGCAGCGCCTGCTCCCCCTTCCCGCGTTCTGGGGGCAGAATGGGGGAGTGACGCGCGAACCCGAGCAGCAGCCCCCGTCCTATCTGCGGCCGGCGAACCTGCTGCTCGTGTTCGCCGGAGGCTCGCTCGGCGTGCTGGCCCGCGAGCTGCTGATGCTCGCGGTGCCCGACGTCTCGGGGCTGCCCATGGCCGTGCTCATCGCGAATCTCGTGGGTGCGCTTCTGCTCGGCCTGCTGCTCGAGGCCCTCGCCGCGCGGGGCTCGGAGACCGACGGCCGGCAGCGCCTGCGGCTGCTGATCGGCACCGGCGCGCTCGGCGGGTTCACGACCTACAGCGCGCTCGCCCAGGCGGTGGCCCTGCTCTGGGGTGGCGGATCCGTCGGGCTCGCACTCGGCTACGGCCTCGCCACGCTGCTGTTCGGCGCCCTGGCGACGTGGCTCGGCATCGCGCTCGGGGCGCGTCTCGGGAAGGGAGGGCGGGGATCCTCGTCGTCGCCCGAAGCGGGAGGCGCCGATGACTGAGTCGATCCTCGTGACACTGCTGGCCGCGCTCGCGGGCGGCGTCGGCGCGGTGCTGCGCTTCGTGCTCGACGGGACGATCGCCTCTCGACTCGCGCGTCGGACGCGGGGCGCGGCGTTCCCGTGGGGCATCCTCGTCGTGAACCTGAGCGGATCCCTGTGCATCGGCGTGCTGGCTGGCGCGGTTGCGCCCGCGCATCCGATGGCCGCCGTGCTCGGCGTCGGGCTGCTCGGCGGCTACACGACCTTCAGCACCGCCAGCTACGACACGGTGCGGCTGCTGCGCCGGGGGCGGGTGCTCGCCGGCCTCGCGAACGGGCTCGGGCAGCTCGTCGGCGCGGTCGTGCTCGCCTGGTTCGGCTTCGTACTCGGTTCGCTGCTCGTCTCGCCCGTCTTCTGAGCGGCCCGCCGCGTACTCCGTCGCTTGGCAGCCACGCCGCGCCTCCTCGCAGCTCGGCAGTAGGCGCGACCTCAGGGTCGCCCAAGTCATGACTACTGCCCAGCTGAGCGGAAGACGGGTCAGCTGCGCGG
>JBEBTD010000053.1:0-12134 GCA_040393965.1 Leucobacter soli | reverse complement strand
CGATGCCCGGAGGCGTGCGCCCGCGCGAGGCCCGGTCGTTCTCGGAGGAGCTGCGGGATCTCGCGCGCTCGCGCTTCGACGGCTGGCCGAGCGAAGACGCGATGGAGGGAGCGGGCGGCGCGCTGTTCTCGAATCCGGACGACCCGCTCACCGAGCGCGAACTCGAGCTCATGCGCGCCCTCGCGGCAGGGCTCACCCGGGAGCAGATCGCCCGCGAGCACTACATCTCGATCAACACCCTGAAGCCCCATCTGCGCTCGATCTACCGCAAGCTCGGTGTGAACTCCCGCTCGGGCGCGGTGCTCGCCGCGACGCAACGCGGACTCTTCTCTGAGGCGGCCTGACGCCGCTGACCGGCCGAGGGTGAGGCCGCGACTAGTTAAAATTCACCCTTAATATCACCCTCGGTGGATAGGGCGACTTCGCACCAATAACCTTACGTTGTTAGACGGGGAGCACTCTGTGGTGCTTTCCGGAGGAGGGCGCAGGGGAGCAGAGCGCCCTCCCATCAGGCGTGCCAGGGGCGCGCCTGCGAAGCGTGCCTTCGGCGCGCGTGCAACTGGGGAACATGAGGGGAGAGCATGTCCGATACGTCGGCAGAAACTACGCGCGCGATGAGCGGATGGGGACGCGTGCGCAAGCTGATCGCGGGCGGCGCCGCAGCCGCGCTCGCGGCGGGCATGCTGGTGGTGGCCGGCGTCGGCGTGCAGAGCGCGCTCGCGGCCGGCCCCGCTCCCGGTCTCTCGGTCGAGCCGGTCGGCACGTACATCGCGGGCGAGGATCTGCAGCTGCGCCTCACCTTCACGAGCAACCCCGCCGCGGGCCCGCAGTACAACGTGAGCTCGGGCATCGTGCTGCCCGAGGGAGTCACGATCGAGGATCCCGGCACGCTCGGCACCCCCAAGATTTTCCCCGCGACCTCCGGCGGCAGCCGGGTGATCCCCGGTCTCTCGAGCTCGAGCGCGGCCCAGTGCGAGGCGCTCGGCCTCGAGCCGGTCACGCCCGGCCAGCTCAGCGGGCGCTGCCAGGTGCCCGCAGGCAAGCAGTACGTCGTCTTCGAGAACATCAGCGACCTGCCGCTCGGTGCCTCGACGACGCACACGCTCACGCTTCGCCCCGATGCAGAGCTGTTCCCGGTCGGCTCGACCATCGATGTCGACGTGACCGCGTTCACGAGCGACGACCCCAAGCTGCTGCCCCAGTTCCCCGGAAGCAGCAGCCGCGTCGCGGGCAACGCCGCGACCTCCGATCCCGGCCTCCCGAACCCTCGCACCACCGAGGTGCTCGTCAACGCGCTGCGCGTCGAGAAGAGCGAGCCCAGCCCCGACAGCGAGCTGCTTCGCGGCGTGCACGACCACACGACCACCTACACGCTTCGCGTGTGGCACACGGGCGAGGGCGATCTCAGCGACGTCACCGTGACCGACATGATCCCCGCGGGCCTCGAGTACCTCGGCCTCGGCGGGGCGGTCAACCCCGATCGCACGACGAACGCGAACGGCACGCAGAACTCGTCCGCCGAGTACCCGGGCGCGGCGAGCCTCGACGCGACTCCCGCACCGGCCGACAGCACCTATTCGGGAGACCGTACGATCACGGGTGCGCGCGATCTCAACGCCGGCGCCATCGGCGAGAGCGTGGAGACCGTCGTCGAGGGCGGCGAGGTCTTCACGAAGGTCACCTGGCACATCGGCGCGCTCGCCGCAGCGGGCCTGCTCGACTACAGCATCGTCGACCCCGAGGAGCAGGGCTACCCCGAGACCGAGGGCAAGGCCGGCTTCTTCGAGATCCGCTACCGCGCCGCGGTGCCCCTCTTCGAGAACACGATGGACTTCGACGGCGCCGGGGGCCAGCCGACCGACGACGACGGCCGGGGCCAGATCGCGAACCTCGACAACAACCGCGGCGCCTCCACGCGTCACGGCGATCCCGCCGATCCCGAGGCGTCGGGCGAGCCGAAGCGCTACACCAATCGCGCCATCGCGAGCGGCAGCTACGACGGGAGCTCCGTCGAGGACGAGGCGAGCCACACCATCAGCGCGGTCGACGTGCGGGTGCTCAAGGGCGTCGATCAGGGCGTCTTCGAGCAGACCGGCATCGCGCGCTACACGCTGACGCTCGACCGCAGCGAATACGTCACCGCGACGGTGCCCGGCCCCGATCAGCGCCCGTACCGTCTCGTCGACGACCTCGCCGATGGTCTCTGCCCCGTCTTCCCGGAAGGCACGGTCGTCGCCGACGGCGCTTCCGGCACGCCGGGCCTGCCCGACCTTGTGCTCGGCGATCCGCGCACCTCGGGCGCGACGCACGAGAACGATGCTGCGGTATGGAACGCCGCCCTCGCTGCGGCCGGCGTCGATCCCGCCTGCGGGTGGACGTCGTCCGTCGCGGACAGCGATGCCGATGAGCTCGCCGGTGCCAAGCTCATCGGCATCGCCTTCGACGAGGCGACGGGCCACTTCTTCATCGATCTCGAGCTCGACCCGCAGAGCGCGCTTTCGAGCGATCCCGCGCAGTCGCACGAGATCGAGTACTCGGCGCGCCAGAACAAGGCCTACCTCGCTGGCGAGGGCCTCACGACCTCGGGCGACGTCGTGAACAACCGCGTCGAGATCTACGCCGAGACGAGCTCCATCGACGCACTCGACGGCGTGACCTCGGCGGGCAGCACCCACCCCGAGAACACGGTCGGCGGCGATGTGGCCGATGGCGTCTGGAACGCCTGGGACGACGATTCGGCGAGCCTGCAGGCCGAGCTGACCCGGCTGAACAAGCGCGTGCTGCCGCGCGACTACAGCGGCGCCTGGCCCGATGCGAGCACGATCGACGGCATCGACGTGGCCGAGTGGGTGAAGAGCTCCGAGACGCCCTTCTCGGTCGGCGACGAGGTCTGGTACCGCATCGACGTGATCCCGCCGCGGGGCACCGATGTGCGCAACCCGCAGCTGACGGACTTCCTGCCCGCGGGCGTGGTCTTCGACGGCACCACCGACTCCGATGGCGACGGCATCCCCGACGACATGCGGATCATCCCGAGCGCGACGAACGGCATCGGCGACTGTGCACCAGAGGACCCCGATGAGTGGGTCGAGACCTTCGTCGACGTCGCCGTCGACGGCCGTGCCATGATCCTCACGCTCGGCGACCATTGCGGGCTGAGCGCGACCGACCGCTTCTTCCCCCTCGCGACCGATCTCACCGTCTTCCTGAAGGTGACCGTCTCGGAGCAGTCCGCGTTCGGCGAGGTCGACCTGCCCGAGAACCAGGCCAAGTACCAGCAGAACAACGTCGACGACGTGATTCACTTCGACCGCAGCTCGGCCCAGACCGTGCGCGATCAGGGCGTGTACCTGCGGAAGGGCATCAAGCAGATCACCCATACGGCGAGCGATCCCGGTGACAGCACCGTGACCCCCGCGCTGCCGAACCCCTACAACAGCGATGTCGACGGCGACGATCTCGGCGAGAGCGCCAAGACGAAGCAGGGCGACGAGGTCGAGTTCCGTCTCGACGTCAGCGCTCCGTTCAACGGAACCACCGGCTACGTGCTGTGGGATGCGCTGCCCGTCGGCATCAAGAAGGCCGATCTGAGGGGTGTCAACCCGACCACGGGCGAGCTGACCTCGGGCACCACGGCAGCGCGGGTGACGCAGGAATGGATTGCGGATCCCGATGATCCGATGGTCGGCCAGTACTTCTCCTCGGAGGAAGCCGCCGACTCCGGCGAGTGGACCGCCCACGCCTACGATCCGGGTGATCCCGGCTACCCCGGCACGGCGCTGAACGACGACTTCAACGGTCGCACCATCGTGGTCTGGGAGTTCACCGGCTCGGTGCCCGGATCGCTGCAGGCGATCCCCGCCGCCCCAGCAGCGGGCGGCAACCCCGCGACCCCGGCCAAGCCGGCCGCCGCCCAGGGCCTGACCCTCGGCTACACCGTGATCGTGCCCGACGGCGAGGGCGGTGGCGGCGATGCCGCTCAGCTCGGCCAGCGCTACGTGAACGATGCATCGATCCTCGAACTCCGGGTGCCGAACAACTCGGGCGAGGAGTCGAAGCTCATCGTCAACGGCGGCGACGAGCACGTCGCGAAGCCGCGCGACCCGAGCACCGACCCGGCCGATCGCGAGTTCGTGCTCGAGGACGGGAACGGTCAGGCGAGCGATCCCTCGAACTTCGAGATGCGATCCGCGCAGCCGACGAAGGCCTTCATCACCTCTGAGATCACGCCCTCCTCCACGCCCGTGAGCGACGCGAACAACCCCGCGAACGTGATCGTGCAGGGCGAGCTCGCCACCTTCGAGTACCGCGTCACGATCCCCTCGAACACGACCGTGAGGAACGGCGTGCTCGCCGACCTCGGCAACCTCGTGGGCCAGTCGGGCAACGGTACGATGACTCCGAATACCGCCCCCTACGTGCTCGTCAATGCGGCTCTCGATCGGCCCGCGACCGGCATCGCCCTCACGCAGAGCCCGAGCGACCCCGCGACCCCGCATGCGACGGAGTTCCATCTGAACACGGCGACCGGCAAGCTCACCTTCCCGGCGAGCTACACGACCCGCGAGGATGCCGTCGAGTTCGCCGTGCAGATTCAGGTGTACATGCGAGACATCGATGTCACGCATCCCGGGAGCGGTAGCGCGAGCCGCCCGCAGATCCCGAACGGCAAGGTGCTCGCGAACACCGCGAACTTCAGCTTCGACGATCCGAATCAGGGCGGCAACGCCCGGGTGAGCAGCAACACCAACAGCCCCACGGTGACCTTCCGCGAGCCGCTGCCGACGATCACGAAGGTTCGCACCGGCTCCGGCGCGGTGCACATCGACGACTCGGTCGCCTATACGGTCTCGGTCGGCAGCAACTCGAGTCGCCCGAAGAGCTACGACAACGTCGTGGTCGATACCCTGCCCGCCGGCCTCAGGGTCGACGGTAGCAGCACCTTCACGATGACACCGAGCGTCGGCACCGTGAACGTTGTGATCGGAGACGTGCCCGCGAGCGGGTCGATCGCCGAGAACACCGTCTACGTGTCCGACGGCGTAGCAGCCGGCACCGGCGGCACGATCACGTGGCACCACGAGGCCTTCGCTGGTCTCAAGGCGCTGAGCTCGCCGGCGCAGCTCTCCTTCGGCTACACGGCGAAGATCGCCGACACCGCCGGCGCGGGCGCCAGCTACCGCAACGACGTCGCGATCATCGGGCAGACGCTGCCCGACACCCTGTCGAACGCCGCGGATCGCCGAGGCGATCTTCGCGCGACCTCGAACGCGACTGTCACCGCTGCCGTCGCCGATCTCGCGAAGGGCGTGCGCATCGGTACCTCCGGCGCCTTCGGCCCCTCGGTCTCGGCGCCCGTCGGCGAGACGGTGCAGTACCAGCTCGTGGCGACCCTGCAGCCGCGGGTCAACTACTACGACGTGCGCTTCGAGGATCAGATGCCGGCCGGTGTGCAGCTGATCGCGAACTCCGCGCACGTCGAGATGACCACCGGCAGCGGCAGCGCAGTCGATGTGACGGATGATTGGGCGCACAGCAACCCGAGCGGGACGAACCATCGCTGGTCGTACACGCCGACGGGCGGCGATCTTGCTTCGAACGACGAGACGCGCGTCATCACCCTGACCTATCAGGCGAAGGTGACCGACGCCGTCGGCACGAGCCCCTTCATCAATACGGCGCGCTTCACCTGGGGCTCGACAGACGGCGCGACGAACCGTACCGGCACCCCGAACCGCACGGCTCTGGTGAACCTGCTCACCCCGCAGATGGGCATCACCAAGAAGGTCGACTTCGAGAGCCCGATCAACGAAGACGCCATCACGCTGAACCCGGACGGCAGCTTCGACTACCTGATCACGGCCTTCAACTCGGGCACTGCGGCCGCGAACCTCACGCCGGCGCACAACGTCACGGTGCAGGATCGCGTGCCCGCGGGCGTGAAGGTCGACGTCTCGTCGATCACTCCCGCGCCGAGCAGCGTGACCGGCGACATCGCGAACGGTGAGGGCGGCACGATCACCTGGCTGAACCAGGGGCCGTTCTACCCGCAGGCGCAGGCCGATGCGACGCATCCGCGCTCGACTGACTACGGCTACTCCGCGAGCTTCGCGGACTCCGAGCATCTCACCGGCGCCGCGCTCGTGAACTACGCGAACGTCACGCACTGGGAGTCCTTCGCCGCTGACGGACGCTCCTACGACCGCACGCTCGACGGAGCCAACCGCGTACGCGACCAGGCGAGCGTCACCCCGCTCTTCCCCTTCGTCGAGCTCGACAAGTCGGTGACCACCCCGGTCTCGGGCGAGGAGTACGGCCTCGCACAGGTGGGCGAGCCCTTCAACTGGACGCTCACGCTCGTGAACACGGGCCGAGGGTCGGCGCAGACGATCAAGGTCGAGGATGTGCTGCCGCTGAACTGGGAGTACGTGGCGGACAGCGCCCGCATCAAGGTGGGCAATGCCGCGACGACGGTGCTGGACGATCCGCAGCTGGGTGAGGAAGACGGCAGGGTCACCCTGGCGTGGGAGCTCGGTGAGGCGATGCCCGAGAGCGCGCTGCTGCCGGGCACCGAGGGTGGCGCGAACGCCGCAGCCCGCACCATCACGATCACCTTCGACGCGGTTCCGCAGCCGGGCGCGATCGAAGACGCCGGCACCGGCATCGAGGTGAACGCGCACACGAACGAGCTGCGCGCGGTCACCACCGATACCACCGATGCGGAAGCGAACGCCGTGCCGGGCAGCAGCTTCACCGGGCCCGACAGCGAGGCCGACGCGTACATCGCCGAGGCCGATCTGAAGCTCGTGAAGAACGCCATCGGCGGCGTCGTCGAGGAGGGCGCTCCGGGCGCCGAGGGCAACCTCTTCGGCCTCGAGGCCGGCAGCTGGGTGGCCGGTCAGAACCCGAAGGCCACGGCTCCACGCTACGCGCAGCCGCAGTGGGAGATCCTCGTCACGAACCACGGCCCCGACGCGAGCGAGGGCTGGTTCGAGTTCGAAGACACCCAGACGCTCCCCGCAGGCGTGACGGTGAGCGGTTGGACCGCGAGCTACCACAACGGTGCGACCGTGACGCCGCTGACCGATCTCGAGGTCACGGAAGGAAACTCCGCGACCACCGGCTCGTTCAAGTTCCGCGTCGGCGAGAACCTCTCGCTCTCCGCGAGCGGCAGCGACTACATCCGCATCGTCGGCAATGTGAACCTGCCGAGCGATCTCGCCACCGGATCCTCGTTCGAGAACGCGGCCTCGGTACTCGGCGAGACCTTCGAGCGCGAGAGCAAGATCGAGCCGAGCATCACCAACCCGAACCCGAACAGCGACGACGAGGCGAAGACCTCGGTCACCGCCGCCGATCTGCAGGTCGTGAAGACGGTGAACACGGCCGAGGCCGACCGCGGCGCGGGCAAGCCCGTCTCGTGGAACATCGCGGTCACGAACCTCGGGCCCTCGGTCTCGCTCAGCGGCACCGAGAAGATCACGGTCAGCGATGTGGTGCCCACCGGCATCTCCGGCGTCGCCGATCCCTCCGTCCCGGGCACCTGGATCGCGACCATGTCGCGCCCCGGCGATCCCGCGGCGACCTGGCCCGCAACCGCCGGCGACACGATTACCTGGACGTACCAGGGCGCATCCATCGCCGTCGGCGCATCGCCCGCGACGATCACGCTGAGCGGCATGATCGACGCGAACTGGCCCGCGAACACCCCGCTGCCGAACACGGCGACGGTCGACGAGGGCGATACGCGCGATCCGAACCCCGACAACGACACCTCGACGGTGCCGGTGACCCCCTCGGTCGCGACCGAGATCGACGTGCAGAAGACCCGGGTCGTCTTCGACGCCGACGCGGACGAATGGGTCGCCGCCACCGAGGCGCCGGTGCCCGGTGAGCACGTGAGCTACCTGCTCGAGGTCACGAACCTCGGCCCGGCCACCGCCCGCGGCGTCACCGTCACCGACGAGCTGCCGAGCTACCTCAGCTACGTCGACTTCGAAGACGTGGTCGGCACCTGGGATCGCACGACGACGGTCGCGACCGGTGATCAGGTGTTCGCGCTCGACGCCCCGGCGCCGCTCGCGAGCCCGATCGACCTGCCCTCGGGCGACACCTCGAACCGGGTCTCGTTCGTGATCACGACGCTGCTCGACTCCGACTTCGTGCTCGACGACGACAGCGTGGTGCGCAACGACGTAGAGGCCGATGCCGACAATGCCGACCCAGATCGCGACTTCGACGAGTCGAACACCCCGACGCGTCAGGCGGAGCTCGAGATCGAGAAGACGCACGTCGGCACGGCTGTCGCGGGCGAGCAGCTCGTCTACGAGATCACCGTGACCAACAAGGGCCCCTCGGCCTCGCGCGGTCCGATCCTCGTCACCGACACGCTGCCCACCCACTTCGCGTACGCGGCGGACTCCTCGGAGATCAGCTTCAACGGCGGAGCCGCCTCGGCCATCGCCGCCGACACCTCGGTCGCGGGCCAGCTGAGCTGGACGGTCGGCTCGGCCGCCGACAGCTTCACGCTGCCGGTGGGCGAATCCTTCACGATCAGCCTCACCGTCGACATCGCCTCGGCCGCGCCGAATGGCGTGTACCCGAACACGGCGACCACCGACGGCGGTCCCGACGGGCCCGGCGACTCGGATGTCGACAACGTCACCCTCGAGCGCGAGGCCGACATGACCCTCGTCAAGAAGGTCTACGACGACGAGAACGACGAATGGGTCGACTCGACCGGGGTCATCGCGGGCGAGCAGGCCACCTTCCGCCTCTTCATCGAGAACGAAGGCCCGTCAGCCAACCCGGCGAGCATCCTCGACACCCTGCCCGCTCATCTGACGCTCGCGAGCGTCACCCCGCAGAGCGGCAGCGCCTGGGTCTGCCCGACGGATCTCAACCCCGTCGGCGCGAGCGCCGTCACCTGCGCGGTGACCTCGCCGGCCCTGCTGCCGGTGGGAGAGAGCTACATCGACATCGTCGTGGACATCGCCCCCAACGCTCTCGCGGCGGGCGGCAACGTCTCGGCGACCTTCACCAACGAGGCCGTGCTGAGCTGGACGGATCGTCGTACGACCGACCCGGATCAGCCGCACACCTCCGAGGACGAGGCCGATGTGGTCGTCTCGCCGCGCGCAGACCTCGGCATCGTGAAGCAGGCCTTCGACGCCGACGGCGAAGAGACCGCGACCGCGGTCGCAGGCACCACCCTCGAGTACGGCATTACGCTGCGCAACGAGGGCCCGACCGATGCGATCGCCCCGCTCGTGGTGCAGGACACGCTGCCCGCGGGCATCAGCTTCGTACGCCTCGTCGGCACGAACGCGAGCTCCTGGCAGGCGACGGTCGATCCGAGCGACGAGCAGCACGTGACCTTCACCCGCGTCCCCGGCACCGCCGGCCTCCCGGCGGGCGCGAGCGCTCCCGAGATTCGCTTCGAGGTCGAGATCGACCGCGCGGTGGCCGACGGCGCGATCCTCGTCAACACCGCGGAGATCGATTCGTCGACGCTCGCCATCAACGGCGACCCGACGAGCGGCCCCGAGGCGCCCGACTCCGACGACGCTCCGGTGACCGTCGAGCGCGAGGTGGAGGTGCCCCTCGTGAAGGGTCACGACGCCGTCGCCCCCGTCGACGAGTACGAGGTCGGCGACGAGGCGGTCTTCACGATCGACGTGCGCAACCACGGCCCGTCGCTCGCGAGCGGTGTGCGCGTCGAGGACACGATCCCCTCGGGCCTCCTCGTGAAGCACGAGGCGGGCGACGCGCTGCTCGACGGCGACGGCGACCCGACCGGCTGGACGATCGACTCGATCGCGCTCGCCGACCCGGCGAACCCCGCCGGGGGCGCCCTCGTCACGGCGGTCTACGCCGACGACCTCGAGCCCGGTGAGCAGGCGAACACGCTGCGGATCACGGCCGAGGTGACGGTCGAGATCGGCGATGTGCGCGAGATCACGAACCTCGCCGAGGTCTTCGTGGCCGAGCGCAACATCAGCGATGAGACCGAAGACGACGACACGATCGTCACGGTGCCGATCGCCGACCTCACCATCGAGAAGAGCGTGCTCACCCCGGTCGACCGCATCACCGCGGGCGAGCCCGTCACCTGGCTGCTGCAGCCGCGCAATGCGGGCCCGTCGACCTCGCTGAGCTCCGAGGATCACCCGATCACGGTGAGCGACACCCTGCCGCAGGGCGTGCGGAGCCTCGTGACCGACCCCTCGAACGCGCAGTGGACGGCCACGACCTCGAACGCCGGAGGCTGGGCCGAGGCGACCGCGGGCGACACGATCACCTGGACGTTCACCGGCGACCGGTTCGCGCCGGGTGACGAGCCCGACATCGAGCTGACCGCGCTCATCGACGCGGCCTGGTACGACGGCGACATCACCAACGTCGCGACCGTGGCTCCCGGTGAGACCCGCGACCCCGACCCCTCGAACAACGAGGACGAGGTCACGGTGACCCCCGGCGACAGCACCGCGCTCGACATATGGAAGAACCGCGTCGTTCAGGTCGACGGCGAATGGGTCGCTGCATCCTCGCTTGATCCCGTGCCGCCGTTCGTGCCCGGCACCGACATCACCTATCGCATCGACGTCGCGAACCTCGGCCCGGCCGTCGCCCGCGATGTGCAGGTGGTCGACCCGATCCACGAGGGGCTGAGCGATCCTCGCCTCACCATGATCGACGGCAAGGGCGAGTGGGCTGCCGCGACCGACGTCTGCGAGGACGGCCTGGCCGAGCTCGCCGGCTACCCGGCCACGGACTGCCTGACGGTCTCGCTCGACGGCCCCCTCGCCGTCGGCCAGGCCGAGATGCGCTCGTTCCTCGTGACGTTCGCGACCGACCCCGGTCTCGATCCCGAGCAGAGTCTCGTGAACTGGGCGCAGGCTCGCGCCACGAACGTGCCCCCGACGGAGCGCCCGAACAGCTCGGACGACACCAAGGGTGAGCCGGGCGCCGACCTCTCGATCGTGAAGACGGTCGAGCAGGAGCGCGTGCTCGCTGGCTCGACGGTCGACTACCGCCTGCTCGTAACGAACGAGGGTCCGAGCGTCGCGCGCGGCCCGATCACGGTGAGCGACCAGCTGCCGGTCGGCCTCGGCTACGTCCCCGGCTCGGCGACGGTCACCTGGTCCGACGGCACGCAGCTCGCGATCGATCCCGCGATCACCGCATCGCAGGGCAGCGAACTGCTCAGCTGGGTTCCCGTGCGCGCGGGCGAGCAGCTCGCCCCGGGCGAGACCGTGCTGATCGAGCTGCGCACGCAGCTCGCCGACGGTGTGTTCTCCGCCGAGGGCCTCGTGAACACCGCGACCGTGCGCCCTGACGACGACTACGACTACAACCCCGACAACAACGAGTCGAGCACCCCCGTGGTCGTCGATCCGGTCGTGACGCTCGTGGTCGACAAGCAGTCGGTCGGCGAGTTCAAGGTCGGCGAGCAGGGCACCTATCGCATCTCGGTCGAGAATCTCGGCCCGACCGCCGATCCCGGCCCGATCACCCTCACCGACGAGCTGCCGAAGGGGCTCGCGTTCGACTCCTCGCCGAACCTCCCCTCGGGCGTCACCGTCTCGCATGAGAACGGCGTCGTGACGTGGCTCCTCACCGAGCCGCTCGGTGTCGGGGAGAAGGTCGAGGTGACGCTCGTCGTCGATGTGCTGGCCTCCGCCTACGAGCAGCCCGGACATGAGATCCGCAACGAGGCCGTCGTCGACACGCCGACGCCGAAGAGCGACGATCCCCGCTGGCACCCGGTCGACCTCGACGTCGTGAAGGTGAAGCCCGCCGATCCGGTCTCGGTGACCGGCGCCGAACTCGCCGGCGGACTGCTCGCGGCGATCGCGATGCTGATGCTGCTCGGCGGGGGCCTATACCTCGCCGGCCGCAGGAGGCAGCAGGCCAGGCACGGCTAGAGCCGCAGGCAGAGGAAGGGGCGATCCGCTTGCGGATCGCCCCTTTCTCCGTCGCCCCGACCCTCCCGCTCCCCGCCCTCAGCCCCTCCACCCTCCCGCTCCCTCCCCACCCCATCCGAATCGGCGGAAAGGCGGGCGGTGAAAAAGCCCGAGAAAACCGACGGGAGGTTGGCCCGTGAGGGGGGGGGGCCGCCGGGGGGCCCGGAA
>JBEBTD010000052.1:0-12186 GCA_040393965.1 Leucobacter soli | reverse complement strand
AGGTCATCAAGGTCGTGCGCGAGCTGACCGGCCTGGGCCTGGGCGAGGCCAAGGCCCTCGTCGAGGAGGCTCCCAAGGTCGTTCTCGAGGCTGCCAAGAAGGACGCCGCCGAGGAGGCCAAGGCGAAGCTCGAGGAGGCCGGCGCCGGCGTCAAGCTTGCGTAAGGTTCCTCTCGCCGGTTGAGCGAGGCGCGCAGCGCCGAGCAGCAACCACGAGGATCGGGGCGGGGTGCGATTTCGCACCCCGCCCTTTCTCGTCCCCGCGCGCCGTGCGGATCCGGGGAGACGCACGGGGGCGGGGGGAGGGGCGGTTCCGTGGCCGCGACCCGAACATTCCCGCAGCTTGGCAGTAGGTGCGGGTTCGGTCGCCTTCAGGTCGCGCCTACTGCCAAGCTGCGGTGCGGGGAGGGGAGAGGTGGGGAGGGGCGGGGCGGGTGCGCGCGGCGATGCGTGCGTTCCTGCACGGCGGTGATTCGCGCAGGAACGCGTCGAATCGCGCATATGCACGGGGAGTTGAACGCGCACTCTGGCGCTTCCGCCTCTCGACCCATAGTCTGAAAAGGCTGTGCGTGCGTCGAACTGGGCGGAGCACGCAAAGACAAACGGGAGCAGAAGACAACATGGGATTCAAACGTGCAGTCGCGGCCATCGGTGCTGCAGCACTCGCGGTCGGAGGCGCCGCCGTCACCGTGACCGCCGCCAACGCGGCACCGGCGCTCGCGGCCTACGTGCCGGTGAGCCAGATCATCGTGACCGCGGATGAGGTCTCGGAGGCCTCCCACTACAACGATTGGCACTTCGCACCGGGTCGCAGCTCGGTCGACCGGCAGGAGCCCAACGGCTTCGTCGTTCCGGCGCACGGCGACGCGCTCGTGATGTTCGGCAACGGAAACGATGTCGCGAAGAGCAATCCCGATGCGCGTTACGACTACACCTCGATCGAGAGCCTCGCCGCGAGCCTCGATATCGTCTCGTCCGATGACGCGACGCTCTTCTATCAGATCCCCGTCTTCTACGACTACGGAGGCGCCGAAGCGGGCAAGTGGCAGTACACGACGCTGCGTCAGCGCGCCGATACCGGCGGTGACGATTGGATCAGCTCGAAGGCGCTGCCCGGCGTGGCCGCGAACACTCCGGTTCCGCTCGGAGACATCGTCGAAGCCCTGAATCAGGAGCAGGATGATGCCCGCCCCATCGGCGCCGGGTTCCTGGTGCTGCCGGGGGTCGATGAGGTGCTCGTCTCCTCGTTCACCGCGAACGGCCATACGACGCACTTCTACGAGGAGCCGGTGAGCTCCACCGAGCCTGCGGGCTCCGATCACGGCTTCGTGCACGCGGACGACATCCGCGGCGATGCGACGAGCTACCAGGGCTGGCACGAGGAGGTCGCATCGACGAACCCCGCGATCGGAGCCTTCGAGACCGTCGTGCAGGAGGGCGAGTCGCTCGGGCTGCAGGTCACCGGCAAGTCTCAGCTCGTCTACGGTTACGACGAGGAGGCGCGCCCGACGAACTCCCTGCCCGAGATCCTGGACGTCGGCTATCGGGTCATGGGCGTTCCCGCCGACGGCACGCGCGGCTTCGAGGCTCAGGTGCCGGTGTTCTTCCACCAGGAGGGCGTACCCGGACGGCAGTTCACCACGCTGCGAGCGGCGATCCCGGCCAACGGTCAGCTGACCGCCGATCTGCTCTGGGCCTCCTCGCGCGATCTCGGCAGCGTGGCGGCGAACACCTACGTGTCGCTCGAGAGCATCCTCGACGCGCTCGAGAACTACGAGATCCTCGGACACGGCTTTACCGTGGAAAGCGGCAGCGCGCTCGTCGAGAGCGTCTCCTTCAACCGACACGTGAGCACCTTCACGAAGGCTGCAGATGACTCCGACGACGACGCGGAAGGCGACGCGCAGGGCGGCTCGGACGACGCGCAGGGCGATCCCGACGGCTCGGAGGACGCCCAGGGCGATCCGGATGGCTCGACCGATCCCGAGGGCGACTCGGATGCGAGTGGTCAGCCCGGTGGCGCCGAGGGCGCCGCTGACGGCGACCAGGGCGCCGACCCCGGCCTCCCCGATACCGGCGGCTGGGCTCCGGAGGAGTCCGACCTGACCCCCGAGCAGCGGGACGGCATCACCGCGCCCAGCAACGTGGTCGCCGGCGGTACCGTCACGGTGCACGTGCCGGGCGCCACCCCCGGCCAGAGCGTGCGGGTCTTCCTCTTCTCCGAGCCGATCGACCTCGGCACGCACACGGTCTCGAGCACCCGCACCGTGCAGGTGAAGCTGCCCGTCGACATCACGGGCGACCACCGGATCGCAGTCTACGATCAGGACGGCACCCTGCTCGGCTGGGACACCGTCAGCATCGCAGCGCCGAAGAAGGACGGCCTGAGCGAGACGGGCGGCGAACTCTCTGCAGGGCTGCCGATGGTGGGCATGGGTCTCGTGGCGCTCGGCGGCGCACTGCTGCTGGCCCGCCGTTTCGAACGCCGCACGGTTCGGGGCTGAGCGGACGCTCACCCCACCGACCAGGGAACACGACCGGAAAGAGCGACGATGCGATTCGACCTGCGCAAAGGGATGGCGGCAGCCGCGGCTGCAGCGCTGATCACGATGACGGCGGTTTCGACGGCCCACGCGGAGGAGGCCTCCCCGGAGGCCGCCCCGGCGGATACTCTGGTCGATCGCATCGCCGCCGCTGCAGGCGAAGGCGCGGACACCCCCGAGCTGCTCTCCGAGCAGCTCGGGCTGCCCGTGGCCGGGGCCGGCAGTCTCAGCTTCGACGCCGAGCAGCGCATCGTTGCGACGGTGATGTTCGGGGAGCAGCCCGATGCCGCCCTGCTCGCCTCGGTAGGCGAGATCGCCGAGGTCGACAGCGTGTTCGAGCGGTTCGCGGCCGCGACCGTGCGGGTCGACCCGGGCCGGATCGGCGAGCTCGCCGAGCTGCCAGGCGTGCTCGCCGCCTATCCCGAGCTCGACCCGGTCGTCGGCTCTCAGCGCGCCGCCGCCCCTGCCGTGCTGCCCGCCGCGAACCGTGCGGACGGCACGGCGTGCGGGCCGATCCCCGTGGAGGCCGACTCGCCGCTCCGAAGCGATCAGGCGCGGGAGCTCTTCGGCGTCGACGGCAGCGGCGTCACCGTCGGCATCATCTCGGACTCGTTCGACCTGCTCGACGATCCGACGAGCTGGGCCGACGATGTCGCCAGCGGAGCCCTGCCAGGCCCCGGCAACCCCTGCGGCCGCACGATCCCCGTCGAGGTGCTCCACGATCATCCGTACGGCGGCGGCGACGAGGGCCGTGCCATGGCGCAGCTCGTGCACGGCATCGCTCCCGGCGCGAAACTGCTCTTCGCGAGCACGGGCGTGAGCGAGCTCGAGATGGCGACCCGGGTCGACGAACTCGTGGCCGCCGGCGCCGACGTCATCGTCGACGACATCAGCTGGAGCAGCGAACTGAGCTATCAGCAGGGCTTCCTCTCGCAGGCGATCAATCTGGCCCGTGAGGCCGGGGTCGCATACTTCACTTCTGCGGGCAACGCCAATGCCGTGGGCTCCCGAGGCGCCAGCACCGGGCTGCCGATCGGCTCGTGGCAGACGACGGCCTACCGGCCGATGGCCTGCCCGGCCTGGGTGCTCGACGGGCCGGAGGATCCGCTCACCGGCACCGACTACGACTGCCTCGACTTCGATCCGACGGCCGACGACGGGGTGCAGACGCCCTACGACACGCTGTCCATGCTGGGGGCCGCCGACGGCAGCACCGTGCCGCTCATGGCCGTCGGCTCGGTCGGCGAGCCCCTCTTCGGCGCCACGACCGACTACGAGTGGCGCTTCTACGAGGTCGACGCCGTGAGCGGTGAGCCGCGGATGATCGGCCCGGGCCTGCCCAGGTTCTCGCCGCTGCACCCGAACTTCGCGGGAGTGGTGGATCTGCCCTCCGGCGGAGAGGTTCGCATGGTCATGGTGCGCAAGGGTCACGATCCCGGCGCCCGCCTGCCCGCCGTCTACACGTTCTTCATGCGAGGCGGAGGCGCCATCGCCGAGCGCGCGCACCTGGGCGACGGCGTGCGCGACTGGGTCGGCGAGGCGCCGTTCGGGCACGGAGCCGACGGCTCGGCCGTGGCCATTGCATCGCTCGCCTGGGACGAGCCCGACACGGTGCGGGAGTACAGCTCGCTCGGCCCCGCCACCCTGCTGTTCGAGCCGGTCATCGTTCCGCCCGTGGCGGAGCCGGCCGCGCGCCTCGATGCGCCGCTGCTCGTGGACACGCCTCTGCTCGCCGCGGTCGACGGCACGCAGACCACGTTCTTCGGCCAGGACGAAGGCGACGCGCAGCCCGAGTACCGTTTCTACGGCACCTCCGCCGCTGCGCCGAACGCCGCGGCCGTCGCGGCGCTCGCCCTTTCCTATGCGCCGGACATCGACGAGGCCTCGCTGACGCAGTTCATGGTCGACACCGCGGATGACGGGATCGTGAACCCGTACGCGTCCCGCTTCGAGGATGCGCACGTCTTCGGTGCGGGCCGCGTCGATGCGCTCGCGCTGCTCTCGGCCCTGCCCGAGCGCCCCGAGGTAGCCTCCTTCGCCCTGGACGAGGCGACGCCCACGGAGCTGCGCCTCGACTGGGCGGCCGGTTCGGCCGACCACTTCGTGATCGAGCTCTATCTCGGCGAGATCGCGCCCGAGCACGCGCTGGAGGCCGAGCAGTTGCCCGCGGGCACCTCCGCCCACGCGTTCACCGGACTCGACCCCGACACCGCGTACACCGTTCGGCTCACGCCCTACGGCTCGCTCGGCGTCGAGGGAGTGCCCTCGGTGCTGCAGCTGCGCACCCTCGCCGCATCCGACGGAGGCGGGTCGTCGGACGGCGGCCAGGGCTCCTCGCAGGGCGGCGCCGACGGCTCGCAGCAGGGGAGCGATCGCGAGGATCTGCGAACCACCGGTTCGCAGGACTACACCCCTTGGCTGCTCGGCGCAGGGGCGATCGTGCTGCTCGGCGGGGCGATCCTCGTCGTCAGCCTGGTGCGCCGGAAGCGCGCCGATAAGCTGGAGGAGTGACGGCTTCGATCTACCTCACCTCGGCCGAAGGGCGAACCGGCAAGAGCGCGGTGGCGATCGGCGTGCTCGACGCCCTGCTCGCCGAAGCGCCGAGGGTCGGGGTGTTCCGGCCGCTGATCCGCAGCCGCGACGAACGCGATCGCGTGCTCGAACTGCTGCTCTCGCGGGCGAGCGCCGAGCTCGACTACGAGCAGTGCATCGGCGCGACGTACGAGGAGGCGCACGAGGATCCCGACGCCGCGCTGGCGCGCATCGTCGCCGCCTATCGCTCGGTGCGGGCCCACTGCGACGTGGTGCTCGTCGTGGGCAGCGACTTCACCGATGTGGCGGCTCCCACCGAGCTGACCTTCAACGCGCGCATCGCCGCGAACCTCGACACACCGGTGCTGCTGATCCTCGGAGGCCGCCGGCATCGCCACGCCGAGACGCTCGGCCAGTCCGAGGCGCGCTCCGCCGCCGATCTCGCGCAGCTCGCAGAGCTCAGCGCCCACGAGCTGCGCGCGGAGCACGCGACCCTGCTCGCGGCGATCGTGAACCGTGCCGATCCCGATGAACTCGAGCAGATCGAGCGCGCGGTCGCCGCCGAGCTGCCCGAGGAGACCCCGGTGTGGGCCGTGCCCGAGCAGCTCTCGCTCGTCTCGCCCACCGCGCAGGCGGTGCTCGACGCGGTCGACGGTCTGCTCGTTCGCGGCAGCGGGGATGCGCTCGCGCGCGAGGTGCGCAGCATCGTGATCGCCGGCATGGCGATGGAGCACGTCCTGCCCCGCCTCATCGAGTCGTCGGTCGTGATCGTCGCCGCGGATCGGGCGGAGACCCTGCTCGCCGTGACGATGGCTCACGAGGCGCCTACCTTCCCGAATCTCTCCGCGGTCGTGCTCAACGGCGACTTCGAGCTCTCCCCGGCCATCGAACGGCTGCTCGACGGCATCGGCTCATCGCTGCCGGTGATACGCACCCCGCTCGGCACTTTCGACACCGCGCAGCGCATCATGCACGCGCGCGGGCTGCTGACCGCCCAGGCCCCCGGGCGCATCGATGCGGCGATCGGCCTCGTGCGAGACCACGTCGACATCGAGGCGCTGCGGCGTCTGCTGAGCGTGCACCGCAGCGGCGTGCGCACACCCACGATGTTCTCGTACGAGCTCTTCGAACGGGCCGCAGAGGCGAACGCCCACATCGTGCTGCCCGAGGGCGAGGACGATCGGGTGCTGCGCGCCGCCAGCACCCTCCTCGCGCGCGGCACGGCTCGTCTCACGATCCTCGGCGATGAGCCGGCCGTGCGCGAGCGCGGCGCCGAACTGGGCCTCGCGCTCGCCGCCGCCGACGTCATCGACCCTCGCACCTCGCCGCTGCGAGAGCAGTTCGCTGCCGAGTACGCGCGGTTGCGGGCGCACAAGGGCGTCACCCTCGAGCTCGCGCGCGAACGCATGAACGACGTCAGCTACTTCGGCACGATGATGGTGCATCTCGGCTACGCCGACGGCATGGTCTCGGGCGCGATGCACACGACCGCCCATACCATTCGCCCGAGCCTCGAGATCATCAAGACGGTTCCCGGCGTCTCCGTCGTCTCGAGCGTGTTCTTCATGGCGCTCGCCGACCGCGTGCTCGTCTACGGCGACTGCGCGGTCAACCCGATGCCCACCGCAGAACAACTCGCGGACATCGCGATCTCCTCGGCCGAGACCGCGGCGCAGTTCGGCGTCGAGCCGCGGGTCGCGATGCTGTCGTACTCGACCGGCGACTCCGGCAGCGGAGCGGATGTCGAGAAGGTTCGCCGAGCCACCGAGCTCGTGCGCGCGGCGCGGCCCGGGCTCGAGGTGGAGGGGCCGATCCAGTACGACGCGGCGAGCGACCCGAGCGTCGGCGCCTCGAAGCTGCCGGGGTCGAGCGTCGCCGGTCGGGCGACCGTGTTCATATTCCCCGACCTGAATACCGGCAACAACACCTACAAGGCCGTGCAGCGTTCGGCCGGGGCGGTGGCCGTGGGCCCGGTGCTTCAGGGGCTGGGTAAGCCGGTGAACGACCTCTCGCGCGGCGCCACGGTCGAGGACATCCTCAACACCGTGGCGATCACCGCAGTGCAGGCCGGTTCCGTCGCCTCGGCTTCCGCCGGCTCCGCTGCAGTTTCCGCCGAGAACGACCCGGCTTGAGCGCGCAGCAGGACGAAACCGGGTACGCAGCGAGTCGTAGTCTAGGAGGCCACATGCCAACCATCCTCGTCGTCAACGCGGGATCCTCGTCGATCAAGTACCAGCTCATCGATCCCGCGCGTGGCGAGCGCCTCGCCTCGGGCCTCGTGGAGCGCATCGGCGAGCCGCTCGGTCGCGTCGTGCACCGCTCCGGCGGGGAGTCCATCGAGCGCGAGACGAGGATCGGCGATCACAGTGAGGGCTTCGCGCAGCTCGGCAGCGCTTTCGCCGCTGCGGGGCAGCCCCTCGAACGACTCGGCATCGTCGCCGTCGGCCACCGCGTCGTGCAGGGCGGCAGCGAGTTCGTTCGCCCGACCCTGATCGATGACGCTGTCGCCCGGCGCATCCTCGAGCTCGCCGAGCTCGCCCCGTTGCACAACCCCGGCCACCATCGGGCGATCCTCGCCGCGCGCGAGGCGCTGCCGGGTGTGCCCCATGTCGCCGTCTTCGACACCGCCTTCCACCAGACCATGCCCGAAGCGGCATACACCTACGCCCTCGATCGCGCCACTGCCGAGCGGCACGGCGTGCGCCGTTACGGCTTCCACGGCATCTCGCACCAGGTCGTTTCGCAGCGCGCGGCCGCGCTGCTCGGCCGGCCCGTGCACGCGCTCAAGCAGATCGTGCTCCATCTCGGCAACGGGGCCTCTGCCTGCGCGGTCGACGGCGGACGCTCGATCGACACCTCGATGGGGCTCACCCCGCTCGAAGGCCTCGTGATGGGCACCCGCACCGGCGACATCGATCCGGGCGCCCTGCTGCACCTGCTGCGCGCCGGCATGTCCGCCGATGAACTCGACGAGCTGCTCAACAAGCGCTCGGGCCTGCTCGGCATGGCGGGTTCGAACGATATGCGCGACGTGCGCGCCGCCGCTGAGAGCGGTTCCGAAGACGCGGTGCTCGCGCTCCAGGTGTACGCGCACCGGGTGCGGCACTACCTCGGCGCCTACCTCGTCGAGCTCGGCGGCGCCGATGCCATCGTGTTCACCGCCGGTGTAGGCGAGAACAACCCCGCCCTGCGCGCCGAGGTCTGCGCAGGGCTCGAATGGTTCGGAATCGAGATCGATGCCGCTCGCAACGCGGCGACCGGGGAGGAGCCTCGGGTGATCAGCGCCGACGGCTCCCGGGTCGCCATCCTCGTCGTGCCCACCGATGAGGAGACCGAGATCGCTCGCCAGACCGCGCTGCTCGTCGGCTGACGTCCTCCGCTTCTCCCAGCTTTCCCCCTTTTTCCTCTCCGCGAACAACCCGCCGTGCGGCGATGAGATGCTCCGGCCACAATGTCAGGGGTCGCAGATAGCATGGGTTCGTGGCTACCGCACTGTATCGCCGTTACCGGCCAGAAGCTTTCTCCGAGATGATCGGGCAGGCGCATGTCACCGAGCCGTTGATGACCGCGCTGCGCACCGGGCGCATCGGCCACGCCTACCTCTTCAGCGGCCCGAGGGGCTGCGGCAAGACGACCTCGGCCCGCATCCTCGCGCGCTGCCTCAACTGCGCCGAGGGGCCGACCGACACCCCCTGCGGAACCTGCCCCAGCTGCGTCGAGCTCAGCCGTGACGGCGGGGGCTCGCTCGACGTGGTCGAGATCGACGCCGCGAGCCACGGCGGCGTCGATGACGCTCGGGAGCTGCGCGAGCGCGCGGTCTTCGCCCCCGCCCGAGACCGCTACAAGATCTTCATCATCGACGAGGCCCATATGGTCACCTCCGGCGGCTTCAACGCGCTGCTCAAGATCGTCGAAGAGCCGCCGCCGCACGTCAAGTTCATCTTCGCGACGACCGAGCCCGAGAAGGTCATCGGCACGATCCGCTCGCGCACTCACCACTACCCGTTCCGCCTCATCGCGCCCGGGGCGCTCATCGACTACGTGCAGCAGCTCTGCGACAGCGAGAGCGTGCAGGTCGAGCCCGGCGTGCTGCCGCTCGTCGTCCGCTCGGGCGGCGGCTCGGTGCGTGACACGCTCTCGATCCTCGACCAGCTCATCGCGGGCAGCGAGCAGGGCGGAGTGACCCTCACCCGTGCCACCGGTCTGCTCGGTTTCACGAGCGGCGAGCTGATCGACGAGGTCGTCCAGGCACTCGGCGAGGGCGACTCCGCCGCCGCCTTCACCGCGAGCGATCGCGTCGTGCAGACGGGGCAAGATCCGCGGCGCTTCGTCGAAGACCTGCTCGAGCGTCTGCGCGATCTCATCGTGATCTCGGCGACCACGGTCGAGGGAGCCTCCGCCGTGTTCCGGGGCGTGCCCGACGATCAGCTGCAGCGCATGTTCGAGCAGGCGCAGCGCTTCGCCCCCGGCCAGCTCTCGCGCATCGCCGATACCGTCAGCTCGACCCTCGACACGATGGTCGGCGCGACCGCGCCCAGGCTGCACCTGGAGCTCATGCTCGCGCGAGCTCTCCTGGCCGGGGGAGCGGGCACATCGGCGTCGGCGGCACCCTCGGCGCCCAGCTCTCAGGCCGGCGACGCCCAGGGCGCGCCGAGACAGGGCACGTCGTCTCGCGGCTCCGCGCGATCCGAACAGGGCGGCCCCGCTCCGCGCGCGACCCGGCCTGCTCCGAACGCAGCGCCGATCCCGACGCAGAGGCCGGCGGCCTCGCCGGCATCAAGCGCCTCGACCGCAGGAGGGGAAGAGCTCGCCCCCTCATCGCAGCGGGGCCCTGTGCCGAGTTCTCAGGAGTCGAACTCTCAGGAGTCTAGCCCTCACGCAACGAGCTCTTCCGCGCCCTCACCCGCAGCCGCAGCTCCGGCCGCCTCCTCGGCGCCGGCTGTCGACGTGATCGCGGCGATGCGTTCTGCGAGGGACTTCCTCAAGTCCGACAGCTCGGGCACCGAGCGCCCGCCGTTGGTACCGCTCGGCGGCCACGCCCCGGCAGCTTCGACCGCGTCTTCGACCCCGGCTCCCGCCGAGGCGGGTGCCCCTGCAGGCGAAGCGCCGAAGATCGATGGCTCGCCGGTTCTGTCCCGTGCATCTGAGCAGGGATCCGAGAGGCCGCGCGAAGTCGAGCCGGTGCCGAGTGCCGTTTCGAGCGAGGAGCCGCAGGAAGCAGACTCATCGCAGGCAGAGGCTCCCGGCCTCGACGACCTGCTCGAGGTCTGGCCCGAGCTGCTCGAAGAGCTGCTCGAGGCCGATCGCGAGGCATGGAACGCCGTCAAGCAGGCTCAGCCCCTGGCGCTGGAAGGGGAACTGCTCACCATCGGGCTCGCCTCGAAGGCCGACCTCGACGCTTTCAAAGCGAGCGGAGCAGGCCCGCTCCGCGAGGCGATCGTCGGCTCCCTGGGTTTCACCGTTAAATACGTGCCCAAGCCGTTGCCCGCAGGCGCCCGCCCGCCCTCGGCCGGGCGCGAGGCCGCGCCGCAACCCCAGGAGCCCTCTCCAGCGATTGAGCCCGCTGGGCCCTCGGCCCACGCGCCCGCCGCCGACGCGGCTGCGGCTGCCGCCGCGCCCGTCGCCGCGCCCGAGGCCGCATCGGTCGCCCCACAGACGTCCGCCGCAACCGAGCCCGCATCCGCCGCTCAGCACCGGGATGCCGAAGCCGGTTCGAGGCCCCCGTCCGAACCCGCTGCTCGGGCAGTCGTCTCGACGCCCGAACCGGATCCACCGTCCGTGTCGAATCTCCGATCCGAACCGGAACTTCCGCCTGAGCCGCAAGAGCCCTACGACTCGGGCTACGAGCCTGAGCCACCCGAGCCCGACTACGAACCGTCCGCGCCGGCAGCAGTCGCACCCCGTCAGGCGCCGAGCCGGTCGGCTGCTCCGGGTACGGCGCAGGGCGCTTCGGCGCCGAAGGCCGAGAGCGCTCCCGCGACGCCCGTTCCCACGGCCGCGCAGAAGAAGACACCGGGCTTCACCCGCTACGGAGAGGCGGTCGTGCGCGAGGTGCTCGGCGCGCGCTTCATCGAGGAGCGCCCCCTGCCCGAAGGCTTCGAGCGGTAGCGGCCCCTCGTTCGTGCGCGCCTTCCTGCCCGGTGGATGCGTGTCTCAGCCGACCCGAGGTGCGGGCAAGGCAAGAACGTGCACCTGAGCCGTGCTCGGGACGGCGGGCGGGCTGATAGGCCGGGCCGCGGCCCTGGCCGGCCGTGATCCTCGCGCCGAAACCAGATCATCTAGAGTTGTGAGGGCGGCGCGCGGCCGTCGGCCCGGAACGGCGACCGAGTGCCGATCCTGAGCAGCGAGGAGGCGGGTATGTACGACGGAATCGTTCAAGATCTGATCGACGAGTTCGGGAGGCTCCCCGGCATCGGGCCCAAGTCGGCCCAGCGCATCGCCTTCCACATTCTGCAGACCCAGAGCTTCGACGTCTCCCGCCTCGCCGAGTTGCTCACGGAGGTGCGCGAGAAGGTGCACTTCTGCGACCAGTGCGGCAACATCACCGAGCAGGAGCGCTGCACGATCTGCCGCGATCCGCGCCGCGACCAGGGACTCATCTGCGTCGTCGAGGAGCCGAAAGACGTGGTCGCGATCGAGCGCACCCGCCAGTTCCGCGGGCTCTACCACGTGCTCGGCGGCGCCATCAGCCCCATCGACGGCATCGGGCCCGACGATCTCAGCATTGCGCAGCTCATGCGCCGCCTCACCCCAGCAGAAGGGCAGGAGCCGGTGCGCGAGGTGATCCTCGCCACCGACCCCAACCTCGAGGGCGAAGCCACGGCGACCTACCTCTCGCGCCTGCTCACCGCGATCGAGGTGCCCGTCTCGCGCCTCGCCTCGGGCCTGCCGGTGGGCGGCGACCTCGAGTTCGCCGACGAGGTCACTCTCGGCCGGGCGTTCGAGGGTCGCACCAAGATGAGCTGAGCCCCCTGCTCGCCCGCTCCGAATCGGCGAAGGTTGATCCGCTCAAAAGCAGACCGGAGACGGACGGACTTTCGCCGATCCCGGCACGCGCCCGGGCGTTCGAGGGTCGCACCAAAATGAGCTGACGCGACTGGCACCCGCCGGGA
>JBEBTD010000051.1:0-12220 GCA_040393965.1 Leucobacter soli | reverse complement strand
CGGCCGCGGATCGTAGGGCGTGCGGGGCTTGAACCCGCGACCGACGGATTATGAGTCCGCTGCTCTAACCGACTGAGCTAACGCCCCTTGGCAACCTCACCAGTTTAGCGGCAGGGGGCGCAGCACGCGGCACCGCACCGCATCCCTGCCGCTCAGGCTACGCCTGCTGCGACCCCGACTGCTCCTTGAGCACGTCGCGCCCGGTCTGCGGATGGAACTTCGCGAGGCCCAGCACGCCGATGAGGGCCACGATCCCGGTGACGACGAACACCGGCACGGCCCAGAGCGGCGCCTGCGCGGCCTCGTTCAGCACGACGATGCCGATGAGCACGGCGATGATCGGGTCGACCACGGTGAGCCCGGCCACGACCAGGTCGGGCGGGCCCGAGGAGTAGGCGTTCTGCACGAAGATCATGCCGACGAGGCCCCCGATGAGCAGCGAGAGCACGCACACCCAGGTGAGCCAGTCGAACTCGTTCTGCTGCAGTCGACCGATCACGGTCTTCGCGAAGGTTGCGACGAAGCCGTAGAGCACGCCGGCGCCGACGATGTAGAACAGCGCGATGGCCCGATGCCGGAGCAGCAGGTAGCCGATGAGCGCCAGCAGCAGCACGACGCCGAAGATGATGAGGATCGTGACGAGCTTCTGATCGGTGACGGGATGGTCGGCGGCGGTGAAGGCGGCGACCGCGACGAAGGTGATGATGCCGCCGACGCACATCGTGAGGGAGACCATGGCGCGTTTGGGAAGCCGCAGTCCGCTCATTCGCGAGTTCAGCACCGCAGTGATGACCATGGCCACGACGCCGAGCGGCTGCACGACGATGAGCGGCGAGAGCGCGAGCGCTCCGATCTGGAACGCGATCGCGAGCCCCAGCAGCAGCGTGCCGATCACCCAGGAGGGGCGTCGCAGCAGGCCGACGACCTGTCGCGGCGACAGGCCGGATCCCGCCGACTCTCCCGTCAGCCGTTCGACCTTGTTGAGCCCCCGGGACTGGTACTGGGCGCCGAACGACATGAGCGCGGCACCGATGAGCGCCAGCGGGATGCCCCAGAACTGTTTGGGGTCGAGAGAGACCGCCTCGGTGAAGTCAATGGCCAGCAGGGTTGCGGGCAGCACGAGCGTCGGTGTCACCGTCTAAAGATACCCCGTATCGCCCTTGGAGCGGGTAGCGCTCGCGGATCAGTCTCGGTTCGCTCCGCGGATCAGCTCGACGAGCCTGGCGGCGGCGAGCGGCACCTCGTCGTTGACGATGATCTCGTCGAACTCCTCGGCCGCGGCGAGTTCGACCTTCGCCGTCTCCAGACGCCGTGCGCGTTCCTCTTCGCCCTCGGTGCCGCGGCCGACGAGACGGCTGACGAGTTCCTCCCAGCTGGGCGGCGCGAGGAAGACGAGTCGCGCTTCGGGCATGCTCGCGCGTACCTGGCGCGCACCTTGCAGATCGATCTCGAGCAGCATCCGATCGCCGCTCGCCTCGGCGTCGAGCACAGGGCCGCGCGGTGTGCCGTAGCGGTGCGTGTTGTGCACGGTCGCCCACTCGAGCAGCTCGTCTCGGGCGAGCATCCGATCGAAGGTCTCATCGTCGATGAAGAAGTAGTGCACGCCGTCGATCTCGCCGGGACGGGCTGGGCGGGTCGTCACCGAGACCGAGTGGCGCACCTCCGGGTAGTGCTCTCGCACGTGCGCCGCGACGGTGCCCTTGCCGACTGCGGTCGGACCCGCGAGCACGGTGAGCGGCGGGTGGGACGAGGATCGGGCGCCGGTGCGCTCGCGGGTGAAGCGCTCGAGCCGCTCCCGCTGGTGCACGCCGAGCCCGCCCAGCCGCTTGCGCGGCGAGATCTGCAGCTCGTCGAGCAGCCGGGCGGCCTTGACCTCGCCGACGGCCGGGAAAGTCTGCAGGAACTCGGTGACGCGCAGCGTGGCGGCGGCCGAGCCGTCGCGCTGCGCGTCACCGAGGGCCTTGATCGGCGAGAGTTCGCCGCTGCGCAGGCGCTGCTTGAGCGCCGCGCGCGCCCGCCGCGCCTCGATGGCCGCCCGGTTCGCGGCTTGCCTGTCGACCTCCGGCATCGCCTTGCGCGCTGCCCCGCTCTGCTCCGTCATTCCATCTAGCCTAATACCGTCGGCGGAGTCGCGCTGCAGCCGACGATCGGCTCAGATCGCTTCGGCGAGAGCCTCGGCACGCGTTCGGATGCGCGCGGTAAGGCCCTGCGCGCCGCCGGAGAGGATGCCACGCGATTCGTTGGCCAGCAGGGCGCCGCCGAGAGAGCCGAAGATCGCCCGGGCATGCTCGATCCGAGCGCCCTGCGCTCCGAAGCCCGGGGCCAGCACGGGCAGCGCCGGAATCTCCTCCACGCCGGCGGGAGCGGTGTCGATGCCGAAGTCGGCGAGGTCGAGGGTCGCGCCGAGCACGACGCCGACCGGGCCGACAGGGCCGACCTGCGCGAGGGCGCGGTTGAAGGCCTGCGCGTCCTCGACCATCGCTTGGGCCACCGTGCGCCCGTCCTCGCGCACGGCCCGCTGCACCTCTCGCGCCTCGGGGTTCGAGGTCGCGGCGAGCACGAAGAGCCCCTTGCCGTGCTGTCGTACGTGCGAGAAGGCTCCTTCGAGGCTGCCGAAGCCCTGATAGGCGGCGACCGTCATCGCGTCGCTCTCGAGCGGCGAGCCGGGGGCGAGCCAGGCGTCGGCGTAGGCGGCGAAGCTCGTGCCGATGTCGCCCCGCTTCACGTCGGCGATCACGAGCAGGCCGGCGTCTCGCGCATCGGCGAGCACGCGCTCGAGCGCGGCGAGACCCGCCGAGCCGAAACGCTCGAAGAAGGCGATCTGCGGTTTCACGCAGGCGGCCACGCCTGCCGCGGCGGCCACGACCTCCCGGCCCATGCGCTCGGCCCCGGCGGCGTCATCCGCCAGCCCCCATTCGTCGAGCAGCCCCGCATGCGGGTCGATCCCGGCGCACAGGTGGCGGGCGGCGGCGAGCTCGCCGGCGAGGCGGGCCGCGAAGCCCGCCTCGCCGGTCGGCGACTCGTTCACGTTCAGACCGCCTCGGCCGTCTGCAGGGCCAGCTCGCGATCCGCCTGGTACTCCTGCAGCGACTTCACGTCGAAGACACCGACCTGGGCCGAGAGGGCGCCGACTGCGGCCGAGAGCTCGCTGACGGTCGTGAAGATCGGCTTATCGGCGGCGACGGCCGCGGCGCGGATCTCGTAGCCGTCGGCGCGCGCCGAGGAGCCCGAGGGCGTGTTCACGATCATGTCGATCTCACCCCGGTTGATGAGGTCGACGATGGTCTCGCCCTCGACGTGCGCCGAGTGCTTGCGCACGGTCTCGCTCTCGATGCCGTTGCGCGCGAGCACCACCTGGGTGCCCTGCGTCGCCACGAGGCGGTAGCCGAGCTCCTGCAGGCGCTGGGCGGGCAGCACGATCGAGCGCTTGTCCCGGTCGGCGACCGAGAGGAACACCGTGCCGCTCTTCGGCAGCTCACTGCCCGCGGCCGACTGGCTCTTGGCGAAGGCGCGCGGGAAGTCGCGGTCCATGCCCATGACCTCGCCGGTCGAGCGCATCTCGGGGCCGAGCAGCGAGTCGACCACGAGGCCCTCGTTGGTGCGGAAGCGCTTGAACGGCAGCACCGCCTCCTTCACCGCGATGGGCGCGTCGATGGGGGCGCGGGAGCCGTCGCGCTCGGGCAGGAAGCCCGAGTCGATTAGCTGCTGGATCGTCTCGCCGGCCATGATGCGCGAGGCGGCCTTCGCGAGCGGGATGCCGAGCGCCTTCGAGACGAACGGCACCGTGCGCGAGGCGCGGGGGTTGGCCTCGAGCACGTAGAGCACGCCCTGGCCGATCGCGAACTGCACGTTCAGCAGGCCGCGCACGCCGATGCCCTCCGCGATGCCGCGGGTGGCCTCGCGCACCGCCGCGATCTGGTCGTGCCCAAGCGTGACGGGCGGCAGGGTGCAGCTCGAGTCGCCCGAGTGCACGCCGGCCTCCTCGATGTGCTCCATCACGCCGCCCACGTAGAGCTGCTCCCCGTCGAAGAGTGCGTCGACGTCGATTTCGATGGCGTCGTCGAGGAAGCGATCGACGAGCAGCGGATGGCCGGGGCCGACGAGGGCGTGGCCCTCGATGCGCCCGAAGTAGCCGCGGAGCGACTCGGTGTCGTAGACGATCTCCATGCCTCGGCCGCCGAGCACGAACGACGGGCGCACGAGTACGGGGTAGCCGATCTCCTCGGCGATGCGGATCGCGCCCTGCTCGTCGATGGCGGTGCCGTTGCGGGGGGCGAGCAGCCCGGCGCGATCGAGGATGCCCGAGAACGCGCCTCGCTCCTCGGCGAGATCGATCGCCTCGGGCGTGGTGCCGAGGATCGGGATGCCCGCGTCCTTGAGCGGCTGGGCGAGACCCAGCGCGGTCTGGCCGCCGAGCTGCACGACGACGCCGAGCAGTTCGCCGGAGGCCTGCTCGGCGTGGATGACCTCGAGCACGTCCTCGAGGGTCAGCGGCTCGAAGTAGAGGCGATCCGAGGTGTCGTAGTCGGTCGAGACCGTCTCGGGGTTGCAGTTGATCATGATCGTCTCGTACCCGGCTTCGGAGAGCGCGAAGGAGGCGTGCACGCAGGAGTAGTCGAACTCGACGCCCTGCCCGATGCGATTCGGGCCCGAGCCGAGGATGACGACCTTCCTGCGATCGCTCGGCACGACCTCTGTCTCGAGGTCGTACGAGGAGTAGTGGTAGGGCGTGAGCGCCGGGAACTCGCCCGCGCAGGTGTCGACCGTCTTGAAGACCGGCCGCAGACCGAGGCCGTGGCGGAGGCCGCGGATCTCGCTCTCGCTGACGCCGCGGATGGCGGCGATCTGCGCATCGCTGAAGCCGTGATCCTTGGCCTCGCGCAGCACCTCGAGGGTGAGCTGCGGCGAGGCGGCGACGCGCTCGGCGACCTCGTTGATGAGCGCGATCTGATCGAGGAACCACGGGTCGATCGCGGTCGACTCGAACACCTGCTCGATGGTCGCGCCGAGGCGCAGCGCCTGCTGCACGTCGACGATGCGGCCGTCGGTGGGCCGCTTGATCGATTCGAGCAGCTCGGCGACACGGGCCTCGCGCTCGCCTTCGCCGACGGGCGCCCAGTGGAATGAGGTGCCGCGTTTCTCGAGCGAGCGGAGCGACTTCTGCAGAGCGGTCGTGAAGTTGCGCCCAATCGCCATGGCCTCGCCGACCGACTTCATGGTGGTGGTGAGGGTGTCGTCGGCGGCCGGGAACTTCTCGAAGGCGAAGCGGGGTGCCTTGACCACGACGTAGTCGATGGTCGGCTCGAAGCTCGCCGGGGTCTTCTGCGTGATGTCGTTGGGGATCTCGTCGAGCCGGTAGCCGAGGGCGAGCTTCGCGGCGATCTTCGCGATCGGGAAGCCGGTGGCCTTCGAGGCGAGGGCCGAGGATCGCGACACGCGCGGATTCATCTCAATGACGATGACGCGGCCGGTGACCGGGTCGACGGCGTACTGGATGTTGCAGCCGCCCGTGTCGACGCCCACTCGGCGGATGATGTCGATGCCGATGTCGCGCAGCTTCTGGAACTCGCGGTCGGTGAGGGTGAGCGCGGGTGCGACGGTGATCGAGTCGCCGGTGTGCACGCCCACGGCGTCGACGTTCTCGATCGAGCAGACCACGACCGTGTTGTCGGCCGTGTCGCGCATGAGCTCGAGCTCGTACTCCTTCCAGCCGAGGATCGACTCCTCGAGCAGCACCTCGCTCGTGGGGCTGTAGTGCAGGCCGTCACCGGCGATGCGCACCAGATCCTCTTCGGTGTAGGCGAAGCCCGAGCCGAGGCCGCCCATCGTGAAGGAGGGGCGCACGACGAGGGGGTAGCCGAGATCCTTGGCGAACTCCTTCGCCTCCTCGAGAGTGTGCGCGATGTGCGAGCGGGCCACGTCGGCGCCCGACTCGATCACGAGATCCTTGAAGATCTGGCGATCCTCGCCGCGACGGATCGCGTCGACCTTCGCGCCGATCAGCTCGACGCCGTGCTTCTCGAGGATGCCCTGCTCGTGCAGCTCGATCGCCGCGTTGAGCGCGGTCTGGCCGCCGAGGGTCGGCAGAATGGCGTCGGGCCGCTCCTTGATGATGATGGACTCGATGACCTCGGGGGTGATCGGCTCGACATAGGTCGCGTCGGCGAAGTCGGGGTCGGTCATGATCGTCGCCGGGTTCGAGTTGACGAGGATCACGCGCACGCCCTCTTCGCGCAGCACGCGGCAGGCCTGGGTGCCCGAGTAGTCGAACTCGCAGGCCTGGCCGATGACGATCGGGCCCGAGCCGATCACGAGCACCGAGTTGATGTCTTGACGCTTTGGCATTAGTTGTTCTCCTTGGCGCCGGTGTTCGCAGATGCGGAGGCGCGGTTCTTCACGAGCTGGCGGAAACGGTCGAAGAGGTAGAAGGCGTCGTGCGGGCCTGCGGCCGCCTCGGGGTGGTACTGCACCGAGAACGCGGCGATGTCGAGGCACTCGAGGCCCTCGACGACCTGGTCGTTGAGGCTGTAGTGGCTCACGCGCACGCGGCCGAGGCCGACCGGGGATTCGTGATCGCCCTCGATGGGCAGATCCACCGCGAAGCCGTGGTTCTGCGCGGTGATCTCGACGCGGCCGGTGCGCTTGTCGAGCACGGGCTGGTTGATGCCGCGGTGGCCGAAGGGCAGCTTGTAGGTGCCGAAGCCGAGCGCGCGGCCGAGCAGCTGGTTGCCGAAGCAGATGCCGAAATAGGGGGTGCCGCCGCGCAGCATCTCGCGCAGCACCTCGACCTGGGCGTCGGAGGCCGCAGGGTCGCCGGGGCCGTTCGAGAAGAACAGGGCGTCGGGTGCGATCGCCTGCAGCTCCTCGAGCGTGGTCGAGGCGGGCAGCACGATCACGTCGAAGCCGTGCTCCGAGAGGTACTGCACCGTCGCGCGCTTGATTCCGAGGTCGAGCACCGCGATCGAGCCGATGCGCTCGACGCCGTCGGAGACCGGCACGTCGTAGCGTTCGGGGGTCGTGACCTCGCCCGAGAGGTTCTTGCCCTCCATGCCGGCCTGCTCGCGCACGAGCGCGAGCTGATCCTCGTCGCCCAGCCCGTACTCGGCGCCCGAGAAGACGCCCGCGCGCATCGCTCCCGCGGAACGGATGTGCCGGGTGATCGCTCGCGTGTCGACGCCCGAGATGCCCACCACGCCGTCGGAGACGAGGTCTTCGTCGAGCGAGCGCTCGGCGCGGAAGTTCGAGACCCGGCGCGCGGGATCGCGCACGACGAATCCCGAGACCCAGATCTTGCGCGATTCCATATCGGCGTCGTTCGCACCGGTGTTGCCGATGTGCGGCGCGGTCATCAGCACGATCTGCCCCGCGTACGAAGGATCGGTCAGGGTCTCCTGGTAGCCGGTCATGCCGGTCGAGAACACGACCTCGCCGAGCGTCTGCCCGGTGGCGCCGTAGGCGCGGCCCTCGTAGCGGCTGCCGTCCTCGAGCACGAGCACGGCGGGGCCCTGCGGCACGGCGGCGGCCGGCGGCGCGGTCGGTGCGGGGGTGGTGGTCATTCGGCGTCCTCCTGAGACGTTGCGGTCGGTGCGGCGGATGCGGGGCTCTCCCCCGCCGCTGAAGTTGAGATCTGGTCGACGGCGGCGATGAATCGCTCGTGCTCGGCGGCCCCGTCGAAGCGGAAGCCGGACTCGAGCTCGCGCTCCGGCTGCTCGCCGAGGGCATCGGGGATCCAGCGCATGAGCGCGAGCCCGCCCTGCTCCACCGCCTTGCCGACGCGCCTCGCCCCCGAGCCGCCTCCGCGCAGCTGCGAAGCCGTGAAGTGCACGGGCTGCTCGCCGTCGATCGCAAGCGTCACGCCGTCTTCGCGCACCTCGATGTCGGCTCGACCTCGATATCGCAGGCCGGGAGCGGCCACACGGACGAGGGGCTCCCCCACCGGCGTGGTCGAGATGTAGAACACGCGGGCGAACTCGGCGATCAGGGCGCCCGACGGCGCCGTCGCGGCCGTGCGCACACCGGCGTCGCGGCGGCTGCGGGCGCGCCAGCCGAGGTACATGGCGATCAGGGCGACCGCGATGATCGAGATGACGAGGATCGCGAAGAGCGGGCGGCTCATCGGGCGACCTCCCCGCTACCGGTCGCGTCAGCCGCTGCAGCGGCGCTCGCGACGAGCTCGGCCGGAACCAGCTCGCCGTCGTCGTACGTCAGATAGCCGCGGCGGATCGTGCTGTGCACCCGGCCCGGCAGCTCCATGCCGAGGTAGGGCGAGTTCCGGCTCATGCCGCGCAGGTGTGCGAGGTCGAAGAGGCTCGTGCCGTTCGGATCGACCAGCACGAGATCGGCGGGCTGTCCCGGCTCGAGCGCGACGGGGTGGGCGCCCTCGGATCCCGTCGCGAGACGGCCGATCTCAGCGGGCTTGTGCGAGAGCAGGCGCTCCAGCTCGGCCCAGCTGATGTGGCCCTCGTTCACGAGGGCGAGCATCGCGATCGGCAGCGCCGACTCGAGGCCGACCATGCCGAAGGCCGCCGCATCCCACTCGCACTCCTTCGCCTCGGCGGGGTGGGGTGCGTGATCGGTCGCGATGATGTCGATGACTCCCTCGGCGACCGCGGCGCGCAGCGCGCGCACATCCTCGTCGCGGCGAAGGGGAGGATTCACCTTGTAACGGGGATCGTAGCTGCGCGCCAGCTCCTCCGTGAGGATCAGATGATGCGGGGTGACCTCGGCGGTCACCTGCACGCCCCGCGACTTCGCCCAGCGCACCACGTCCACCGAGCCGGCCGTCGAGAGGTGGCAGATGTGCAAGCGCGCGCCGATGTGCTCGGCGAGCAGCACGTCGCGGGCGATGATCGACTCCTCGGCGACCGCGGGCCAGCCCTTGAGACCGAGCTCGCTCGAGAGCGCGCCCTCGTTCATCTGGGCGCCCTCGGTGAGACGGGGATCCTGCGCGTGCTGGGCGACCACGCCGTCGAAGGTCTTCACGTATTCGAGGGCGCGGCGCATGAGCAGGGAGTCGTGCACGCACTTGCCGTCGTCGCTGAACACCCGCACCTGAGCGCGCGACTGCGCCATGGCTCCGATCTCACTGAGGCGCTCCCCCGCCAGCTCTTCGGTGACCGCGCCGATCGGGCGCACGGTGGCGTAGCCGGCGGCGTCGCCGAGCGACTGCACCTGCTCCACGACGCCTGCCGTGTCCTGCACCGGCATCGTGTTCGCCATCGCGAACACCGTCGTGAAACCGCCGGCAGCGGCAGCCCGCGTGCCTGTGAGCACGGTCTCGCTCTGCTCGAAGCCGGGCTCGCGCAGATGCGTGTGCAGGTCGACGAGGCCCGTCATCGCGATGAGGCCCTCGGCCTCGATCACCCGATCGCCCTCGCCGGGCTGCAGCGAGCCGGCCTCGCCGCGCTCGACGATCCTGCCGCCCGAGATGCGCAGATCCGCCGCGGCCGAGGCCGCCGCCTCGGCGCCCCGCTCGGTGAGCTCCGCGGCGATCCTCGCCCCTCGGATCAGGATGTCGGGATGGACAGTGCTTCGGATCGCGTCGCTCATGCGTTCGCCTCTCGTTCGCCGGAAAGAAGAAGGTACAGCGCGGCCATGCGCACGGATACGCCGTTCGCGACCTGCTCGAGCACGGTGCTGCGCGTGCTGTCGGCCGCGGCCGAGCTGATCTCGAGGCCGCGATTCATAGGGCCGGGGTGCATGACGATCGCGGAGTCGGGCAGCGCCGCGAGCCGCGCATCGCCGAGACCCCAGTTGCGCGCGTACTCGCGCTCGTTCGGGAAGAAGGCCGCATGCATGCGCTCGCTCTGGATGCGCAGCATCATCACGACGTCGGGCGCATCCTCGCGGATCGCCTCGTCGAGCGAATGCCGCACCGTGACCGGCCACGCGCGAGCGCCATAGGGCTGCAGCGTCTCGGGAGCGACGAACGTCACATTCGCGCCGAGGGTCGTGAGCAGCCAGAGATTGGAACGCGCCACGCGCGAGTGCGCGAGGTCGCCGACGATCACGACCGAGACGCCGTCGAGGTCGCGACCCCGGCTCGTACCGGCGCCGTTCGAACCCGCGAAGAGCCGACGGCGCATGGTGAAGGCATCGAGCAGGGCCTGCGTCGGGTGCTCGTGGGTGCCGTCACCGGCATTGAGCACGCCGGCGTCGATCCAGCCGCTCGACGCGAGCCGCGCCGGGGCGCCGCTTCCCGGATGCCGGATCACGACGCCGTCGGCGCCGATCGCCTGCAGCGTCTGCGCGGTGTCCTTGAGCGACTCGCCCTTCGAGACGGAGGAGCCCTTCGCGCTGAAGTTGATCACATCGGCGCTCAGGCGCTTGGCCGCGGCCTCGAAGGAGATACGGGTGCGCGTGCTGTCCTCGTAGAACAGGTTGACGACGGTCTTGCCTCGCAGCGTGGGCAGCTTCTTCACCTCGCGCTGCTGCGTCGCCGCCATGTCCTCGGCGATGTCGAGAATGCGCAGCGCGTGCTCTTTCGAGAGGGTGCGCGTGTCGAGCAGATGGCGCAGGCTCATGCGATCGTCACCTCGTCCGCCCCGTCGATCTCGATGAGCCGCACCGAGATGCGCTCGTGCTTCGAGCTCGGCAGGTTCTTGCCGATGTAGTCGGCTCGGATCGGCAGCTCTCGGTGGCCGCGGTCGATGAGCGCGGCCAGGCGCACCGCTCGGGGCCGGCCGTGGTCGTTCAGCGCGTCGAGCGCCGCGCGTACGGTGCGGCCCGAATAGAGCACGTCGTCGACGAGCACCACGGTCGCGCCGTCGATGCTCGCGGGCATCTCGGTCGGCTGGGGAGCACGCGTGGGCTGCTTCGCGAGATCGTCGCGATACATCGTGACGTCGAGCTGGCCGACCGGAACCTCTGCGCCCTCGATGCGGCCGATGACCTCGGCGATGCGGCGGGCGAGCATCACGCCTCGGGTGGGGATGCCGACGAGCACCAGATCACCCGCGCCTTTGTTGGCCTCGATGATTTCATGCGAGATTCGAGTCAGCGCCCGCGATATCTCAGCACCTTCAAGCACTGTTCGCGCACCCATATTCGAGCCCCCCTTCTGCGCCTCACGGGACGCCAGTTAAAGAAAAGCTGCAACCTCTCCAGTCTAGCGCATCTCGCACGAGCGACGCTTCCAGCGCCTCTCTCCAAGGTCAACGCGACAATACGGCAGTAGATGCGGCCTGCGTCGAACGGAGGCCGCATCTACTGCCACATTGCGGGCTCGGCGAGCGCGAGGCTAGACGGCGTGGTGCCGCGCGAGGCCAGAGGGCCCAGTGCTGCGCGAGGCTAGACGGCGCGATGCTGCGCGATCTTGCCCAGCACCCCGTTGACGAAGCGCGAACTGTCGTCGGTGGAGTACTGCTTGGCGAGCTCAACGGCCTCGTCGATCGCGACGGCGGCCGGCACCTCGGGGTTGTGCAGCACCTCCCACGAGGAGAGCCGCAGGATCGCGCGGTCGACGTTGGGCATGCGCTCGATCGTCCAGCCCTGCGCGTAGCTCGCGATCAGCTCGTCGATCTCCTCCCGGTGGTCGTCGACGCCGTCGACGATCTCCCGGGCGTAGAGCCAGGAGGCGGCGCGATCAGGCTCTCCGGCCGCGCGCTTCGCCTCAGCGGCGACGATCGACGCGAGGGACTCACCGCGTACATCGGCCTGGAACAGCATGTCAAGGGCGCGTTTGCGCGCCTTCGAACGGGCGGACAACGCGCTCAGTCGTTGACGCGGCCGAGGTAGTCGCCCGTGCGGGTGTCCACCTTGACTCGGGTGCCGGTCTCGAGGAACAGCGGAACCTGGATCTCGGCACCGGTCTCGACGGTCGCGGGCTTGGTGCCGCCGGTCGAGCGGTCGCCCTGCAGGCCCGGCTCGGTGTAGGTGATCTCGAGCACGACGCTCGCGGGCAGCTCGAGGTAGAGCGGCTCGCCCTCGTGCAGGGCGATCTGCACGTCCTGGTTCTCGAGCATGAAGTTGGCGGCGTCGCCGACCACGGTGCCCGAGACGGTGAGCTGGTCGTAGTCGCTCTTGTCCATGAAGACGAAGTCGGCGCCGTCCTGGTAGAGGTACTGGAAGTCGCGGCGATCCACGTTCGCGGTCTCGATCTTCGCGCCGGCGTTGTAGGTCTTGTCGATGATCTTGCCCGAGACGACGTTCTTCTGCTTCGTGCGAACGAAGGCGCCGCCCTTGCCCGGCTTGACGTGCTGGAACTCGACCACGCTCCAGA
>JBEBTD010000050.1:0-12253 GCA_040393965.1 Leucobacter soli | reverse complement strand
CCATGCGCGACCGACATCGCTTGGGTATGCCGCGCCGGCGGACGGAGCACTAGGGGCATGGCGGCGCAGGGCGGTCGCGCGGTCCGGCACGCGGAGCGGGATCGGGTCGCGCGGGACCTCGAGACGCTCGCGGGCCTTCACGACGACGGACTCGGCGGCTGGACCCGTCTCGTCTTCAGTCAGGTGTACGCCGATGAGCGGCAGCACGTGCTGCGGCTCATGCGCGAGGCCGGCCTCAGCGCCGCGATCGATCCCGCGGGGAACGTCATCGGGCGCCTCGAAGGAACGAACCCCTCGCTCCGGCCGATCCTCACAGGGTCGCACACCGATACCGTTCGGAACGGCGGGCGCTTCGACGGGGTCGTCGGGGTGGTCGGCGCCATCGAGACGGTTCGGCTGCTGCGCGCGAGCGGAATCGTGCTCGAGCACGATCTCATCGTGGCGGACTTCCTCGGAGAAGAGGCCAACCCGTGGGGCGTCTCGTGCATCGGCTCGAGGAGCATCAGCGGGCGTCTCACCGCAGAGCATCTCGAACTCCGCCCGGCCGATGGCGGGCCCAGCCTGGGGGAGGCCATGGCCGGGTTCGGTCTCGACCCCGCGGCCGCGCTCGGTCAGGCATGGCGACGCGACGCGCTGCATGCGTACATCGAACTCCACATCGAGCAGGGGCCGATGCTCGAGCGCAGCGGCTCGGCCATCGGAGTGGTGACGGCGATCGCCGGCATCGACCGACTGCTCGCGCGGTTCGAGGGCAGGCCTGACCATGCGGGCACCGCGGCGATGGGAGACCGCCGGGATGCGCTCGCGGCCGCGGCCGAGGCGGTGCTGACGATCGAGCGGGAGGGATGCGGGGCCCCGGTGCACGGGGTGTCGACCACAGGCATGATCGATGCGCAGCCGGGGTCGTTCAACGTCGTTCCGGGAAGCGCGCGCATCTGGGCGGAGCTGCGGAGCGTCGACGAACGATGGCTGGGCGAGGCCCGGCGGCGCCTCGCCCGCGAGATCGCAGCCGGGGCGAACGCCCGCGGGGTGGAGGTCGACGTGGAGTGGTTGAACGATCAACCCCCGGTGCAGGCCTCGAGGTCGCTGCAGGATCACATCGCCCGGTCCGCCGGGCGACTCGATCTCGGGTGGGAACCCGTGCCCTCCGGCGCGGGCCACGATGCCGCGCACATGGATGTGCTCGGGCCCATGGGCATGGTGTTCGTGCCCTCAGCCGGAGGGCGCAGCCACGTGCCGGAGGAGCATACCGACCTCGGAGACATCCTGCACGGCATCGATGTGCTCGCGGAGACGATCGTGAGCCTCGACCGAGCCTCTGCGCTTGTGCGCTGAGCGTTCACGCGATCCGTGTAAGACTTCGAAATCTTGATTCTCGCAGAGTGAGAAACTGATTACCGTCGCGACCCCCAGCCGGTCTACTGAAATGCACACGGAGTTCTGACAGGAGCCGACCCAGGGCGGCTCGCATACGTTTCGAAGGAGAAGCCGATGAGCGCAACGTTCCTGCTCGATGGGCAGCGTCTCACGCTCGATCGCTTCGTCGAGCTCGTCGATGCCGCCCCGTCCATCGCTCTCGGCGAGGCGCAGCACCGGGCCGTCGAGCGAGCGCGCGCCGTGGTGCAGGAGCACGAGGATCGCGGAGCGGCGGTCTACGGCCTCACCACGCGGCTGGGCAGCGGGCGGGACCACCGCATCGACCAGGAGGAGATGCGCACCTTCCAAGAGGAGATGGTGCTCTACCACGCAGGAGACGTCGGAGAGGTGCTCTCCGAACGCGAGGTGCGCGCCATCATGCTCGCCCGGCTGCGAGGCTTCGCCGAGGGTTGCAGCGGGATCTCTCCATCGGTGGTGTCCGACTATCTCGCGTTCTGGAACCATGGGATCACCCCTGTCGTCCGCCGGGACGGGTCAGTCGGCGCGTCGGATCTCGCGCTCCTCGCCGCGATCGCGCGCACGCTGCTCGGGTTCGGCGAGGTCGTTCACCAAGGCGAACGGCTGCCCGCGGATCTCGCGCTCTCCAGGATCGGCGCGACGCCGTCGAGGCTCGGCGGCAAGGACGGGCTCGCCCTCATCTCGGCGAACTCCTACTCGATCGGAGCGGGCATCCTCGCGCTCCGGGAGTACCTCGACGTCTTCGAGCTCATGCTCGGATCCTTCTCTCTGCAGCTCGAGGCCGTCGACGCCAACCTGAGCTGGCTCGACACGGCCTGCGATGCCGCCCGACCCTTCACCGGCCAGCATCGCGTCGCCGAAGACCTCAGACGCAGACTCGCGGACTCGCGGCTGGCAGATCCCGAGACGGCCGGCTCCCTCCAGGACCCGCTCTCGGCGAGGTCATTCTCGCACCTGTGCGGGGCGGCGCTCGAGACCGCCGCCGGTGCGGGTCGTGCGCTGGAGCGAGAGCTGAACGGCAGCGGGGACAACCCGCTCGTCGATATCGCCTCAGGCCGGATGATCTCATCCGCCAACTTCAGCGCGTTCGAGATCGCTTTCGCCTTCGAAGGGTTGCGGGTCGCCGCGGCGCAACTCGGAAACAGCATCGAACGCCGGCTGCAGAACCTCGCGCGCTTCCGCTATCAGCGAGCCGAGGAGGGCGTCGGGCTGCCGGTCACCGGGACCTTCACATTCGCGTTCGCCGCGATTTCCGCCAGGCTCCGAGCACTCGCGAATCCCGTGACCCTCTCGATCCCCCCGCTCGCCCTGGGGCAGGAGGATTCCGCATCCGGCGCGCCGCTCGCGATCGACGCCACCGCGCAGTCCGTCCGGCTGCTGCGCGAACTCGTGCTGGCCGAGCTCCTCCTATCCACCGATCTGCTGCGGGCCCGCGAACTCGAGCCCGCACCCGGGCTGCGGCATCTGCCGCAGCAGGTCGAGCAGATCCTCGGAGCTTCGCCGATCTCGCTCGGCGAAGCCCTCGAACGACTCTCCGGGCTTCGCGCGCCGTCCCGTTCGATGGCCGAGCTGCTCGACCTCGACAGCTGACCAGTCCTCAACTCCCATTCACGACACTCACAGTTGGAGCACCCATGAGAAACCCCCTGAAGCAAGCGCTCGCAGGCCTCGTCGCGGCAGGGCTGCTGCTCTCCGCAGCCGGCTGCGCCGGCTCGGACGCAGAACGCGCGTCGAGCGACGAAGTGATACGCGGCGGCACCATCGCGGTCGCGATCTCCCCGCCGGACAAGGCACCCGAGCCGCTGACGGTCGTCAGCTCGGGTGAGATCAATGTGATCCAGCCGGTAGTCGAGTACCTGCTCTTCGTGGAGCAGGACGGCACGCTCTCGCCCCGTCTCGCCACCGAGCACGCTGTCAGCGAAGACGGCCTCGAATGGACTTTCACGCTGCGCGAAGGCGTGCAGTTCCACGACGGAACCCCGTTCACCTCTGCCGACGTCGTCGCGACCTTCGACCGGATCCTCGCCGAGGACTCGCTCGCCAGCGCCCACAACGACTTCATCGGCATCCTGTCGGCGGGAGGAGTGCAGGCCGACGGGGACTACACCGTGCGCTTCACCCTCGACCAGCCCTTCGCGGAGTTCCCGGTACTGGTCTCCTCGGGCAACGTGGGCACCGGCATACTCAAGGCGGACTACGACGGGGACTTCATCGGCAACCCGATCGGTACGGGGCCCTTCACCCTCGACGCCTACACCCCCGACGCGAATGCCGGGTTCAGCCGGTTCGAGGAGTACTGGAACGCTGACGAGGTCTACCTCGACGGCATCGACATGCAGTTCTTCGAGGAGCCCTCGGCCGATGCGATCGCGCTGCAGACCGGAAACGTCGACCTCATCTACTCGGTGAACTACATGCAGCATTCCCAGCTCTTTGATTCGCCCGACATCGAGGTGCTCGCCGCGACCGTGTCGGGCGGCGTCTTCGTGCAGATGCGCAACGACGTCGAGCCCTGGAACGACAAGCGGGTGCGGCAGGCGTTCGCCCATGCCGTGAACCGCGCGGAGCAGGCGCAGCTGCTCGTGGGCGACCAGACGGCCATCGGCAACGACGGCATCTGGACCGCGCAGTTCCCCGAGCAGGTCGATGTGGCTCCCCGCGAGCACGATCCCGAGCGTGCCCGGGAGCTGCTCGCGGAAGCCGGTTATCCCGACGGGATCCAAGCGACGCTGACCATCCCCGACAACGTCAGCCCGATCGCCGAGCTGCTTCAGTCGCAGGTGGCCGAAGCCGGGTTCGATCTCGAGCTCGAGGTCATGGACGGCGGCACCTACTACGGCGATCCCTGGCTGTCGGTTCCGCTCGGAATCAGCGTCTGGGCGACGCGTCCCTCGGTCAGCCAGCTCGTCTCGCTGCTCTACAAGTCCGACTCGCCCTGGAACACCTCGCACTGGTCCAACCCCGAGTTCGACGCACTGGCCGACGAGCTCTCGGTGACCGTCGACCAGGGGGAGCGCGACGCGATCGCCCAGCAGATGGACGAGCTGCTCTTCGAGGAGGTACCGCTGGTGCGCGCCGTCAACAACACGTCGAACCAGGCGCACAGCAAGGCCGTGCGCGACTACAAGGCCAGCCCGTACCTGCACATGGACTTCGTCGGCGTCTGGCTCGACCGCTAGTGCCGATGTCTGCTGCACTGTCCATCGCCCGAAGGGTGGCACTCGCGCTCGCGACGCTTGTGCTGCTCTCGGTCGGTGTATTCTTCCTCGCGCAGGTTCTGCCCGGCGACCTGCCGGAGAAGATGCTCGGCCGATTCGCGAGCGCGGAGCAGGTCGCGCTGCTCACCGAGCAGCTCGGTCTGAACCGTCCGATCATCGAGCGGTACCTCGAATGGGCCGTCGGGTTCGTGACGCTCGACTGGGGGGTCTCCCCGCTGAGCGGTGCGTCGGTGTTCGATCTGCTCACCGAGGCGACGCTGAAGTCGGTCCGCCTCGGGCTGCTCAGCTTCCTCATCGCCGTGCTCCTGGCCTTCATCGGCGGCATCTTCGCCGCGAAGAAGGCCGGGAGCCGGTGGGACTCGGTGATCAATTACTCGGCAGTCGCGGCGGCGGGGATTCCCGAGATGGTGATCGCGATCGTCTTCATCGCCGTGTTCTCGGTGGGGCTCGGCTGGTTCCCGCCCTCCGCTCAGACGCGGTCGGACTCCATACTCGTGCAGCTCCACCACCTGCTGCTCCCGGCGCTGGTGATCGCCCCCGCCACCGCCGGATACCTCCTGCGCATCATCCGGGCGGAGGCGCTCGTCGTGTACAACTCCGACTACGTGCGCACCGCGACTCTGAAAGGCGCCGGCCCGCTGCGCATCGACCTGTCGCACGGCCTGCGCAACATCCTCTCGCCTGTCATGCCGGTGCTCGGCGCGAACCTCATCTACATGGCGACCGGAATGATCGTGGTCGAGCGCCTCTTCAACTATCCGGCCCTCGGCAATGTGCTCTACAACGCGGCGATGTCGAAGGACGTGGTGGTGCTCACGACCGGCACCATGATCGCGGGAGTGATCCTTGTAGGAATCAATCTGCTGAGCGATCTCGCCATGGTGCTGCTCAACCCGAAAGCAAAGGCGGTGGCGTCGTGACTGCGACCCAGGAGATCGGCGTCGGAGACCGTGCCCCAGCACGCCGCTCTCCACGTCGGAGAGTCGACGTGCTGCTGGTCATCGGGGCAGGCATCTTCGCAATCTGGGCGGTGATCGCTTTCACCTGGGGGTTGTGGGCGCCGGACCCGTTCAAGACGAACCAGCTGCAGGCGCTGCAATCGCCCTCCTGGGAGCATTGGATGGGAACAGATTCGCTGGGTCGGGACGTACTGGCACGGGTGCTGGCCGGATCTTCGACGGTGCTCACCATCGCTCCGGCCGCGACGTTTCTCACGATGCTCATCGGTGTGTCGATCGGCGCCTACGCGGGCTTCCGCGGCGGGCTGTTCGACGATATCGCCGTGCGGGTCATCGATCTGCTCCTGGCCTTCCCGTCGCTGATCATCGTGGTGATGGTGCTCGCGCTGTTCGGGTCCGGCAATCTGACGCTGATCGTCATCCTCGCGATCTTCTTCAGTCCGCTGACCGCTCGCGTCATCAGAGGCTCGGTGCACAACGTGAGGAACGCCGATTTCGTCGACGCGGCGAGAATGCGCGGAGACGGGCGGATTCGGATCATCGCCACCGAGGTGCTGCCGAACATCGTGCCGACCATCGGAGTCGAGGCGACGATGCGGCTCGCCGCATCGATCATCGCGCTCTCCTCGCTCTCCTTTCTCGGGCTCGGCGTCACCCCGCCGACCCCGGACTGGGGGTTGATGATCGCGACCGAGGCCCGATCGATCACGTTCGCCTGGTGGGCGTCCGTCTTTCCAGCGGCCGCGCTCGGCTCGCTGGTGCTCGCCGTCGCCTTCATCGCCGAGGGATTGAGAAGGAGGGCCGCGCGATGACCGAATCACGACCCCGTGAGACCTCGCCGCTGCTGGAGATTCGCGATCTCAGCGTCTCCTACCGAGGGCGCGACGACGGCAGACCGAGGCGGGTGCTCGACGAGGTGAGCCTCGAGATCGGGCGAGGGGAGATATTCGGCCTCGTCGGCGAATCCGGCAGCGGCAAGAGCACACTCGCGAACTCCATCGTGCGCCTGCTCCCGGAGGGCGTGGAGGTGAGCGGCGGGCCGATGCGGTTCGACGGGGCCGACGTGATGGGCATGACTGAACGAGCTCTGCGCAACTACCGCGCCACGGAGATCTCGTTCGTCCACCAGAACCCCACTGCTGCACTGGACCCTTCGATGACGATCCGCCGCCAACTCGAGGAGACCGTCGCCATCCAGCGCGGCCTGGGACGACGGCTGGATCGCGATGCCGTGCTCGACGGGCTCCGCGAGGTCAGCTTCCCCGACCCCCGCGTCATCCTCGGTCGTTACCCCCATCAGCTCTCGGGCGGTCAGCAACAGCGCGTCTGCATCGCGATGGCGCTCTTGTCCCGACCGAAGCTGCTCGTGCTCGACGAGCCGACCTCGGGCCTCGATGTGAGCGTGCAGTCCGACATCCTGCGCCTGCTCTACCGGATGCGGCGCCAGCACGATCTTTCAATGCTCTACATCAGCCACGATCTCTCGACCGTGCGCAAACTCACCTCGCGGGTCGGCATTCTCTACGAGGGCAGGCTCGTCGAGCAGAACGACACCGAGCAGATCTTCCTCCGCCCGCAGCACCCCTACACGCGCGCCCTGCTCGCCTGCATCCCCGACGCGGGCGCGCACAAGTCGACCGTTCGGTTGAAGACCATCTCGTCGCAGGGAACCCCTGTCGAGACCACGACCGTCCCCCAGATCGCTCCCGCCTCCGACGAGCGAATCCTCGAGGCGCACGAGATCGGAAAACGGTTTGGCAGGACCGTCGCGGTGCGCGGCGTGGATCTCTTCCTCCGGCGAGGAGAGGTCCTCGGCATCGTGGGAGAATCCGGTAGCGGCAAGAGCACCCTCGCCCGGCTGCTGACCGGACTGAGCACGCCGGACTCGGGAAGTGTGCACCTGGACGGGGAACGACTCGCCCCCCAGGTCGCCAAGCGCACCCTCGCGCAGCGCAGAATGATGCAGATGGTCTTCCAGCGACCCGACACCACCCTGAACCCGGTGCTCACCGTCTCTCGGACCCTGAGCCGGAGCGTCGCGCGTCTGCGGGGCAACCGCAGTCCAGCGCAGCTGCTCGAAGAGGTCCGGCTCGGAGTCGAGTGCCTCGCGCAGCTGCCCGGGCAGCTCTCGGGCGGCATGCGTCAGCGCGTCGCGATCGCCAGGGCGCTGGCGGGAGATGCCGAGATCCTGATCTGCGACGAGGCGACCTCCGCACTGGACCCCTCGATACAGGCGAGTATCCTCAACCAGATCGTCGATCTCTCTCGCGAGAGGCAGACCGCCATCGTCTTCATCTCGCACGACCTCGACGCGGTGCGCTACGTCTCCGATCGGGTGATGGTCATGTATCAGGGCGAAGTGGTCGAACGCGGAGAGGTCGAGGCGGTCCTCGACGCACCTCAGCACGAGTACACGAGGCGGCTCATCGCCTCCTCGTCGGCGAGTGTAGCGTGAGCGGAATGGCACGCGCGACTGGAAAGCCGAACCCGGCCGACGGCGACTACGGCTCGCTGCGCCGAGGGCTGGAGGTGCTGCGGCTGGTGCAGGACCGGGGTGCCGTCACGGCGAAGGAGATCCATCACGCGCTCGGCATCCCGCTCTCCACCGTGTACAGGTATGTCGCGGTGCTAAAGGAGTCAGGGTTCGCCGTCGACATCGACGGCCTGCTGGTCGCGAGCGAGCGCTTGTCCGAGCGCTGGACCGCATCCTCGCGCCTCGTGAGCCTCGCCGCCCCGATCCTCACCTCGCTCAGGGTCGTCACCGGCATGACGAGCGTGCTGGCGGTGCGGGTGCACACCGCGGCCCTCTGCCTCGACGTCTCCTACGCCCACCCGAAGCATCGCATCGCGTTCAGGCGCGGCCAGATGAGAGGTCTGCACGCCGGAGCGAGCGCGCTCGTGCTGCTCGCATACTCTCCAGAGCCCGTGATCTCCGAGGTGCTGAGCCGAGGCTATCGAGAGTACACCTCGTCCACGCTCTCGCCGCCGGTGCTGCGGGAGGAACTGAAGCAGATCAGGCAGGACGGGGTCTCGATCACGGTGGGCCAGACGACTCCCGGAATGATGGGCGTGGGAGTGCCGGTGATGTCGGGAGGAGTGTGCATCGCCTCGCTGACCGCGGTCGGGGAGAGCAGCCGCACGACTATGTCGGGCAGCGATCTCGTCGAGGCGCTCAAGGCCTCGGCGCTGGAGCTGCGGCACGAAGTCGACTCCCGGATGAGGCGGTCGACGCCCGAGAACTGACGACGGGCGCGGAGCGGTCGCCCACGATGCCGGGTCCGGGTCGCCCTCCGAGAGTCTTCACCAGCCTCCGGGAATGCCGTTGCGATTCCCCGGAGGCTCCATGAACCTGGACGCAAGATCAAGATTCCCACTTAAGAGGAGAACAAATGCCGACAGTTGCACCCCCGCTCTCAGTCTGCGACTCGCAGAGGTGCGTGCCCGGCTTGCGGCACGAGAAGGGGTCGACTTCGACCTCGGAGGCGATGGAGGCCGCTGCATGACCGCCGAGATGTCCGCGATCGAGTCGCGACTGCGCGAACTCGTCGAGATCGAGTCTCCGACCGGCGACCGCGAGGGGATCGCTCGATGCTTCGAGCTCGTCGAGCGCTGGGCCTCCCCGTGTTTCGGCAGGCCCGGGGAGCGTCGCGAGATCGACGGCGTGGAGCACCTCTACTGGCCGGCCAAGCGTGAGGGAGGAGTGCTGATCCTCGGCCACCTCGACACCGTCTGGCCGATCGGCACGCTCGAGGATATTCCCTTCCGGGTGCGAGACGGGCGCGCCACAGGGCCCGGAGTGTTCGACATGAAGGCGGGCGCCGTCGCGGCGGTCGGCGTGCTCGAACTGCTCGACACGCTCGACGATGTCTCCCTGCTGCTCACCGGCGATGAGGAGACGGGGTCGACCACCTCTCGCGCTCTTATCGAGGGCGCGGCTCGTCGCGCTAGCGCAGTGCTCATCTTCGAGCCGAGTCTCGATGGCGCCCTCAAGGTCGCTCGCAAGGGAGCGGGCATCTACCGGCTGCAGGCCCACGGGCGCGAGGCGCACGCGGGACTCGACCCCGAACTCGGGATCAACGCTCTGCTCGAGCTCGCGCACCAGGTGTTCGAGATAGCGGGCGCCGCTGATCGCAAGGCGGGCACCGATGTCACCCCGACGGTGCTGCGCGCCGGGACGACTGTGAACACTGTTCCCGACCTCGCCGAGGTCAGCGTGGATGTGCGAGCCTGGACCCTCGACGAGCTGCAGCGCGTCGATTCGTTCCTGCGGTCGCTCGAGCCCGCGCACCCCGATGCGCGGCTCTCGCTCGCGGGCGGCATCAATCGCCCGCCGATGGAGCGTCATCGCACCCAGCGACTCTTCGACCTCGCCTCGAGGGTCGCGCGCGAGCTGGACCTGCCTCCGCTTCAGTCCGCCGCAGTCGGCGGGGGCTCCGACGGAAACTTCACCACCGCGCTCGGCATCGACACGCTCGACGGACTCGGGCCGCTCGGCGACGGCGCCCACGCGCGCCATGAATGGGTGCGCATCGAGTCGATCGCCGAGCGCTCGAGGCTCGCCGCCGCCCTCATCGAGGGGCTTCGAGGTGCGGCGGAGGCGCCGAATTCGCCTTGCGCCGCGGGGCAGCGGGGTGATCGATGAGCGGGCGGAGTACCTCTTCCGATCGGCACGTCGGCGAAACGGAGTGGACGTCGAGGTTCCGCACGCCGCACCTCATGACCGTCCGGCCCACCAGCGGAGCCCCGGACACCGCGCTCGTGATCGAGAACCACGCCGAGGCCTCGCGGGGCCGCATCTGGCGTTCGCGGCCGCGCCACGGCGAGACTGTCTGGTCGGAGACGCTGCCCGAGGAGCTCGGCTACGGCGCCCTGCTCACCCGCGATGCGCGGTGGGTCGTAGCCATGAGCGACGACGGCGGCTCGGAGGTCGGCGGACTGGTGGCCTACTCCACGGTCGGTGAACCGACGGTCGAGCTGACACCTGGATACGAGCCGTACGTCGTTCGCGGTCTCGACCTGTCTGCCGATGGATCCTGTCTGCTCGCGACGATAGCCGACGACCACGGCTTTCATCTCGTGCTCGTGCCCGTCTCGCCCTGGGGAGAGCCTCGTCGTCTCTGGAGTTCGGAACACGAGGGCTGGTGGGGGCGCGTGTCGGCCGACGGCGCGTTCGTCACGGTGGACAGCACCGATCACAATCCCGGCTGGCGGCGCCCGGCCGTGACCTGCATCGCGACGAGTGCCGGACGGCTGGTCGCCGTCTGCGACGATCTGCCCTCCGGGCCCGTGAGAGCGGTGCGCTTCTCGCCCATCGAAGGGGATCAGAGGGTGCTGCTCTCGACCGAGCGGAGCGGCTTCGCCCGGCCTGTGATCTGGTCTCCCCTCGACGGTGCGCGCATCGACTACGACGTGCCCGAGATACCCGGTGACCTGCACCCGCTCGACTGGGCGCCGCAGGCATCGAGAATCCTGTTGCTCCACACTCACGAGGGCATTCAGCGGCTGCTGGTGCTCGACACCGAGACCGGCGCAGTCAGCGTCGCGAGAGAGGGCACCGGCAGCTATGCCCAACCCGATGTCGCGGCGGAGTGCAGCTACTACTCTCAGTCCTACCTCGGCGAGGATGGCAGGGTGCTCTCGGTCGAGCAGGCCTGGCATCGTCCCGCAGCGGTCGTGGAAGTGGCGCTCCACGGTGCGGTGAGCACCGTGATCTCCGCGGCTCGAGTGCCGGAGGGGATCCCGTTCACCAGCGAGATGGTGCGCAGCGCCGACGGCACCCCCGTGCAGCTGTGGTGGGCCCGGCCACACCAGGAAGTCAGAGGAACCGTGCTCATCATCCACGGCGGCCCCAACCTCGTGACGAACGACGCCTATGATCCGGCGGCTCAGGCCTGGCTGGCCGAGGGGTTTGCCGTCGCGTCGATCAACTACCGCGGTTCTGTGCACTTCGGCCGGGACTTCAGGGAAGGCTTCTGGGAGGAGTACGGGGATCGGGAGATCGCTGACATTCGCGCCGGTGTGCTCCGGCTGCGGGAGCTGGGCCTCGCCTCGCCGGAGTCGACCTTCATCTCCGGGCCGTCCTACGGCGGTCACCTGACGCTGCTCTCGCTCGGACGTCTTCCCGACATGTTCGCAGGCGGATTCGCCTTTGTCGCGATGGCGGACTGGGCGGCGGCCTTCGCTGATATGAACGCGGCGCTCCGGCCGGTCTGGCAGAGAATGCTCGCGAACGGCGAGCTCTCCTTCGATGAAGCGTGCGCAAAGCTCTCGGCGATCAGCTACGTCTCGAGCGTCACCGGCTCGGTGTGGCTCTGCCAGGGCACGCGGGATACCCGCACCCCTCCGGCACAGGCGCAGAATTACGCGGATCGGCTGAGGGAGGCCGGGGGAGACGTGGTGATCGAATGGTTCGACGCCGGTCACGAGCCCACCGGCCTCGCGGCGGACGAGGCGTGGCAGCATCGGATGCTCCAGCTCGCGAATCGCTCGCTCGCGGGCGAACGCTGGGCCGAAAGCGCCTGAACCTCGGTGCTCACCGTCTCTTGCCGAGCGGCTGCCGAGTCGCGATGAATGCGATTGCGATCGGACCAAGGACGAAGCGTCACAGGGACCAGTTGAGGCGGGATCGCTTCTTCTGCTCGGCCAGGCCGCATCGATGGTCAGCAGGAGTCTATCGGTCGG
>JBEBTD010000049.1:0-12293 GCA_040393965.1 Leucobacter soli | reverse complement strand
CGCCGGTGGATCCTGTCGACCCGGTGGATCCCGTCGACCCGGTGGATCCCGTCGATCCCACGGATCCCGTCGATCCCACTGATCCGGTGGATCCTGTCGATCCGGTCGACCCCACCGATCCGCTGCCCGAGGAGGAGCTCACCGAGGCCAACCGAGGCTCGATCTCGGCGCCCGCCGTGGCCACGCTCGGCTCGACCATCCCGGTGAAGGTGGGCGCCTCCTACGACGGCTCCGAGGTGACGATCTGGCTCTACTCCACCCCGAGGCTCCTCGGCGCCGACACCGTGGCGAACGGATCGGTGCAGGCCAGGATCCCGGCCGACGTGCAGACGGGGGCCCACCGCATCGCGGCCTACGACGCGAGCGGGCGGCTGATCGGCTGGACCGAGATCACGATCGAGGCGCAGGGAAGCGACGGCCAAAGCGGCCAAGGCGGCAACGCCCCTGATCGGCTCGAGGCGACCGGTGCGGCTGGGGCTCCGCAGGCCGTGCTGCTCGCCGGTGCGCTGCTGCTGGCCGGCCTGGCCGGGATCGCGCTCTCGCGTGCACGCCGACGGGAGCAGGCGCCGCAGCGCTGACCGATGGAGCGACACCCGCGAGGATCGTCGGCCCGTACCGGGGCCCGGCGATCCTCGCGGTGTTCTTGCGGCGTTTCCCCGCGTTGCCGAGTCGGGGGCGCTTCGGACGGCTTCCGTCCGATGGAAGCAGGCCCAAGCGCCCCCGACATCGAAGCTCGACATCGAAGCGCGACGTCGGAGCGCGACGTCGGAGACCCCGGGCTGAGCTGGGAATGCTCCTCAGGATAGACTGAAAGCTGGCCCATATATTCAGCTGCGATGGCAGGAGGCGCGCGTGGCATTGATCGTGCAGAAGTTCGGCGGATCCTCGGTGGCCGATGCCGACAGCATCAAGCGCGTCGCCAAGCGCATCGTCGAGACCCGCCGTGCCGGCAACGACGTCGTCGTCGCCGTGAGCGCGATGGGCGATACCACCGACGAGCTGCTCGACCTCGCGGCGGAGGTCACGCCGATCCCCGCCCCGCGCGAGCTCGACATGCTGCTCACCGCCGGCGAGCGGATCTCGATGGCACTGCTCGCCATGACCATCAAAGGCATGGGCGTCGAAGCGCTCTCGTTCACCGGCAGCCAGGCCGGCATGATCACCACGGCCGAGCACGGTTCGGCCAAGATCGTCGACGTCACTCCCAAGCGCGTACGCGAGGCCCTCGACCAGGGCGCGGTGGCGATCGTCGCAGGGTTCCAGGGCTTCAATCAGGGCACCGGCGACATCACGACCCTCGGCCGCGGCGGCTCAGATACGACCGCCGTAGCGCTGGCCGCAGCGCTCGAGGCCGATGTCTGCGAGATCTACACCGACGTCGACGGGGTCTACACCACCGACCCCCGGGTCGTCTCGCTCGCTCGGAAGATCCACTCGATCACCTCCGAGGAGATGCTCGAACTCGCCGCCTCCGGCGCCAAGGTGCTGCATCTGCGCGCCGTCGAATACGCGCGCCGCCACGGCGTCGCGCTGCACGTCCGATCCTCGTTCTCGAACGAGCAGGGCACCATCGTCTACGACCCGAAGAAGGGCCACCCGAAGGGAGAACCCGTGGAAGAGCCGATCATCACCGGTATCGCGTTCGAGAAGAGCGAGGCGAAGGTCACGGTGGGCGGCGTGCCCGACGTGCCCGGCAAAGCCGCGCAGATCTTCGAGCTCGTAGCGAAGACCAATGCCAACATCGACATGATCGTGCAGAACGTCTCTGCCGAGAACGTCACCGACATCTCGTTCACGGTGCCGCTCGCCCACGGCCGCAAGGTCATCGAGACCCTCGAGGCCGAGCGCGAGGCCATCGGCTACACGCAGCTGCAGTACGACGACCAGATCGCGAAGATCGCCGTCGTCGGCGCCGGAATGCGCGACGCCACCGGCGTCTCGGCGCAGCTGTTCCGCGCCCTGTTCGACGCGGGCATCAACATCGAGATGATCTCGACGAGCGAGATCCGCATCTCGGTCGTGACCCGCGCCGATGTGATGGAAGACGCGGTGCGCGCCCTGCACACCGCGTTCGGCCTCGATTCCGACACCGAGGCGACCGTCTACGCAGGCACCGGCCGCTGACCCGGCCCCTCCCGATTTCACCGAGGCGCGAGCGCGCCCCGGCCATGACTTCCCAGCACACAGGAGATACAGAACGATGAGCGAACAGCACGGGCTCAACCTCGCAGTCGTCGGCGCCACCGGCCAGGTCGGCACCGTCATGCTGCGCCTGCTCGATCAGCGGGACTTCCCGATCGCCTCGCTGCGCCTCTTCTCGAGCGCGCGCTCGGCGGGCAGCACCCTCGAGTTCCGGGGGCAGCAGATCACGGTCGAAGACGTCGACACCGCGGATCCCAGCGGCATCGACGTGGCACTGTTCTCGGCGGGCGGCGCGGCTTCGAAGCAGTACGCTCCCAAGTTCGCCGAGGCCGGCGCGATCGTCATCGACAACTCGAGCGCCTGGCGCATGGATCCGGCGGTGCCCCTCGCCGTCAGTGAGGTCAACCCGCATGCCATGGACGGCGTGATCGAAGCCCGCAGCGGCATCATCGCCAACCCCAACTGCACCACGATGGCCGCGATGCCCGTGCTGAAGGCCCTCCACGCCGAGGCCGGACTCGAGCGCCTCATCGTGACCACCTTCCAGGCGGTTTCGGGCTCGGGGCTCGCGGGTGCGCGCGAGCTCGCCGGCCAGATCACCGCCGCGGTCGAGCAGGGCGGCATCGAGCACCTGGTGCACGACGGCTCCGCCATCGACTTCCCGGCCCCCGAGGTCTACACCAAGACGATCGCTTTCGACGTTCTGCCGCTCGCAGGCTCGATCGTCGATGACGGCGAGGGCGAGACCGACGAGGAGAAGAAGCTCCGCAACGAGAGCCGCAAGATCCTCGAACTGCCCGAGCTGCGCGTCGCGGGCACCTGCGTGCGCGTGCCCGTGTTCACCGGCCATTCCCTCTCGATCAACGCCGAGTTCGCCCGCGAGATCACTCCCGAGCGCGCCCGCGAGGTGCTCGCGGCAGCCCCCGGCGTCGAGCTGAGCGATGTGCCGACCCCGCTCGAGGCGGCCGGCAGCGATCCCTCGTACGTGGGCCGCATCCGCCAGGATCAGAGCGCGCCCGAGGGCCGTGGCCTCGTGCTCTTCATCTCGAACGACAACCTGCGCAAGGGTGCCGCGCTCAACGCGGTGCAACTCGCCGAGATCGTCGCGAAGAAGCTCGCCGCCTGAGCTCCAGTCCCTGAGCTGCAGCAGCTGAACCGCAGCAGCTGAGCCGCGGCCCGACTGTTCAGCGCACCGCGGCGAGCGTGATGAGGCTCGCCTCGGGCCTGCAGGCGAAGCGGATGGGCGCGTAGACCGACATGCCGAGGCCGGCGCTGACGTTGAGGAACGCCGCCCGCTCCGAGTCGTACCAGACGCTCAGGCCGCGGGCCTGACGCGCCGGCAGGTCGCAGTTCGAGGTGAGCGCGCCGATGCCGGGCACGCGCACCTGGCCGCCGTGGGTGTGGCCGGCGAGGATCGCGTCGGCCCCGTGATCGAGCAGACTGCCGAGCGCGCGCTGGTAGGGGGCGTGCACGACCCCGAGCCTGACGGGCGGAGCCTTGCGGCGCCAGCGCGGCAGGGCGGCGATGGCCTCGTCCATGAGCTGCGGGCGGTCGTAGCCGATGTGAGGATCCCCCAGGCCGAACAGCTCGAGCGTCGTGCCGCGCAGCTCGATGCGCTCGGCGGCATTGTTCAGGTCAGAGAAGCCGAGCCCCTCGAGGCCGCGGGTGAGCGCGGCGTTGTCGAGATCGGGCTTGCGTTTGCCGGTGCGGCTGGGCGCCTTCAGGTAGACGAGGGGGTTCTTCGCGATGGGGCTGTAGTAGTCGTTCGAGCCGTGCACGAAGACGCCGGGCACACCGCTGTCGGTGAAAGGCTGCAGCGCGTGCAGCAGTGCTGCGATCGTGCTGCCGAACTGGCGGCGGTAGGGCGTCAGCGCGGGTGAGAGGTGGCCGGCGATGGCCGTCTCGTGCTCGCCCGCCCCCAGCAGGTCGCCGGTGAGCACCACCAGATCGGGCCGCAGCTCGGCGAGCCGCCTCACCCAGTCGATCTTGCGGTGCTGCCAGGGGGCGAGGTGCAGGTCGCTGAGCTGCAGCACGCGCAGCGGGGCGGCCCCCTCGGGGAGTACGGGGATCTCGTGGCGGCGCAGCGCGAACAGCCTGGGCTCGACGAGCGTCGACCAGGCGGCGACGCCGAGGGCTGCGGCTCCCAGCCCTCGGCAGAGGCGGCCGGCTACCTGCATTTCACCGTGAGCACGACGCGGTTGGCCGGGTTCGCCTCGGTGCCCGTGGTGGGCGAGACCGAGTCGACCTTGCTGTCGGGCGAGGGCTGCTTGTCTTCGTCGGAGTCGCTCGTGCACTGCACGTCGACGTTCGAGAAGCCGGCGTTGCGCAGCGTCGCCTCGGCGGCGGAGCTGGACGAGCCGGTCAGCCCGTCGGGGATGACCTTGAGGTTGCCGCGGCTGATGAGCAGCGTGACGTCGGAGCCGCGGGGGGCCTGCCCCTCGGGGCTGCTGCTGGCAACGCGGCCGGCCTCCACCGAGGAATCGGTGTCGCCGCCGTTGACCACTCCGAAACCGACGGCCTTGAGCTGAGTCTCGGCCTCCTCGAAGGTGAGTCCCTTGATGTTGGGCACGGTCACCATGACCTGCTCGATGGCCGAGCGCGGCGGATCCGGGAAGGCGTCGCCGCCGTAGAGCTGGTCGCCCACCTCCTGGATGTTGGCGAAGATCCAACGATCCGGTCGGCCGAGGCCCGAGTAGTCGAGGTTCACGAAGCCGGAGACGTTGCCCGTCCAGACGGCTGTCACGATCTTGCTGGTCCCGCCGACGTTCCAGCGATCCTTGTTGTCGTCGGTGGTGCCGGTCTTGAGGAAGCGCGGCACGCCGTAGGGGGAGACGGCGTGCGCTCCGGTGCCCGAGAGCACGCCCTGCAGGCCGCGCAGCACGCCGGCCGCCACATCGGGCGAGATGCCCTCGGTGCAGGTGCTCTTGGTGAACTCGACGGGGTTGCCGTCGGCATCGGTGATCGAGTCGATCGGCACCGGGCTACACCACTTGCCCTGGTTGGGGAAGGCCGCATAGGCGGTGGCCATGGTGAGCGGGGCGATCTCGTCGACGCCGGCAAAGGTCGCGGTCGGCACGAGGGAGAGGCCGCGCAGGTTGTTCTGGTCGAGGGTGGGCACCTTGGGCTTGCCGACCTGATCCGCGCTGGCGTCGCCTTCGGCCACATCCTCGTCCGTCCATGTGGGCAGGTCGGAGGCGCGGTGCACGCCGAGGCTCTCGGCCAACTTGATGGTGTCGCAGAGGTCGAGCTTCTGCTGCATCGAGATGTAGCCGCCGTTGAGCGACTGGGCGGTCGCGGTCTGCACCGAGATGCTGCCGGGCATCTGGCCAGAGTCGTTGCGCACGGGGAAGGTTCCGCCGCCGTAGACGCCGCCCAGGCAGCCGGCCTTGAACGAGCTGAGGTCGACCGTGCGGCCGTTGCCGTTCACGTAGTCGTTCAGGGAGTGACCGGTGCGCAGCCATTCGGCGAGCGTGAAGGTCTTCGAGGTCGAGCCGATCTGGAAGCCCGAGGATCCGCCGTACTCCTCGTCGGTGTTGTAGTTGATGGCGGTGTAGCCCGGGTTCGAGTCGAGCACGGCCTGATCGGCGCTGAACGGCCGGTTCTGCGCCATCGCGAGCACGCGACCCGTGCCGACCTGCACGCTGGTGCTGGCCGCGCCGATGTTCATGTTGTCGAGCGTCTCGGGCACCTGGCTGCGGACCTCGCCCACCGTGGCGGCCTGCAGATCGAAGTCGATCGTGGTCATGATGTCGAAGCCGCCGCGCAGGAAGTTGAAGTGGCGCTCCTCCTCGTTCGCGCCGAACGCCGAATCCTGTTCGATGTAGCGCTGCACGTAGTCGCAGAAGTGGCCGAGGCCGTAGTTGGTCTCGGCGATGTCGCAGCCCGAGGGCCGCGGGGTGATCTTGGGCACGACCTCGGTGGCCACTGCCTCGTCGTACTGCTGCTGCGTGATACGGTCGGCGTCGAGCATGCGCTTGAGCACGTAGTCGCGGCGCTCGGTGTTCGCGGGGATGTTCTCGGGATCGGTCAGCTCGAGGGCCGAGGGGAACTGCACGATGCCGACGAGGCTCGCCGCCTCGGAGAGGCTCAAATCCTTCGCGGACTTGCCGTAGTACGACTGAGCGGCCGACTCGATGCCGTAGATGTTGTTGCCGAAGAGGGCGATGTTCAGGTAGCCGAGCAGGATCTCGTCCTTCGAGAACTTCTTCTCGATGCTGACGGCGTAGCGGATCTCCTGCAGCTTGCGCGCCGCATCCTCCTTCGTCGCCTCGGTGTAGGCCGCCTCGCGCTCCTCCTCGTCGGGGATCGCCTCGGCCTCCTGCACGAGCACGTTGCGCACGTACTGCATCGTGATGGTCGAGGCGCCGCCGGCATCGCGGCCGGTGACCTGGCCGAGCACCGCGCGACCGAGGCCCATCACGTCGACGCCGCCGTGGGTGTAGAAGCGCGGATCCTCGGTGGCGACCGCCGCATCCTTCACGTACTGCGAGATGCCGTCCCAACCGACCATCTCGCGGTTCTGGGCGAAGAAGTCGGCGAGCTTGACGTTGTCGCCGGCCTTGTTCTTGCCCCAGATCGTGGAGGGCTGCGCGAGCCGGCCCGGATTCAGGTGGTTCGGCAGGTTCTCGAAGATGCTGATCGCGCTGCTGGCGGCCATGCCGCTGATCGCGACGACGGGGGTGACCGCGACGGTGACGAGCACGCCGGCGATGATGCTCATGACGAGCGCGCCGAGCAGGCCGCCGATCGCGCCGCCGGGGGTGCGGGGCTTGGCCGTGCGCACATTGCTGCCGCGGGCACCCGACTTTGAAGACGATGAAGCCATAGGATTAAGCGTATGCGACGCGGCTGGGAATCCGCTCGCCCGCGCGACGAATCGACGCCCTCACGTGGCCGGTGTCGAGGGAGGACGCGCATCGGAACCACAGAGAACAGGAGTCACGTTGAGCGACACGGCAGAGCAGGCGGCAGCCTCGGGCCCGCAGAGGTGGGAGTACTTCGTGACCCCGCTGCTGCTTCACAACGAGGCGGCGATCCTGAACAACTGGGGCGCCCAAGGCTGGGAACTCGTGCAGATCATCGAGGGCCCCGCCGGCGGCAACGTCGCATACCTGAAGAGAAAGGCCTGAACATGTCCGTCATCGAGGATCGTCTGCGCGAGCTCGGCTACGAGGTGCCCGAGGTCGCGGCGCCCGTCGCCGCCTACGTGCCCGCGCTGCGCCGCGGAAACCTGGTCTACACGAGCGGCCAGCTGCCCTTCGTCGAGGGCGCCCTGCCCGCGACCGGCAAGGTCGGTGCCGAGGTCTCGGCGGAGCAGGCCGAGGATCTCGCGCGCCAGTGCGCGCTCAACGGCCTCGCAGCCGCCCGCGGCATCCTGGGCTCGCTCGACAAGATCACCCAGGTCGTGAAGGTCACCGCCTTCGTCGCCTCCGACCCCTCGTTCACGGGCCAGCCCGCGGTCGCGAACGGCGCCTCGGTGTTCCTGGGCCGCGTCTTCGGCGACACCGGCATCCACGTGCGCTCCGCCGTCGGCGTGGCCGCACTGCCGCTCGACGCTCCCGTCGAGATCGAGTTCACCTTCGAGGTGGGGGAGTAGGCGCAGCCGCTCACTTCGAAGAGAAGGGGCGAGGATCACGCCCGGTGATCCTCGCCCCTTCTTCGCCGCGCGGAGTGCCTACGCGCGCGCGGCCCGTTCGTCGCGCACACGCTGCGAGATAATCTGCATCACGCTCGTGTCGGCGAGCGTGGTCGTGTCGCCGATCTCCTGCCCCTCGGCGGCCTGCTTGAGCAGTCGGCGCATGATCTTGCCGGAGCGGGTCTTCGGCAGCTCGTTCACGACGAACACCTGGCGGGGGCGGGCGATCGCGCCGATCGAGTCGGCGACGTGCTTCTTGAGCTCGACCTCGGCCTGCTCCTCGCTCAGCAGCTGCTGCTGCGACTTCAGGATGACGAAGGCGACCACGGCCTGGCCCGTCGTCTCGTCGTCCGCGCCGATGACGGCGGCCTCGGCGACCGCGTGGTGCCCGACGAGCGCCGATTCGATCTCGGTGGTCGAGAGACGGTGGCCCGAGACGTTCATCACATCGTCGACGCGGCCCATGAGCCAGATGTCGCCGTCGTCGTCGACTCGCGCGCCGTCGCCCGCGAAGTACTGATCGCCGAACTTCTCCCAGTAGGTCTCGATGAAGCGCTGATCGTCGCCCCAGATGGTGCGCACCATGCTCGGCCACGGCTTGCGGATCGTGAGCAGACCGCCCTGGCCGCGATCCACGCGATTGCCCTGTTCGTCGACGATGTTCACGTCGATGCCCGGCTGAGCGACTTGTGCGCTGCCCGGCTTGAGCGAGGTGAGCCCGGGCAGCGGGGCGATCATGATCGCTCCCGTCTCGGTCTGCCACCAGGTGTCGACGATGGGCGCGCGGCCCCCGCCGATGACCTCGTGGTACCAGCGCCACGCCTCGGGGTTGATGGGCTCGCCCACGGAGCCGAGCACGCGGATGCTCGACAGGTCGTACTGCTCGGGCACCTGGCGGCCGACCTTCATGCAGGCGCGGATCGCCGTTGGCGCGGTGTAGAGGATCGAAACCCTGTACTTCTCTACGAGCTGCCACCAGCGGCCCCAGTCGGGGGTGTCGGGGGTGCCCTCGTAGAGCAGTTGGGTGGCTCCGTTGGCGAGCGGGCCGTAGACGACGTAGCTGTGGCCGGTGACCCAGCCCACGTCGGCCGTGCACCAGTAGACGTCGGTCTCGGGCTTGAGGTCGAACACGTTGCGGTGCGTGGTGGCGACCTGGGTCAGATAGCCGCCCGAGGTGTGCAGGATGCCCTTCGGCTTGCCCGTCGTGCCCGAGGTGTAGAGGATGAACAGCGGGTTCTCGGCGGGGAAGCCCTTCGCCGTGTGCTCGCCGTCGTAGGCCGAGATCTCGTCGTGCCACCAGAGATCGCGGCCCTCCTGCATCGAGACGTCGTTGCCGCAGCGGTTCACCACGAGCACCCGCTCGACGGAGAGCGGCCGGCCGTCACCGGCGAGTGCGAGCGCGTCGTCGACGGTGGGCTTGAGGGCCGAGACGCGGCCCTTGCGGTAGCCGCCGTCCGCCGTGATCACGAGTTCGGCCTGCGCGTCGTCGATGCGGCTGCGCAGGCTCTCGGCGCTGAAGCCGCCGAAGACGACCGAGTGAGCGGCGCCGAGGCGCGCGCAGGCGAGCATCGCGATGACCGTCTCGGGGATCATCGGCATGTAGATGGCGACGCGGTCTCCGGCCTGCACGCCGAGGGCCGTGAGCATGTTCGCGGCGCGCTTCACCTCATAGGTGAGCTCGCGATAGGTGAGGCTGCGCGTGTCGCCCGGCTCGCCCTCGAAATGGATGGCGACGCGGTCGCCGATGCCGGCGGCGACGTGCCGGTCGAGGCAGTTGGCGGCGACGTTGAGCTCGCCGTCTGCGAACCACTTCGCGAAGGGAGGGTTCGACCAGTCGAGGGTCTCGGTGAAGGGCTTCGTCCACTGGAGCGAGCGGGCGCGTTCGGCCCAGTACGCCTCGTGGTCTTGCGCTGCCTGCCAATAGATCGCCGAGTCGCTGACATTGGCCTGGGCGCGGAACTCGGCGCTCGGCGGGTAGGTCTCGACTTCGAGCGAATGGCTTTCGATCGTTCCGCGGTCTGTGGTGTCGGTCATGGACGTCGTCATCCTCTGTGCTGCTCACGGCGCACCCCGATGTGCGCGTGCGACCAAGAGTAAAATATATTCTGCGTGGCGGCAAGTCGGTGGGCGCGAGTTTCGTCGTCCACAGGGCGAGGATCGGCCTCCGCCGACCGGGTTGTCCACAGATTCGCCGCCCGCCCCTCGAGAGCCCCTGGCCCGGGTGTTGGCTGAGATCATGACGATCCCGACCCTGTTCCGCCAGCCGCATGCGAGCCGCGAGCCCCCGCCCCGCTCGGCCGCCCTGAGCGTCGAGGCGAAGCGCGCCCTCGGCGGACTCCTGCCGCTCATCGACCGACCCGAGCTGAGGGACGTGATGATCCAGGTGATCGACGGGGCGGGCAGGCTCTGGCTCGATCTCGACGGTCGCGTGCAGCAGGCGCCCGACTGGGCCGTCTCGCCCGAGGCGGTGCGCGGCCTCGCCGTCTCATTGATCGCGGCGGGCGGGCGCCACATCGACGAACTGCATCCCTGCGCCGATGTGCGGCTCGGCGACGGCATCCGCGTGCACGCCGTGCTGCCGCCGGCGGCGGTCGAGGGGGCCGCCGTCTCGATCCGCGTGCCGAGGGTCGAACCGCTCGGCTTCGAGCAACTGGTCGCAGGAGGGCTCTGCACCGGGCGCGAAGCCGATCTGCTGCGGGGCGGGGTCGCAGGGCGCCGCAACCTGCTGGTCACTGGCGGCACCGGCACCGGCAAGACGACCGTGCTCGCGGCGCTGCTCGATCTCTCACCGCCGCACGAGCGCATCGTCACGATCGAGGACGTGGCCGAACTGCGACTGAGACACCCGCACCGCATCGCGCTCGAGGCCAGGCAGGCCAACACCGAGGGCATCGGCGCCCTTTCGCTCGACTCGCTGCTGCGCGAGGCGCTCCGCATGCGCCCGGATCGCATCGTGCTCGGCGAGTGCCGCGGGCCCGAACTGCTCACCCTGCTCTCGGCGCTGAACACCGGGCACGACGGCGGCGCGGGCACCCTGCACGCGAGCGCCCTCGCCGACGTCCCGGCGAGACTCGAAGCGCTCGGAGCGCTCGCCGGTCTCTCCGCCGAGGCGCTCGCCCGCCAGGCCGTCTCGGCCCTGCACCTCGTCGTGCACCTCGAACGCCGAGCCGATGGTCGTCACCGCCTCGCGGCGCTCGGGCGCCTCGACCTGCACTCGGGGCTGCTGGCCGTGGAAACCGTGCGATGACAGCCCGGCTGCTCCGGCGCCGGCCTGCCGCGCCCGCTTCCTCACGTCCGCCGACCTCGCCCGCAGCCGCCGCACTCCGAGCGGCCTCCCTGCTGCGCGGAGGCGTGCCATCCTCCCGGGTGTGGCGGATGCTTGGGGAGGAGGTCGGGGCGCCCCCCGTGCTCGCCGCCCTCGCCGCTCGAATCGCCTCGGGCCACGATAGCGCGGGGGCGCTCGCCGAGACGGACGGCCCCGAGTGGCGGCTGCTCGCCGCGGCGTGGCGGCTCGCCGAGCGCAGCGGCGCCCCGCTCGCGGAGATGCTCGACCGCATCGCCGCGGCTCTCGTCTCGCTCGAGCGCCTGGGCGAGCGGCGATCGGTGCTACTCGCGGGCCCGCGCGCCACCATCCGCCTCGTGGCGGCCCTGCCGATCGTCGCGCTGCTGCTCGGCGGTGCACTCGGCTTCGACCCCTTCGCCGTGCTGCTCGGCCCGGTCGGGGCGCTGCTGGCTTCGCTCGGGGGCGCGCTGCTGCTCGCGGGCGTGCACTGGGCGCGGAGCCTCACCTCGAGGCTGGCCGCCGCGCAGTGGGTGGCCGGGCTCGAGTGCGAGCTGTGCTGGATCGCGCTCTCGGGCGGAGCAGTACCCGCAGACGCGCTGCGCCGCGTGGCGAACGAGGCGGATCGCTTCGCGGTCGAATGGGTGCGCCTCTCGGCGCTGCGGCGGGACGGGCCGGTCGTCTCGGTGCTCCGGGCCGCCGCCGCGCTCGGCGCACCGGCCGGGCCGATGCTGCTCGCCGAAGCGGATGCGGCTCGTTCCCGCCTGCTGGCCGAACTGGAGCGCGCGGCCGAGCGGCTGGGCGTGCGGGTGCTGCTGCCCATCGGCCTGTGCATCCTCCCCTCCTTCGTGCTGCTCGGAGTGCTGCCCGTGCTGCTGGCCGTCATGGGCTCGCTCGGGCCTCTGGCGTGACCGGCCGGTGCCAGTCCTTTCAGTCCTTCTCGCGCTCCCCGCCGGAAGGCGCCTCCGCTTCGTCAGCGACCACCTGTGGAGAACCCGGTTCTCCACAGATCTCGGTGATGAGGCCGGGATCCCCCGCGGATGCCGGCGTGAGCGAGCAGCATGGACGGACAACACCCTCGCAGCGGCCCGGCAGCCGCGCACGACAGAAAGGAGTCGCGATGATCGCGATGCGGAGAACACTGAAGAGAAGCGGGCGACTGATCGCTCGACTGCGCGACGAACTGCGCGACGACCGGGGCGCGGTCACGGCGGAGTACGCCGTCGTCATCATGGG
>JBEBTD010000048.1:0-12308 GCA_040393965.1 Leucobacter soli | reverse complement strand
GACCGGCGGAGCGTTCACCGTGACCGTATCAGTCGCAGGATGCGCCGACACCGCCCCAGTCGCAGTCACCGTGATCGAGCCAGGCTCAGCACCCGCCGGAATCGTGCAGCTCGCAGTGAACTCCCCATCGCCATCCGCGGTGATCGTGCCCGTGCAATCAAGCCCGGTGATCGTCACCGCCTCATTCGGCGCAAACCCGGTACCGGTCACCGTCACAGCATCACCCGCGAAGCCCGCATCCGGACTCACCGAGATCGCCGTCTGATCGTAAACCGGAGTGCCCGCGGTGATGGTCGAGGTCGCAGTCGCGTGGCGGCCGCTCTCACCCAGTGCCGAGAAGCTCGCCGTTCCGAGCGGGTGGCTGCCGGGCACCGTCCAGCTGTAGCTGATCTCGCCGCTCGCGTTGGCATCGACCGCCACCGGCGAGCCGGCGGGCAGCGTGATCGTCACTTCCTCCTCGGCGACGAAACCCGTCCCCATGAGGGCCACGGTGCCGCCCTGCTGAGCAGTCGGCGTGGCGTTGAGCGTGACCGTGATGATCTCGAGCTCGGTACCCGCGACGGGATCATCGTTCTCGTCAGTCACCACGATGTCGTGGGTACCGGGCATCGCATCGTCCGGGAGCGTGCAGGTGTATTCGAAGCCGCCATCGCCGTCCACGACGACGCCGGTACGGTCGCAGACATCCCACGGGGTGTCGACGTCTACGATCTCTCCCGGCTCGAAGTCCTCGCCCGTGACGGTGACCTCGTCGCCCGGCTGCGCCGGGTTCGGGCTGACGGTGACGCTCGGGCCGTTGGCGCTGGCCTTCACGCTCGCGGATCCGAGGTCGAGGCTCACGACGCCGTTGGCCACCGACAGCACCTCGATCGCGAGAGCGCGAACTGTGAAGCTGCCGGCGCCGAGATCCCCGCCTGTCTCGTTCAGCGGTGTGGCGGTCGGCTGCTCGTTGATGCGCAGTCGAACCAGATCGTCGAGCACGGGCTCGAGTGCGCCGACCAGTTGGCCGACGACTCCACTGAGGGCGGACGTCTGCAGGGTCTCCTGGATATCCCCGAGCACGTCATCCGTCACGAGGTCGAGGAGCGGGCCGGTGACGTCATCGGAGATGACCCCCAGAATGGGCCCGGTTATCGCGTTCAGAAGGCTGCCGAGGTCGGCTCCCAGCAGTTCCAGGTCGATGTCGATGTTCTCGGAACCGTTGAGGGATTCACCGTTCTTTCCGGTGAACTCCGCGAGCGTACCCGTAACTGTGACTCCCGTTCCTGCGACAGGGTTGCAGAGCAGTGAGGTCACACACAGCTCTGCCTTCGCTCCGAGCTTGATCTCGATGCCGACTTCGTTCCAGATGCGCTGGTCGAGCAGATCGTGCAGCTTCGTCGCGAGCGAGTTCGGCGAATCGCCGATGAGCGCTTCGGTGACTCCGTTCGTGATCGCCTCGACCACGTCCTCGGTGAGCACCGAAGTATTGGCCGGAAGCTGGTTGAGATTCTGGATCAGCGGATCGTTCTGGGCCTTCACCACGAGTTCGGCCAGATCCACGCGAATCGTTCCGGCGCCCAGGTCGACGAGCACGGACTGGTCGGCGTTCGAGACCTCTTCGTCCAGCAGATCGGCGACGATGCTGTTCACCAGCGCGTCGAGACCCGTGACCGCGATGGCATTTCCGGAGGCGAGAGGCGTGACCTTGACTCCGGTGCCGGTAAGAGGATCTGTCAGGTCCAAGTTGAGCAGCCCGCTGAGCTCTCCCACTACCCCGGTCACGATTCCGTCCTCGCCCACGATGCCGTTCACCGGAGCCACGACGGCGTTCACGGTGGCGGTCAGCTCATCGCTCAGGTCGCCGACGAGGTTGCTGTGCAGGTCGAGGCGAAGGTCGGTGAGCATGTACTCGTCGCTCACGGCGGCGCGATTCCTCTGCGCGTAGGCGCCCAGCGCGCCGATCTCGATCTGGGCCGTGTCGAGCACGGTGTTCGTCACCGTTGCGCCGAGCAGTTGCTCGAGCAGTGCGCTGAGATCGAGCTTCGCCGGCTCGAAGCCGGAAGCGGCGTCGGCGTCGAGGTCAAGGCTGCCGTTCTCTTCGATGAGACCCGATGAGGCTTCGGAGAGCGTCTTGCGGGGAGAGTTCGCGAAGCTCGAGATGCCTCCGAGGGAGCCGAGATGAAGCAGGCCCGCGGAGTTCGGGTTTCCCGGCTGCTTCAGCAGCGGCACCTCGATGGGGGTGCCCTCGAAAGCGACGAGCCCCTGAAGCAGCGCTGCGTTGAGCGGCTGGTTCAGGGGCGTTTTCTGATCCGGGTAATGGCTCGAGACGTTGGCCGTGCCGGCGAGGTCGACGCCGAGAAGGCTGATATCAAGCCCATGGCCATGACCCGCGGAGACCGCCGCGGTCGGCACATCCGAACTCGGCGGTTGATGAGCTTGCACCGCCGGCGCGAAGGTCAATGTCGTGACCATCGCAGCCGTGACGCCGAGGGCTATCGCAGCCCCGGCACCCGATTTTTGGGTACGCGAAATGAACGTATTCAAGGTGGCTCCCTTGATATCTGAATACAGAGGTTCAATCCGCCTTGTTCCCTCAGAGGCTCCCCCCGGCGGATTACTGTCGAATATCTCCACGCGGCCGAGAAACCGCAATGGAGATGAAGCACAGTGCGAGTGCGCACAGGGCTTATGCGACCAGAGCGCAGAAGAATGTCTCCTTTGTTTCCAACACTTCGAGAGCCGAGTTCATCCCTGCACGGCGACCAAACAGTGACCAAAACGTGATCTAAGTGTGCGTCACTTTCACCCAGCCGGGATCTCTGGCCCTCAGATCAGACCGATGCGGATGATCCGGTCGTCCTCGGTGCCGGGCGATCCTCGCCCATCGGTGTTGCTGCTGAGCAGCCAGAGCGATCCGTCCGGGGCGACGACGACATCGCGCAGGCGGCCGAACTCTCCGACGAGCCGCTCCTGCGCCGAGCCGAGCTCCCCGAGAGGCACCTCGCGCAGCCGTTCGCCCCGGAGGTTCGCGATGTAGATCGCCTCGCCCGTCACCGCGATCCCGCTCGGGCTCGCCTCGCTCGGCGCCCACTGCTGCACCGGGTCGACGTAGTCCCCGTCGCCCGCGATGCCTTCGATGACCGGCCAGCCGTAGTTGCCGCCGGCGACGATCACGTTCAGCTCGTCCCACGTGTTCTGGCCGAACTCGCTCGCATACATGGATCCGTCCGAGCCCCAGCCGATGCCCTGCGGGTTGCGGTGGCCGTAACTGTAGACGTACGATCCGGGGAACGGGTTGTCATCGGGCACCCCGCCGGTTTCCGTCATGCGCAGGATCTTCCCGGCGAGCGAATCCAGGCGTTGCGCGCTGCCCGGGTCACCGGCGTCTCCCACGGTCGCGTACAGCATGCCGTCCGGGCCGAAGGCGATCCTGCCGCCATTGTGGTTGCCGGCCGCCGGGATGCCGCCGAGCACTTCCTCGGCGTCGCCGAGCGACAGCGCCCCGGGCTCTCCGAGGATCGCGAAGCGCTCGATACGGTTCTCCGCGGCGGCGGTGAAGTACGCGTAAAGATGTTCGCCCCGCACTGCGATACCGAGCAGTCCTCCCTCTCCGCCGGGAGAGACCCCGGCGATCCTCGCCGCTTCGCGCCCCGAGCCTCGACCGTCGAGCTCGAGGATGCGCCCCGAATCCCGCTCGCTGACGAGGGGGGTCTGTCCGTGGAATGCGATCGACCACGGCGCGGCGAAGCCGGTGGAGAACACGGCGGGTGCCGAGAAGTCCGGCTCGGAGGGAGCGGGCGCCTCGGGCTCGGGGGTCGGGGTCGCAGGAGCGGGAGCGCTCGCCTCCGGGCCCGGAGGGGCCTCGGGAGGCTGCGTGCAGGACGTCAGCAGGCCGAGCAGCGCTGCCGAGCAGAGCAGCGCGCCGATCCACCGTCGACGAGTCATGCTTACAGGGTAGAAGCCGGGGCGGCCGTCGAGCCGGTCTCCCACGACATTCAGAGGCTCGGGAACCGTTCCCGGCTCCCACCAGGTTTTTCGCGCAACCGCCCTTGGTAGTCTTTCAGCGGGGAGCCCGAGTCTCGGCCGGGCACGGCACGCCCGAGGGAGCGATGAAGAGACAGAGAGACGCAGCTGCGCCGCGCCGTCAGTGGGGTGCCGAGCGGCGCACCGCGCCGATGGCGATCATGCATCCGGGGCCCTCGATGCGGAAGATCGTGGTCGGCCGCGTCGCCATCATCGTCACGATCTTCGCCTGGCTCATGTACGTCATCACCACGGTCGTGCGCGAGTTCGTCGAGGGCGAGGCGCAGACGTTGCGCTTCGTGCTCGAGACCGTCTCGTACCTGCTCGTCGTGACGGCGCTGACCTATTCGGCGCTCATGTATCTGACGGCACGCCAGGGGGCGCTCTACCGCTTCCGCGATCACATGCGCGTGCCCCGGGAGCCGCTCGAGCAGCATTTCGCCGGCAATTACCCCCACGGCATCACCGTGCTCATCCCCTCGTACCGCGAGGAGCCCGATGTCATCACGAAGACGCTCTGGTCGGCTGCGCTGCAGGAGTTCCCGAACAAGCGCATCGTGCTGCTCATCGACGACCCGCCGCAGGCCTCCGACTCCGAAGAGCGGGAGGCGCTCGAATTCGCGCGCGAACTCCCGCTCCGCATCGCGGCCGAGCTCGAAGAGCCGAGGATGCGCCTCGTCGACTCCGCGAACCGTCTCCGAGCAGCGCTCGAAGACGGGGGCGAGATCCCGCGGGAACTGCTCGCGCAGGTCAGCGATGACTACGGCTACGCGGCGGAGTGGCTCGACCGGCGCGCCGAGGCACATCCGCTCGTCGACCACATGGACGCCTTCTTCGTGGATCGCGTGCTGATCGACCTCGCCGGCGACCTCCGCCTCACCAAGATCGCGCTCGACGGCGCACTCGCCCAACGCGCAGCGCCCTCGCCCGAGCGGCTCGTCCAGCTGCAGGATCGTCTCGTGCGGATCTTCACCGCCGAGCTCTCCTCGTTCGAGCGCAAACGCTTCGCCTCGCTCTCCCACGAGGCGAACAAGGCGATGAACCTCAACTCCTACATCGGACTCATGGGTGGGCGGTGGGACTCCGAGGTCACCGCCGGCGGCGAGATCCTCGTCCCCGCCCCGGCCGACGGGCCCTGCGATCTCGAGATACCCTGGACCGAATACCTGCTCACCCTCGACGCCGATTCGATGCTGCTGCGGGACTACTGCATCCGACTCGTGCATCTGCTCGAGGAGGCCGGCAACGAGAGGGTCGCCGTCGTGCAGACCCCCTACTCCTCCTACCGCGGCGCGCCCAGCCGTATCGAACGCATCGCTGGCGCGACCACCGACATCCAGCACCTCCTGCACCAGGGGCTCACCTACTTCGGCGCGACGTTCTGGGTCGGCGCCAACGCGGTGATCCGGCGACGCGCGCTCGACGACATCGTCGAACGCCAGTCGGTCGGCGGATTCGAGATCGCCACCTATATCCAGGATCGCACCGTCATCGAGGACACCGAATCGAGCATCGACCTCGGCACGCACGGCTGGTCTCTCGTCAACTACCCCGAACGCTTGAGCTACAGCGCCACTCCGCCCGACTTCGGCTCGCTCATCGTGCAGCGCCGGCGCTGGGCCAACGGCGGCCTGCTCATCCTCCCGAAGTTCGTGCGACAGCTGCGCGAGCGCCGAGCCAGGCAGGAGCGCGTACTGCGTCGCGAGATCATGCTCCGCGTCAACTACATGGTGTCGATAGCCTGGGCGAGCCTCGGCCTGCTCTTCCTGCTCGCCTACCCCTATGACAGCCGCCTGCTCAGCCCCTGGGTCGTGGTCGCCGCCCTGCCCTATTTCCTCGCGATGGCTTCCGATCTGCATGAGAGCGGGCACCGGAGAAGCGACGTGTTCCGCATCTACGGCTTCAACCTCGTGCTGCTCGCCGTCAACCTCGCAGGCTCGCTCAAATCGATCCAGCAGGCCATGACCAACGAGAAGATCCCCTTCGCCCGCACGCCGAAGGTGCGCGACCGCACCGCTGCGCCGGGCCTCTACGTGCTGTTCCCCTACGCGATCGTCGTCTTCTCCGCGCTGACCTGCTGGCGCGACATCCAGGCCCAGAACTGGGGCAATGCGATCTTCGCCGCGATCAACGCCCTGCTGTGCGCGGGGGCGATCATCGCCTACATCGGCATTCGCAGCTCCATCGTCGACATGACCCTGGGTCTGGTGGGATGGCTGTACGTCGCAGACAAGCCTTCACGGCGGAAGCGCTCGGCCGAGCGACCGAACGGCCCGCCGAAACCCGTCGACTGGGCGGGCATCCTCTACCACGGCGACCGCAGGCTCGGCCGTGAGATCCCGCGCAAGAACGACCTCCGCCGCCGCGTGAGCCCGCACTGAGAAGAAGCCAGAGACCATGTCGCGAAGATTCCCCGGGCGCAGATTCTCATTCTTCCGCCTGACCGTCCTGCTCGCCGTCATCGGCGCCATCGTGCTCGGCGTGCTCTACAACTACCGGGCATGGAAGGACGACGCGAACGCCGAGCGCAGCACCCCATGGTTCGCGGCCTATGTCGATGTCACCGCGACCCCGAGCCATGCCTTCGAGACCCCGCGGAGCGGCACTGATCGCCATGTGGCGCTGGGCTTCGTCGTCGCAGCGGCCGAGAACGAGTGCGCCGCCAGCTGGGGCGCCTACCTCACTCCGGAACAGGCCCGGCGGGAGCTCGAGCTCGACCGCCGGGTGGCGCGCCTGCAGCAGGCCGAGGGCAGCATCACGGTCTCCTTCGGCGGCGCGGCGAACACCGAGCTCGCGCTGGCCTGCACCGACACCCGCGAGCTCACGGAGCAGTACGCGCAGATCGTGGAGCGCTACCGTCCCGCCGCACTCGACTTCGACATCGAGGGCGAGGCGCTCGCCGATGCGGTCTCGAGGGAGCGGCGAGCCGTGGCGGTCGCCCGCCTGCAGCAGGAGGTCGAAGCGCACCTCACCACCTGGCTCACGCTCCCCGTGGGCCCCGACGGCCTGACCTCCGACGGAGTCGAGACCGTCCGCTCCTTCCTCCGCGCGGGCGTGCACCTCGACGGGGTGAACGTCATGACCATGAACTTCACGGGCGACGACGCCGCGAACGATCAGTCGAAGGTGGCGATCCGCGCGCTCCGGGCGACCCACCGGCAGCTGAAGGCGATCTACGCCGACCACGGGCAGCCGATCGGCGACAGCACCGCATGGCGCATGATCGGGGCGACCCCGATGATCGGGCAGAACGATGTGCGCGGCGAGGTGTTCACGCTGCGCGACGCCCGCGCGCTGCGCGCGTTCGCGGCCGAGGTCGGCCTCGGGCGCATGTCGATGTGGTCGGCGAACCGCGACAGCAGCTGCGCCGCGGCCTACGCCGATCTCTCCGTCCTGTCCGACTCATGCAGCGGCGTCGACCAGGGCGATCACCGTTTCGGCGAGCTGCTCGGCAAGGGATTCAAGGGTTCGCCGGCCGGCGACCTCGGAGTCCCTTCCCCGACGGCTCCGCTGCAGCCGGATCGGCTCGTCGACGATCCCGAGTCGAGCCCCTACCCAGTCTGGGAAGCGGCCGCGAACTATCCTGCCGACACCCGCATCGTATGGCGGCACAACGTCTACCGAGCGAAATGGTGGAACGTCGACGTTCAGCCCGACGATCCGACCCTCTCTCCGGCCGACAACGCCTGGGAGCTCATCGGGCCGGTGCTGCCCGGGGAGACGCCCGTCGAGCAGCCGCGCCTGCCCGAGACCTTCTATCCCCGGTGGGATGCCGAGACGGTCTATCTTCGCGGCGACCGGGTCATGTTCGACGGTCTGCCCTACGAGGCGAAGTGGTGGACGGAGAGCGAGAATCCGGCGGCGGGTCAGAGCGATCCCGGCAGCACGCCGTGGCGGGCGCTGGGCCAGCAGGAGATCGAGCAGCTGCTGGAGCCCTGAGCGGTCGAGGCGGGTGCTACCGCGGCCGAGCCCGCAGGCCCTGCTCGGAGATGCGTTGCAGCACGTCGTCAGCCGAGAGCGCCGCGCCGAAGCGGTAGCCCTGCATGAAGCGCACCCCTGCACGGAGCAGCTCCTCGCGAGTGGCCTCGTCCTCGACTCCTTCGACGACCATGCGCACGTCGAGGTTCTGCGCGAGCGCCGCCATCGACTCCATGACCGCCTGCTGCTTCGGCAGGTGCATGTCTTCGACGAGCGCGCGATCGATCTTGAGGATGTCGACCGGGTACTGCAGCAGCGACAGCAGGGTCGAGGATCGGCGGCCGAAGTCGTCGAGCGCGATCTTCACGCCCGATTCGCCCCGCAACCGATTGAGCTCGCGGTGCAGATCGGCGGAACTGCGATTGAGGGAGGTCTCGCTGAGCTCGAGCGCCACCCCGGCGTTGCAGGCGCCGCTCGCCTGCGACATCGCTTCGAGGAAGACCGGGTCGGTCACCTGCTCGACGTCGATGTTGACGCTCACATTCTCGAGCTCGGGAGCGAGACGCTGGAAACGGTGCAGATCGGCCACCGCCGTCTCGATCACATGGATGCTGAGCTCGGTGAGCAGGCCCAGACGCTGCGCCTCGTGGACGATGACGTCCGGGGGCACCCTCATGAGAGCCTGCTCGTTCGGGCGGATCAGCGCTTCGAAGCCGACGATCCGATCCTCGACCGCGTCGACGACCGGCTGGTACATCACCGTCAACCGATGGTTCTGGATCGCGGACTGGATGGTGTCGACGAGATCGATCACATCCTGACCGCCGCGGAGTTCGGGCACCGCGACGGCGTCGCCGAAGACCTGCCGGCCGCGGTTCGCGTACATGCGGGCATCCGCTGCCTCGACGAGACCGGCGATGTCGGCCTCCCCCGGATGCGCGAAGGCGATGCCCCAGGAGAGGGAGAGGACGATGACGGTGTCGTCCAGCACGATCGGCGCGCTCACCTGGCCCAGCAGCTCGGCTGCGCGCCGCTCGGCCTCATCCTCGTCGGCGATGCCGGTGAGGACGAGCACGAACTCGTCACCGCCGATCCTCGCGACCAGGTCGCTGGCAGCGTTCCGAGAGCGCAGTCGCGTCGCGATCGAACGCAGCACCACGTTGCCCACCTCGTGCCCGTGGTCGTCGTTGACCTCTTTGAAGTGGTCGACGTCGATGTAGACCACCGCGAAGCCTTCATCGGCCGTCTCAGCGGTGTAGGCCAGGAAGGCGCGAAAGCCCCGGTAGTTCGGCAGGCCGGTGAGGTCGTCGGTGGTCGCGCTGCGGGCCAGGCTCTCGCGCTCCCGATATGTCGCTGCCATCGTCACCGCCATGTGGGCGATCGCATCGAGCACGAGCTGATCCTGCACGAGGAACGGGCGCTGCGCGGTACCCCGACGCGCGACGAGGTAGCCGTCGCCGAGGGAGGAGACGATCTCGTTGACGTTGCGACTGAGGTTCGGCTGCACCTCGATCGTGTATTGGGGCAGCGCGAGCTTGGCATAATCGAGCGCGTGCTGCTTGATGTCGACGTCGGACGACCAGGGCAGGCCGTTGGCGGCGGCGAGCGTGCCGGTGAGCTGATTGGAGACGCTCTTCGACTCCAGGTAGACCGCTGCCGCTGAGGTGGCGATGCCGGTGAAGAGGAGCATGAGCGCACCGCTCCAGTAGAGGTCGATGCTGGGATGGAATGATCCGATCATCTGCCGGAGCCCCTCGCCGACGACGGCGAGCAGGGCGATCGATGCCCAGGCTGCGCACATGCGCCGGAAGAGGATGTGTCCGAGCACCTCTCCGAGGCCGAGGCGCGTGATGACGAGCAGCCTGATCACGGAGATCGCGAGGCGGGTCAGCAAGTAGACGGTGACGAAGGCCACGGCGCTGAGCGCCCATGGCGTCTCCTGACGATGCAGCCACGAGAGCACCGCGAGCGCGACGAGCCCCCCGCCGAGCAGGTACGAGACCGTCTCGACGGTGTCCGCCCAGTCGCGGGTGGCGAGGCAGCAGCCGATCAGATAGGCCGTGCCCCACACCGCGATCGCCTCGGCCCAGTTCGTGGACTGCGCGGCCAGAAACAGCACCACGGGCGCCGGGCTCAGCACGAGCAAGGTGTCGAGCTTCGATATCGCCACCATGAACATCGATGATGCGGTGCAGCTGATGAACACGACCAGCGTCCAGATCGGCTCGCGCACCGGGATGGCCAGCGCCCAGAAGACGATCAGTGCGACCGCGCTCACGACCGTCCAGATCACCGCCCATACCAAGACGGCACGGTCGGAGAGTCTGCGCTCGGCGGCCGGAGCCGGTTCCGAGCTCTCTCCGATCAGGCGCAACGCCATCTTGTTCCTCTCAGTGTTCAGGGCGCGGCTGCGCGAACTCGCGCACGTGCCCCCGAACAACTACCGTACTTCACCGCCTCCCCACGACTCGCGCGCCGATGGAGAGGGCGCCGAGAAACGGGGATCCTCGCGCGCCACGCGCGGGTTCCCGAGAGGGGCCGCGTTCCTCTGCCTGACGTTACGATGGGTGGTGATCCCGCCCCGCGCGGCGGGCGAGGTACGTTTCCCTGCATCGCCGGCAGGCCGGATTTCTATGAGGAAGCCACGTGAGCTCTACGCCGCACTCGGCGGGTGACGCCGAAGAAGCACTGCGACGGGAGTTGAACGGATCCAATCGCGAGATCGACGAGATCATGGACGCGCTCAACGCGTACTCCATCGTGGCGATCACGGATCGACGAGGCGTCATCGTGCACGTGAACGACCGCTTCTGCGAGATATCGAGATACGCCAGAGATGAGCTCATCGGCGAGACCCACCGCATCATCAACTCGGGTCGCCACCCCAAGGAGTTCTTCAAGGAGATGTGGCGCGTCATCGGGCGCGGCGAGGTGTGGAACCGCGAGATCTGCAACCGCGCGAAGGACGGCACCGAGTACTGGGTCGATACCACGATCATCCCGCTGCTCGACGACGACGGCAGGCCAGAGCGCTACGTCGCGATCCGCACTGAGGAGACGCAGCGCCATCTCGCCGAGAAGCAGGTGCACCAGCTCGCCTTCTCCGACAACGTCACGGGCCTGCCGAACCGGGCCTCCATGGTGCGCTCGATCACCGAAGAGATCGAGAAGAAGTCGAGCGGCGAGCTCAGCGGCCTCGTCGTCGTGGGAGTCGATGATCTCTCGGCCGTGAACGACGCCTTCGGCTACGACGTCGGCGACCGTCTGCTCGTCGACGCCGCGCGGAGACTCGGCGGGATCGGCGATCACGATCTGCATCTGACGAGGCTGAACGCAAGCACCTTCGGGCTGCTGCTCGGGGGCCTCGGCACCGATGTCACCGGCGCTCAGCAGCACGTCTCCGCCCTCGCCGAACGGGTGTTCGAGGAATTCGCCAGTGAAACCGTGCTGGGAGAGGGCGTGCTCATCAATCAGACGGTGAGCATCGGCTACGTGCTGTGGGTGCAGCCGGGAACCCGAGTGCCGCTCCTCGTCGACGACTACATCGAGACCACAGACCCCTACGAGGTGCTGAAGTCCGCCGACATCGCGCGCAAGCGAGCTCGACGCGGCGGCGGCGAACGCCGCGTACAGCATTTCCGCCGGGGCATGCTCGTCGAGGCCCAGCAGCGCGTGCGTCTCGTCTCCGAGCTGCGTCGGGGCATCGGCCGAGGTGAGCTGCGGCTCTACTTCCAGCCCATCGTCGACGGCGAACGCCGAGTGATCGGCGCAGAGGGGCTCATCCGATGGCAGAGCCCGGAACGCGGCCTGGTACCGCCGAACGATTTCATCCCTCTCGCCGAGCAGACCGGCATCATCGTCGAGATCGGCGAGTGGGTCATCGAAGAGGCGTGCAAGGTGCTGGCGAAGTGGCGGGATGATCCGCAATCGCGAGAACTCACCTTCGCGGTGAATCTGAGCGAACGGCAGCTGCACGTCGAGCAGTTCGGCGAGCAGGTGCGCAGCATCATCGCGAGACACGGTGTCGAGCCGGGCCGTCTCAAGCTCGAACTCACCGAAAGCGCCCTGCACACCGACCTCGACCGCACGATCAAGCTGCTCTCGATGCTTCAGGCCGAGGGGGTGGCCTCGTCGCTCGACGACTTCGGCACCGGATTCTCGTCGCTGAGCTATCTGCAGCGACTGCCCGTGCAACAGTTGAAGATCGACCGCTCCTTCGTATCGGCGATGGACAAGGGATCTCCTACCTCCTCCATCGTGCAGACGATCGTGCAGCTCGGCCGGACGTTCGGTCTGCAGGTCGTCGCCGAGGGCGTCGAAACCGAGGCGCAGTTCGAACTCCTGCGAGAACTCGGGGTCGATGCCTTCCAGGGCTACCTGTTCGG
>JBEBTD010000047.1:0-12376 GCA_040393965.1 Leucobacter soli | reverse complement strand
CCCGGCGATGCGAGATTTCTGGCATCGGCTCGAGGCCGAGCTCAGCGCCGCCTGATCCCTCCGGCTGCGGCTGCTCGGCATCCGGCAGCCCTTCGCGGGACAGGCTATTCGACATGCGCGGATCGGCGGATCGAAGCCTAAGATGATCCCCATGCGAGGTGCGGAATTGCGGGTAGCTGAACGGGTCGCGATCATTAGCGGCGCGGGGTCTGCCGAGGGAATAGGTTTCGCGACGGCGGCCAGATTCGTGCGTTCCGGCGTTCGGGTCGTGATCGGTGCGACAAGCGGACGCATTCGCGAGCGTGCGACGGAGCTCGAGGGGATCGCGGCAGAGATGCGCGACGGCTTCGGAGCGCTGGACGCGGCAGAGGCGAGGCCCGGCTCCGAGAGACTGCCCTGGGCGATTCCGATCATCGCCGATCTGACCGAAGAGGCAGGAGCCGCAGCCCTGGTCGATGCCGCGATCGATCGCTTCGGTCGCCTCGACGTGCTGGTGAACAACGCAGGCATGACCTCGGTATCGGATCCTCAAGACCCCGCGAGCGCCGAAGCACTCGACCGTGCCGGTTTCGAGCACGCCGTGACGCGAAACCTCACCACTGCTTATCTGGTGAGTCGGGCCGCGATCCCGCATCTCGTCGGTGCTGAGCATGGGCGTATCGTCACGGTGTCGTCGGTGTCGGGGCCGATCCTCGCCTATCGCGGCGATGTCGGCTACCACGCGGGCAAGGCCGGACTCGTAGGTCTCACGCGCTCGCTCGCGGTAGACCTGGCGGCGACAGGCACGACCGCGAATGCAGTCGCCCCGGGATGGATCAGAACCGGATCGGCTACCGAGCACGAGAATCAGATGGGCGACGCGACGCCGCTAGGCCGTTCTGGCACGCCCGATGAGGTCGCGGCGGTCGTCGAGTTTCTCGCATCGCCAGGGGCGTCCTACGTGACGGGCCAGGTGGTCGTGGTCGACGGGGGCAACGCGATTCAAGACGAGAAGGGCCTCTGAGACTCGGGGCGGCTCCACGTAGGGCCGCTCAGTCCGCGGAAGCGCCCTCGTGCACCACGCGACCCTCGACCACGGTCAGCGCGATGGGAACCTCGACCAGCTCGTCGGGCGAGACCTCGACCGGGTCGGCCGCCCAGACCGTCAGATCGGCGACCGCGCCCGGGGACAGCACGCCCCGATCCTCGTGACCGCGAGCCTGCGCCGGCCACAGCGTGTACGCGAGCAGAGCCTCCTCGCCCGTCAGCCGCTGCTCGGGCTCGAAGACGTGCGCCCGCGCCTCGCCCGGCGTGTGCCGCCCCCTCGCCCACGCCATGCCGATGCGCGGGTCGTACTGCGCCACCGGCCAGTCGGAGCCGAGCGTCAGCCGCACCCCCACGTCGAGCACGCTTCGCACGCGGAAGCCCGTCGCCGAGCGCCGCTCGCCGAGGCGCACCGCCCAGTTGTCGCTGAGATCCGGGGTGCGCCACTGCATGTGCAGCGGCTGCATCGAAGCCGTGACGCCCGAGCCGCGCAGTGCCTCGACGTCGGCGTCCGAGAGCACTTCGAGATGCTCGATCGAATGCGAGGGAAGGCCGGGGCGCTGCGGCAACGAGGCATAGACCTCGAGCACTCGGCTCACCGCATAGTCGCCGACCGCGTGCGTCGCGATCAGCATGCCCGCATCGTGGTAGGCGCGCACGACCTCGACGAAGCGATTCCAGTCGGGCCAAAACGCCGCCCGGCCGTCGCCGCAGCTGTCCACCGCGTGCAGCCACGCGGTGCCGGTGTCGATCACGCCGTCGCTGAAGAGCTTGATCGCGCCGCCCTGCCAGAGACGGCCGCGGCGATCCCGCTCGGCGATGCGCTCGCGCACCGCGTCATCGCCGTCGCTCACGGCGTGCCACTGGTGCACGGTGAGCCGGTGGTCGAGCTCGCCCCGCTCCTCGAGCTCCTCCAGCAGTTCGACGGTGCGAGGCTTGCCGTCCATGATCGCGCCGCCCGTGAGGCCCGCTGCGGCGAGCCGGCGGAACATGTCTCGGAGCGCATCCCGCTCCTCGTCGCGACTCGGTTTCGGAGCCGCGTCGAAGAGAAGCTGATAGGCGGTCGGCTCGCGCAGCTCGCCAGTGGGCCGGCCATCGCCGTCGACCACGATCTCGCTCGCATCGGCGAACGCCCGGGCACCGGTGATGCCGGCGGCGGCGAGCGCGGGTGCGGTGCCGAGGCCCGTGTGCAGGTCGTAGCAGATGAGCGCGACGGGGCGGCCCGGGGCCGCGTCTTCGAGCAGTTCGCCGCGCATGCCCGTGCGCTCGAAGGGCTCGTACTCCAGGTTCCAGCCGCGCACCCAGGCGCCCTCGGGCAGGCGGGCGTGCTCGGCCGCGATGGCGGCACGGATCTCGTCGATCGTGCCGAGCCCGCCGAGGTCGATGCCGGCCGTCACGTCGGCCGCCCAGTGCGGGTGCGTGTGGGAGTCGAAGAGCCCCGGCGTCACGGTCGCCCCGGCGAGCTCCCTGATCTCGATACCGGCCTCGCGCGCCGCGGCCTCGATCTCGTCATCGGAGCCGATCGCAGCGATGCGGCCGTCGCGCACGAGCAGCGCGGTCGCCTCGGCGTGGTCGTCGGTGTTGGTGCGAAGCTTCGCACCGATGAGCGCAAGCGATGCGGCAGCGGGGTTCACGGACATCCTTCTCCTTCGAACATCGTCGCTGCTCACGCTATCGCCCGGATCGAATCGCGCGCAATTCAGCTCGCGCCCTGCCGGCTCACAGTTTGTTCATGGGCCCGATGGGCATGCTAGAGGGAACATCCACGGAGCGGGAGCATCATGAGCAAGCGGGGCACCAAGGCGACCATGATCGCGATTGTCGGCATCGCCGCGGTCGGGTCGATCGCGACGATCGCGGCCCCCTTCGTGTACCAGAACTTCTTCGTAGAGCCGGCCGCCGAAGCCCCCGCCCTGAGCGCCGACGACTCGATGCTCGACGCGCGCGCCGAGGCCGGTGAGACGCTCGATCCCGCCGAGCTGAGCGGCGAGTGGACGATCGCCGAGGGATCCTCGGCCGGCTACCGCGTCGACGAGGTCCTGAACGGCTCCCCCGTGACCGTGACCGGTCGCACCGAGCAGGTGGAGGGCACCCTCGTCGTCGACGGGCTCACCCTCGAGAGCGCGCGCTTCTCCGTCGACGTCGCATCGATCGCGACCGACAACGGCTCGCGCGACGGCTACTTCCGGGATCAGGCGATGAACGTCTCCGCGCATCCCACGGCGAGCTTCGAGCTCAGCGGCCCCGTAACGCTCGAGACGGCGCCCGCGGTCGGGGAGGTGATCGAGCAGACGCTCAGCGGCGAGCTCACCCTCGCCGGGGTCACCCAGCAGGTCGAGTTCGATGCGCAGCTGCGCAGTGACGGCGAGTCCGCCGAGATCGCCGGGCAGATCCCCATCACCTTCGCAGACTTCGGCGTCGAGGCTCCGAGTCTCGGATTCGTGTCGGTCGAGCCCACGGGATTCGTGGAGTTCGAACTCGTCGCCTCGCGAGGCTGATCGCTCCGTCGCGGAGCGCGATCCTCGTCTTTCTACCGCGTCACTGGTTGTCGGCGAGGTCGCGCGCCGCCTGCGGCAGCTTGCGCACGCGGGCGCGACGGCGGGGACGATCGGGGATCATCGAGCGCATCTCCTCGAGCTTGCCGAAGCAGAGCAGGCGATCCTCGGGCTCGAGCACCACGTGCTTGCGCGGGTTCGGGATCACCTGCACGCCGCGATGCAGCGTGAGCACGGTGATGTCGCGATCCCAGAGCCCCAGCTCGCCGAGCTTCTTGCCGACGTGCTCGGCGCCCGCGTGCATGACGAGCTCGGCCACGCCGTAGCCGGTCGAGACGCTGAGCCGCTGGCGCACGTCGATCTCGGGGAACGCCACCTGGTTGCCGATGTAGTCGATGATCGCACCGGCCACGTCAAGGCCCGTCGCCTGCTCGATGCCCTGCAGGCCAGGCGAGCTGTTGACCTCCATCACGAGCGGCCCCTCGTCGCCCTCCAGCATGTCGACGCCGGCGACCCTGAGACCCATGATCTGCGCGGCGCGCACCGCGGTCTCCTCATAGGCGGCGTCGAGCTGCACCGGCTCGACGCTGCCACCGCGGTGCACGTTCGAGCGGAACTCGTCGCCGCTCGCCTGCCGGCGCATCGCGGCGACCACGCGATCCCCCACGACGAGCGCGCGGATGTCGCGACCGCGGCTCTCGGCCACGAAGCGCTGGATCAGCACGTTCTGGCGCGTCGAATGCAGCGTCTCGATGATCGCCTCGGCGACCTTCACCTGGGGGGCGAGGATCACGCCGATGCCCTGCGTGCCCTCCAGCAGCTTGATGACGACTGGCGCACCGCCCACGCTCTCGATCGCCGGGCGCACATCGGCGCGGTTGCGCACGAACGCCGTCGCGGGCATGTCGATGTTGTGGCGCGAGAGGATCTGGATGGCGCGCAGTTTGTCGCGGGCGTTCGAGATGCCGTTCGCCGTGTTCGGCGTGTAGACGTCCATCTGCTCGAACTGGCGCACCACGGCCGTGCCGAAATAGGTGATCGAGTTGCCGATGCGCGGCAGGATCGCGTCGTAGTCGCTCAGCTGCTTGCCCCGGTAGCGAAGGTCGGGCTCCTCCCCGGCGAGATCGATCGCGAAGCGCAGCGTGTTGAGCACGAGCGCCTTGTGCCCCCGCGCCTCCGCCGCGGCCTTGAGCCGCTGCGTCGAATACGCCTGAGGGGCTCGCGAGAGAATCGCCAGTTTCAAGAGGATTACCTGCCAAGATAGATGCGTGAGTGAACCAGACCATTCAAGCACCTTCACGGGCTGGCGTGAATGGGTCGGCCTGCCGGAAATCGGCGTGTCGTGGCTCAAGGCGAAGATCGACACCGGCGCGCAGACCTCGGCTCTGCACGCAACCCAGGTGTCGGAGTTCTCTCGCGACGGCGAGGACTGGGTGCGCTTCACCGTGCATCCCTGGCAGGACAGCGAGCTCGACGAGATCGTCGTCGAACGACCGGTGCACGACCGCCGCACGGTGCGGAGCTCCTCGGGGCACTCCCAGGATCGCCTCGTCGTGCTGATGGACATCGTCCTCTGCGGGCGCACGATCCCCGCCGAGGTCACCCTTACGAGCCGGGACGAGATGGTGTTCCGCATGCTCATCGGCCGCGAGGCGCTGCGGCAGGGCTACGTCGTCGACTCCAACGCCTCGTACCTCGGCGGGCGGCCGGAGGCCTCGATCCGCCGCCGCAACCGCGGGCGGGGCTGAGGCCCGGCGCCTGGGAGCCCCAGCCGGTACGCTTGAGGCATGTCGGTTTCGGAGCTCTCGACGAGCACGCAGAACTACCTCAAGGCGGTGTGGAGCCTCTCCGAGTGGTCCGATACGCCGGTCACGCCCTCGCTCATCGCGGAGCGCACGGAGCTGAAACTCTCCTCCGTCTCGGACGCCGTGCGCAAGCTCACCTCTCAGGGCCTGCTCATCCACTCGCCCTACGGCGCGGTAGAACTGACCGAGACCGGCCGCGCCTACGCGGTCGACATGGTGCGCAGGCACCGGCTCATCGAGACGTTCCTCGTCAAGATGCTCGGCTACGGCTGGGATCAGGTGCACGATGAGGCGGAGCATCTCGAGCACGCCGTTTCGGACTTCATGATCGAGCGCATCGACGAGTTGCTCGGCCACCCCACTCGGGATCCCCATGGCGATCCCATACCGGCCGCCGACGGCACCATCATCGTGCCGCCCGCGGTGCAGCTGAGCTCGATCGAGCCGGGCTGCGAGGTCGTCGTGGAGCGCATCAGCGACGACGACCCCGAGCTCCTGCAGTTCTTCGAGGATCGCGGCATCGTGCTGGGCGCGCGTCTCGCGCTGAGCGATGGGGCCCCCTTCTCGGGCGCGATCGACGCAGCGGTCGTGGGCGACGGCGCAGAGAGCGGGACGGCCGAGCGCAGCACGAACGGACAGTCCGTGGCGCTCGGCCGCGCGGCGACGGAGGCACTCTACGTCTCGCGGGCGTAGCCCTCGCGTTCTTCCGGCCCCTCGGCTTCGAGGGTCTCGGGCCGACGTATCAACTGCAGCAGGAGCAGCGCCAGCAGCATCAGCAGCAGCGTGACCAGCACCCCGGAGAGTTCGATCGGGCGATGCAGGAAGAGCGCGAGCACCCCGATGCCGACGACGGCGACGAGGATCGCGGAATGCCATCGCTCGACGAGGCGACCCAGAGCCCCGGTGCCGATCCCGCGCCGATCCGCCGCTCGGCGAACCGAGTCGAAGCCGGCTTCGCACGCGTTTCGAAGCGCCCTCGCCCGACGGGATCCGCCCGCTGCCCAGGCGCCAACGGCTACGAGCAGGCTCAGCACCACGAGCGCGAGCAGCGTCGAGGAGAGCAGCATCGTCAACTGGTCGAACACGATGTGCGCGGTCGCCGCAGGCATGATCGAGGGGCTCAGGCTCGCGGCGAAGAGACGCCTGCCGACACCGAGCCCGCCCGCGAGCAGCAGCAGCGAGGCGGCCAGCCCCACCCCGGCGTACGCGAGCGTGCGCAGGCGTCTGCGGGACGTCGCGATTCCCGCGACGAGCGCACCGAGCACGATCCAGGGCAGCCAGATGCCGACCGCGACCACCACCTGGTACACCGTGCGCACGAGCACGAGCGAGTCGGCGGTGACGAGCGGAACGGTTCCGTCGAACTGCGGGATCAGCGCGGCGAGGCCGAGGCCCTGAGCCGAGAGATGATCGCGCACCTGCTCGCCGACCACGGCGAGGCTCAGCGAGAGCGTGCCCTCGTCCGAGAGCTGCAGCACGGACTGCGGGTCGCCCTGGATCACCGAGACGGCCCGAGCGTGCGACTCTCGCAGCGCACCCTGCCAGAGAACGGCGAACCGCGGAGACTCGACGAGCGCCGCCGCGCCGTCCGCGATCAGCGAGCGCACCCCCTGAGCCGCCGCGCCTTCCAGGAGCGGGAGCGCCGCGGCCGCGCTCCGCGGCAGGTCGAGCGACGCCACACCTGAGAAGAGGTCGGAGACGACCCCGTCGATGTCGACGCTCTGCTCGATGCCCTGCACCACCTGTTCGGCGACGAAGGCCTGCACCTCGGGCTTCTCGGCGAGCGGAGCGAAGGTCTGCACGAAGCGGTCGGTGTCGACCAGCTGCAGCTGCGCCCAGGCGCCGAGCACCGCGAACGGAGCGAGCAGCGCGCTTAGGAGCACGAGAGCCGCGGCGGTCGCGCTGCGGGCACGGGCGCCCCGACGGCGGCCTGCGACGGCGGCCTGCTCGCAGCGCTCGCAGTGCTCGTGCGCGACGGGGTCGGAGATGACGCTCATCCCCACATGCTACGCGGAACCGTCAGGCCGTCCGATAGCCGTACTGCGCCGTCAGCGGGCAGTCGAACGGGTCGCGGGCGGCGAGGCCGACCCGGTTGAGGTACTCGATCACGATCGCGTACGAGCGGATCAGTGAGGTCTCGGTGTAGGGCACCTGCAGGGTCTCGCAGTGCTCGCGCACGATCTCGCGAGCCTTGGCGAGGTGCGGGCGGGCCATGCTCGGGAAGAGGTGGTGCTCCACCTGGTAGTTGAGGCCGCCCATGAGCCAGGTGGCCCACCAGCCGCCGCGGATGTTGCGCGAGGTGCGCACCTGCTTGGAGAAGAAGTCGAGCTTGGCGTCGTGGGCGATGACGGGCATGCCCTTGTGGTTCGGGGCGAACGACGCGCCCATGTAGACGCCGAACACGGCGAGCTGCACGCCCATGAACGCGAACGCCATGCCGAGGGGCAGCAGCAGGAACACGGGGACGATCACGAGCGCGAGCCGGGCGGCGATGATCGAGAGCTCGACCCAACGCCCCTTCACCTCGTGCCGACCGAGCAGATGCTTGAGGCTGTGGGCGTGGAGGTTCAACCCCTCAAGCGTGAGCAGCGGGAAGAAGAGCCAGCCCTGATGCTTCGTGATCGCCCGCCGGAAGCCTCGGGCCTCCACTGCGTCCTCCTCGATGAACGAGATCGTGTCCACTTCGATGTCCGGGTCTTTCCCGACCCGGTTCGGGTTGGCGTGGTGCCTGGTGTGCTTCGAGTCCCACCACGAGTAGCTCATGCCGACGAGGCCGGCCAGCACGCGGGCGAGCCGATCGTTCGCGGGCCCAGAGGCCAGGATCTGCCGGTGCGCCGCCTCGTGCGCGAGAAACGCGAGCTGGGTGAAGATCACGGCGAGCGCGGCAGCGATGAGCAGTTGGAACCAGCTGTCCCCGAGCAGGATGAAACCCGCGACCGCTCCTCCGAAGGCCAGCAGGATCGCCGAGCCGACGAGGGCGTAGAACAGCGGGGCACGGCGCAGCAGTCCCGACTCGCGCACCACCTGCGAGACGCGCGTGTAGGCCTTGGCGATCGGGGGGAAGTCTTCGGTGCGGGCGCGCGTCGGGCGGAGCGGGCCGAGGCCCTCGAGGTTGCGGGTACGGGCAATCGTCATGATCGGCACCTGTTCCATCCGGCTCTGAGGACGAGCCTGTTGAGGAAGCCAAAGGCGGATGCCGATCGCTGCCTCTTACGCTATCGGCCCGACCATGCGGGGAGCTGAATATGCGAAAAGGGCCGGCGAAGCGCGGAAAGCAGCTTCGCCGGCCCTGTGCAGGGCTGAGCCCGGAGGCTCGGCTCAGTTCGTCTTAGAGGGCGCGGATGGTCGCGGCCTGGGGGCCCTTGGGGCCCTGCTCGACCTCGAACTCGACCTTCTGGTTCTCTTCGAGGTTGCGGTGACCGAAGCCCACGATCGCGCTGTAGTGCGCGAAGACGTCGCGCGAGCCGTCGTCGGGGGCGATGAAGCCGAAGCCCTTGCCCGAGTCGAACCATTTGACGGTGCCGGTGGCCATATTGTTATTCCTTCGTTCGGGATCGCATCAAACGATCCTGCATCTTCCTCACCGACGACGCCGGCGAGGTGTGAGAAGCAGCCAGCGCGCACAGTGCTCTCGAAACGCAGCACTGAGGTGTGAAAATCAAGGGAACTACAACGGCGCGATGAAACAGCGCTCGAAGACAATGATAGCCGATCTCCCCTCGAAGTGGGGCATCCGTCCGAGACTCACCGGGGTTGCCCAGGCTCGGCGCGGCGGCCGGACGGACTATCGGGAAGCCGTCGCGCGCGCCCGCGTCCTCGACCAGCCGACGACGGCGAAGGAGACCGCGGCGAACGCGAGGGCGATCACGAGCACGTAGATCGACACCACCCCGTAGCCCTGATCGGGGCGCAGGAAGGGGTACGGCACCCACCCGTCCGTCGCCCCGCGAACGAGCACGACGGCGACCCATACCGCCGGGTAGAGCAGCAGCAGCCAAGCCACCCGCCAGGGCAGCGCCCGTGGCTCGCGCACGAACGCCCAGTCGACGACCACGAGCAGCGGCCCCGCGATGTGCATGACCCAGTTGGCCCACGGAACGGGCACCCCGCCGGCCGCCCCGAGGGGCGCCAGCAGCACGGCGTAGACGACGCCGACGATCACCATGCACATCGCGACGAGGGCGCGCGCGGGGAGCAGCCATCGCGGCTCGAACCCAGGGCGGAGCAGGCCGAGGAGCCCCGCCGCGATCGCGACAACGGCGAGCATGGAGTTCGACTGGATCGTGAAGTAGCCGAAGAAGTTGAAGGGGTTGACGGGCCCGCGACCCGCCGTGTCGACGAAGGTGACGAGGATCGCGACCGCGGTGACGAGCCCCCACGCCAGGCGCGCGAGCGCCGTTCCCAGCCGAAGAGACGCTCGCTCCTGATCCATGATCACAGCGTAGTGGTGCGCGGCCCCGCCGGGGCGGCATCACATGTTCTTGAGCCGGATCAGCGCATCGGCGACCAGGAGGCCGGCGTCCCGCGTCGAGAGCCCCTGCTCCCGGGTGAGCGCCCGCCAGCTCGCGAACCCGGTGAGCGCATAGGCGAGGTGCAGCGCCTGCCCGTCCTCGGGCGCGCGCAGCAGCCTCAGCACATCGTGCATGCGCTCGCGGCGCACCCGACGCGACTCGTTCAAGGCCTGCTCGAAGAGCACCGAGTCGTGGATGTGCAGCAGCGCCTCAAGCAGCGCCTCATGCGATTCGTAGTTCTCGAACCAGCCGAGCACGAAGCCGCGCGTGGTCTCCTCCGGGTCGTCGCCCTGGAAGCCTTCGACGGATCCGACCTGCAGGAACTCCTCCACCATCTGATCCATGGTCTCGCCCATGAGGTGATCGACCGACGGGAAGTAGTTGTACACGGTGCGGATCGAGATGTCGGCCGCCTGCGCGACCGAGGCGATCTGCACGTTCGCGCTGCGGGACTCGACGATGAGCCGGCACGCGGCGTCGAGAATGCTCTGCCGCGTAGCGGCGGTCGACTTCGCGCGACGCGACATGTCATAGTTTCTCGGCATCATCTGCTTTCGTCACAAGGCTGCGAGCGGCGATCCCAGAGCCGCGCGGCTGAGCGGGCGGTCTGGGATCCCTCCTATCGTCGCACTATCGGTCGGTTCCGGGTAACGCGGTGGAGCGGCGTCTAGAGGATTCGCTGCTCGTCGACCCACCTGCCTGCCTTCATCACCCGCCGCGGGCGATGCGACGACGAGAGCTCGGCGACGACCGTGCGCGGGTCCCGGTCGAGGATCACCAGATCCGCCTCCTTCCCGACCTCGATGCTGCCGACGATGTCGTCCACGCCGCACAGGCGCGCCGCGGTGATGGTGGCCGCCCTGAGGCAGTCCTCGGCGTCCACCCCGGCATCCGTCATGTACTTGAGCTCGTCGGCGCTGTTGCCGAAGGGAGTCATCGGTTCGGCGAAGCTGTCCGATCCCATCACGACCTGCACACCGGCCGCGATCGCCCGGCGCAGGCTCTCCTCGGCCATCGGCAACAGCTCACCGGCGTCGGCCCGCTGATCCTCGGTGAGCTCCTCGCCGCCCCAACCGACGTATCGGCGAAGGACGGAGAGGGTCGAGACGAGACGCACGCCCTGCTCGGCCATCTGCCCGCAGATCTCCTCGTCGAGCTGGAAGCCGTGCTCGATGGCGTCCACGCCGGCGGCCACGCACAGCTTCGCGGCCGGCAGCGACTCGCAGTGCGCCCCGACGGGCAGGCCGAGCGCGTGCGCCTCCGTGACGATCGTCTCCAGCTCGTCGGGCAGGAAATGGACGTGCTCGGGATGATCGTGCTCGGAGAGCACTCCGCCGCTCGCCCAGATCTTCACCCAGCGCCCTCCCTCGCGCCCCACTGTGCGCACCGCCTTGCGCACCTCCGCCGGGCCGTCGACGACGAGCCCCATGAACGGCTGCTGCTTGACCCACTCCATCGGGAGGGTGTGGCAGTCGGCGTGCCCCCCGGTGCGAGTGAGGCCGAGATAGGCCGGCACGATCCTCGGCCCGGGAAGATCGCCCGCGTCGATCACCTGACGCAGCGACGGCCCGAGCAGCCCGCCGGCCTCCCGCACGGTCGTGAACCCGGATGCCAGGATCTTCTGCACGTCGGCCACCGAACGGAAGGCGTTCGGCAGTCGCGGGTCGACGACCCAGTTGACCGGATGCGGCGTGCGGGCCCCCCACAGATGCAGGTGGCAGTCGATCATGCCGGGCATGACCCAGCGCCCCGCAGCATCGAAGTCGGCCTCGCCGACAGGCCGATGCCCGGCCGCGGCGATCGATGCGATGCGCGAACCGGAGAGCTCGATGTCGACCTGCTCCAGCACCTCTCCCGTCGCCGTCCAGACGTTCGCATTCCTGATCCAACGGTTGTCGTTCATCTTCACTACCTCTTCATTCCTTCACTCATCGGACACATCACGCCGCCATCGCCGCGGACGAGGGGTCGGCCGCGCGCACCACGGTCAGATGCTCGGGGCGCCAGGTCACCTCGACCTCATCGCCCGGGGCGCAGGCACCGCCGCCCGGATGCGACGCGGTCGTCCAGACGACGAGCCCGGGGGCCAGTTCGATCGCCACCCTGGTCGTGCCGCCGAGGTAGCTGGTATCGATGACCCGGCCGCTGTGACGGGCGCCGGAGCGGGGGGCCTCCGTCCGCTGCGCGAGCTCGACGTGCTCCGGCCGGATCACGACGCAGACCCGGGCTCCCCGCTCGAAGGCGGCGGTCGAGGCAGTGCTCAGCACGGCTCCGCCGACGCGGATCTCGTCTTCGCCGGCCACGACGCCGTGCACGACCGTGGACTCGCCGAGGAACCTCGCGACGAACTCCGTCTCGGGCCGTTCGTAGAGCTCGTGGGGCGAGCCCTCCTGCTCGATCGTGCCGCGGTGGAACACCGCCACCCGGTCCGAGAGGTTGAAGGCCTCCTGCTGATCGTGGGTCACCAGCACGATCGTCGTGCCGAAGTTGCGGTGCAGCTGCTTGAGCTCGTCCTGCAGCGCGCCGCGGAGCTGACGGTCGA
>JBEBTD010000046.1:0-12537 GCA_040393965.1 Leucobacter soli | reverse complement strand
GGGATGGTGAACCGGGGGCAGCGATGCGGCGGCTCAGCGCCCGGCGGGGCTGCGGGGGATGGGCACGTCCCGCCAGGGACGCTTGGTGGGCTCCGTCGTCTGGGCGGGCAGCTCGAAGTCGAATCGCGTCTTCACCGCGAGGATCACGAGCACGAGCCAGCCGCTCTCGATGAGGATGCGGCTCTCGGTGATCGACTGCACGATGAACGCCGTGAGCACGAGCAGCGGCCAGAGCGCGCTCGTCGCGAACGGCAGGGCGGGGCCGGGGCCCCGCCGGGGCTGATCCACCGCGCGGAACCAGACCCGCTGCAGCGTGAGCACCACGAGCGGCGCGAAGACGAGCACGCCCACGAGTCCGAGCTGCAGCCAGACGTCGAGCCAGGCGCTGTGCGCGCTCATCACGGCGATGCCTGCCTTCGTGTCGAGACCGTCGTAGGGCTCGACCCAGGTCGGCCAGTAGCTCACCCAGCCCCAGCCGAACCAGGGCCGCTGCTCGATGAGCCCCCAGACCTTCTCCCAGATCTCGAGGCGACCGGTCATGTCGCTGCTCTTGCCGAGCAGGCCGAAGACGAAGTCGCGGGCGAACACCACCGAGGCGATCGAGACGGCGATCGCGCCTCCGGCGACCCAGTAGAGGGGCATGCGGCGCTCGGGGCCGAGCCGGCGGCCCCACAGCGCGAGTGCGAGCGCGACGGCCACCGCGATGAGCGCCACCCACACGGTCGCGCTACGGGTGAGCAGCAGGGTGACGATCGCGACGGCGACCCAGCACCAGCCGAAGAAGGGGCGCACGAGGCCGGCCCGCAGCTGCACGCTGAAGAGCACGAGCGCGATCAGGCCGAGAAAGCCGAACAGGGCTGAGTTCGCGACGACGCCCTGGACGGGGCCGCCCTCGAAGAGCAGGTTGCGGCTCCAGAACAGGATGTTGAGCGTCTTGCCCTCGGGCTGCTCGACCCACCACGAGAGCAGCGGCTCCCGCACGAAGACCGACACCCAGAGCTCGAAGGCGAAGGAGAGGGCGAGCAGCCAGCGCATCGACGATGCGAGGGTGCGCAGCAGCTCGTGCCAGCTCAGCACGAAGGCGAGCACGATCGCGACGATGGTGGTGAGCAGCTGCGCGGCGACGCCGAGGAGCGACTCGAAGCGGTAGGCGCTCCACAGGATGGACAGCACCGCGAGGGTCATGAACCAGTAAAGAGGGGCCGGCAACCGGTACCAGCGGAAGCGCGGAGGTTTCAGGCGCACGAAGAGCACGACGCTCGCCGCCGAGATCACGACGGCGAGCGCGAAGAAGGCGGGCAGCCCGACGAGGTAGCGCACCCCGTTCGAGCCGAAGGTGAAGACGAAGACGAGGATCGCGAAGGCGCTCACGCCCAAGCGGGTTCTGCTGTCGGCCCCCGATCGGGTCGTGCTCTCGGCCATAGTAGGTATGGTATCTGGTGAACAGGGAGCCGCCGACATGCTGATCTTCATCGAGAACACCCCGCGCGCGTACGCGTGGGGCTCTCGCGATGCCTTGCCGCAGCTGCTCGGCGTGGCGCCGAATGGGGAGCCGCAGGCCGAACTGTGGCTCGGGGATCATCCCGGCGCTCCGGCGACCATCGCGAAGGCGAGCCCCGCGCCGCGCACCCTCATCGACCTCATCGAGAGCGAGCCGGAGCGCTACGGCGTCGACGGCAAGCATCTGCCCTTCCTGCTGAAGGTGCTGGGCATCGGCGCCCCGCTCTCGCTGCAGGTGCATCCGGACAAGTCCCAGGCCGAGGAGGGTTTCGCTCGGGAGGAGGCCGCCGGGGTGCCGGTCGGCGCCCGCGAGCGCAACTACGGCGATCCCAACCACAAGCCCGAGCTGCTGGTCGCGCTGAGCGAGGTGACCGCGCTCTGCGGCTTCCGCCCGCTCGCGGAGGCCCGCGCCGAGCTGCTCGCCCTCGCCGAGGCCGCAGAGCCGGGGGCGGGCGGCGACGCGCTCGCCCGGGCAGCCGAGCTGTGCGAGGCCGCCGACGAGCCGGCCGCGCAGGAGGCTCGCGCCGGTCTGCTGCGCTGGGCGCTCGACGGCGGTGGAGAGGCGGCGGCGCTCGCGATCGGAGCCGTCGTCGCCGCTGGCCCCGAGGGGGTAGGCGAGGATCGCCTGCGCTCCCTGCGCGAGCTGAGCGCGGCTCATCCGGGCGATCCGGGCGTGCTGCTCTCCCTGCTGCTGCACCTCGTGGCTCTGCGCCCGGGCGAGGCCGTCTACCTGGGCGCTCGTCAGCTGCACGCCTATCTGAGCGGCATCGCAGTGGAGGTCATGGCGGCGAGCGACAACGTGCTGCGCGCAGGGCTCACCGAGAAGCACGTCGATCCCGCGGAGCTCATGCGCATCGTCGACACCTCGACGCTCGACTCTCCGAGGCTCGACTCCAGCCGGCTCGCACCCGGGCTGGAGGCGTGGCAGCCCGCGGTACCCGACTTCAAACTGATGCGGGCGAGGATCGGGGAGCCCGAATCCTCGGCGCCCCACGACGGCTTCGGCGAACTCGAGGGCGCCCGTTCGGGGGTCGGGCTGGCGGAGAGCGTGCGCGTCGAATGCGACTATCCTCTTGTGCTCATCGCCGTCGAGGGAAGGGTGCGCGTGGAGCGCCTCGGCTCCGAGCTGAGCGAGCTCGCGAGCGTCGCGAGGGGGCAGTCGCTCTACATCTCGGCGGGGGAGCCGATCGAGCTGAGCGGCTGCGCCGACGTCTTTCTGGCGACGGTCGGAGACGCCTGGCCTAGCGTGTCTTAACCCTCAAGCGATGGTTGAGCCTTTATGATCTTCAGCTTGACTTAGAGGAACTACACCGGTGTAATTGGGGGTGACCCGCGCCCGACACGATCGCCGAGAGGAGCCCGCGTGATGTCGAACTTCTCGAGCGGCCCCCAGGTTCCCGGCAACTGGTACGTCGATCCCGTCTTCCTGGGTGTTCCCGGCGTTCGCCGAAGCGATGACGACGAGGCGCTCGCCTGGCAGGCCGACGCCCTCTGCGCGCAGACCGATCCAGAAGCGTTCTTCCCCGAGAAGGGGGGCAGCACGCGCGAGGCCAAGCGCATCTGCGAGGGCTGCGAGGTGCGCAGCCAGTGCCTCGAATACGCCCTCGCCAACGATGAGCGCTTCGGCATCTGGGGCGGGCTCAGCGAACGGGAGCGCCGCAAACTGCGCCGCGAGGCGGGCTAGGGTCTCGCTGCCTTTCGTGCTTGGTGGAAGCCGGGATCGTGAAGACGTTCCCGGCTCTTTCTTTCGCCGTCGAATCGCACGAATCCGCCGACCCTAATCTCCCTCTGGGAGCATGTCAACCCGATCGAGACCTCGGCCGGATCTTCCTAACCTGGACGAAGCCGACCGATCCCGGAGGGAGAACATCATGGACGCAGAACGCGGGAACACCACACACGGCCCCGAGCTCGACGACGAGATGAAGCACGAAGCCCAGGGCATGGTGCAGGGCCACGGCCGTCCGCATGCGGAGCCCTTCCGCGAAAGCGAACCGCTCCCCGACGACACGGACGACGAAGCGGTGCAGAGGGCTTTCGATCGCGAATCCCCTGCGACCTCTCAGGATCAGGAGTAGGGCGATGCGTGACCAGGGGATGCTCAAAGAGCTGCTGTCCACAGCGGGGCCTTCGACCGTCGTCTACATCGACGGGCCGAGCGCGCTCCCGCAGGTCGAGGAGGAGGCCCTGCGCGACGTGGTGATCGACCGGGTTCGGAAGACGGGAGCTCCCGCTGCGGACGTCCAGGCGATCGAAGAGGCCCTTCCGTCGCGCGACGGAACTCCGAGCCCCTCCGCCCGCTACCTGCTCGCCCGGAACGGGCGCATCGAGCTGGATCTCGTCTTCCCGGGAGCCCGACTGGGACAGGAACGCATCTCCTTCGGGCCGGTGCCGCTGCTGCTCCCCCTGCTGCGCCAGCTCGGAATGAGCGTGCGCTATCTCGTCGTGGAGACAGGGCGCGAAGGTGCGGAGGTGCGTCTCGAGCGAGCGGATCGGCACGAGCCCGAGCGCGTCGAGGAGGTCGACGGGCGCGCCGACAGCCTCACGAAGGTGCAGGCCGGAGGCTTCTCTCACGCCCGGTATCAGCGCTCCGCCGAAGAGGTCTGGAAGCACAACCAGTCCGAGGTGGCCGAGGTCGTCGACCGTCTCGTTGAGCAGCAGCGCCCCGAGTTCATCGTGCTCGCGGGAGACGTCCGCGCCCTTCAGCTGCTGAGGGAGGGCCTCGGCAAGGCCGCGTCCGAACTGGTCACCGAATACGAGGTGCACACCCGTGCGGAGGGATCCGAGGACGCTGGTCTCGAGAGAACCGTTGCGGAGGCAGCCGAGCGGGTCAGGAGCGCGGAGATCGACGCCGTCGTCGACCGGGCGATGGCCGACAACGGCAGCTCCGGCGCGCAAGGCGTCTCGGCCGTGGTCGCGGCGCTCCAGCAGGCGCGCGTCGACGCGCTGCTGCTGGATGCGAGGCTCGGCGGCGCCGAGCGTACGCTTCACGCCCTGGACGCGGAGCCGTGGATCGCCGAGAGTGAGCCAGACGGCCTCGACGCGGGAACGCTGGACGAGCTTCCGGTCGCGGAGGCGCTGGCACGGGCCGCGATCCTGACCGGAGCCCGAGTGCTCATCCGGGAGGAGCGTTTCAGCGCGCCCGACGAGCCCCGCAGCGATGCCGAGCCGCCCGAGCCGATCGCCGCACTCCGCTGGGCCGACGATGCGGCCTGAGGCCTCTGCGCCGAGCAGTCGAGCCGGACGAGCGCGCCGCTGAGCACGACACCGATCCCCGGTTTTCGACCTCCGCGGCACGCCGTCGACTCGATGCCGGTCGCCGCGCCTAGGCTGTCGATGTTATGCGCACCAGAGTGACCGCAATCCTCGTCGCCCGTCACGGGGGCGAATGGCTCGACCAGACCCTTGCCGGGCTCGTCGAGCAGACGCGTCAGCCCGATCGCCTCGTCGCCGTCGTGAACGGCGGGCGAGACGGCATCGCCCAGCAGCTGCGCGCCGCCGCCGGCGTCGACGGGGTCGTCTCGACCCAGGGGCATCTCGCCTTCGGCGCAGCGGTGCAGCAGGGCGTTCTGGCGCTGCCCGCCGATCCACCGGGTACGGAGACCGGCGAGCAGATCGAGGACTGGTACTGGCTGCTCAGCGAGGATGCGGCCCCCGAGCCGAACGCCCTGGACGAGATCCTCTCCACCGTGCAGCGCGCCCCCTCCGTCGCCGTCGCCGGCCCGAAGCTCGTCGACTGGGAGCACCCCGATCGCATCATCGAGCTCGGCCAGAGCCTCACCCACAGCGGAGAGCGCTGGCTGCTGCGCCGGCAGGAACGGGATCAGCAGCAGTACGACCATCTGCAGGACGTGCTCGGCGTCGGATCGGTCGGCATGCTCGTGCGCGCCGACGTCTGGCACCAGCTCGAGGGCTTCGACCCCGCCTACCCCGTCTACGACGACGGCCTCGACTTCAGCGTGCGCGCTCGCCTCGCAGGCTTCCGGGTGATCGTCGCCCCGACCTCGCGCGTGCGCTTCGCGCAGCTCGGCGTCGCGGGCCCCCGCATCGAGCGATCCCGGCGCGTGCTGCGCGTCGCCCACCGCGAGGCGCGCACTGCGCAGCTGCACCGGCGCATCTCGTACGCCCCCGCGCTCGCCGCCTTCTTCATGTGGCTGGGCCTGCCCCTGCTCGCCATCGCGCGGGTCTGCTGGGCGCTCATTCGCGAACAGCCCGGCAACATGTGGGGCGAGTTCGCCTCAGCCCTGCGCGTGTTCTTCCGGCCGGCCGGCATCATCGCCTCCCGGCGCAGGGTGAAGCGCGCCGACAGTGTCGGGTGGAGCGCGGTGAAGCCGCTGCGCGCCGATGCCAAGAGCGTTCGCACGGCTCGCATGATCGACCGCGAGGCCATCCTGATGTCGCAGGGCCGCATGCGCGAGGAGCTGCACTTCATCTCGAGCGGCGGCCTCGCCGTGCTGCTCGTCTCCGTGCTCGCCGGTCTCGTCCTCACCTGGTGGGCCGTCACGCAGACCAGTCTCGTGGGAGGCGCCCTCGCCCCGCTCAGCCCGATCGACGAGCTCTGGGCCAACACTCGCACCGTCGACGGCGTGCCGGCCGATCCCTTCACCTGGGTGCTCGCGGTGCTCGGCACGCTCACATTCTGGAACCCCTCGCACAGCGTCGTGCTCATGCTCATCGCGGCCGTCCCGCTCGCCTCGCTCGGCGGCTGGATCTGGGCCGCCCAGCTGACCAAGAGCACCGCCGGCCGCGCGCTGCTGGCCCTCGCCTGGGCGTTCAGCCCCGTGCTGCTCGGCTCGCTCGCTGCGGGGCGCCTCCCCACCTTGGTGCTCGCCGTCGTGCTGCCGTGGCTGCTGCTCGCCGCCACCCGATCCCGCGCCTCCTGGAGCTGGGCCGGCACCGCCTCGCTGCTCGCAGCGGTCGCGCTCGCCTGCGCGCCCGTGCTGATCCCCGCCGGCATCGTCCTGCTGATCGTCGGACTGCTCAGCTCGCCTCGCGGCATCGCGCGCGTCCTCTCCATCGCGATCGCGCCCCTCGCGCTCTTCGCGCCCGGCCTCGTCTCGGTGTTGCGCGGGGCCGACCCCCTCACCCTGCTGCTCGATCCCGGCATTCCCGAGGCCTACACTCCTGCCACCACGTGGCATCTGCTGCTCGGCTTCCCCGAGTTCGGACTCGAGGGCTGGGGCCGCATCTTCGCGCAGCTCGGCCTCGACATCCTGCCCGCCACCGCGCTCGCCGGCGTGCTGCTGCTGCCGATCGTGCTGCTCGCCGCCGTCGGTCTCGTGACCGGGCGGGTGCACTTCACCGTGCTGCACGCGCTGCTCGGCGGCGCCGGGCTGCTCACCGCGGTGGGAGCCTCGAAACTGCAGCTGCTGAGCGTCGGCGGCCAGGGCGTGGCGCTGTGGACCGGCTCGGGCCTCGCGCTCTACTGGATCGCGGTGCTCGGCCTCGCCGCCGTCGGCACTACGGCTCTGCGCCGCGCGGCCGCCCCCATCGTCGCCGTCGGACTCGTCACCGCGCTCATCGTGGTCGGGCCGCTCGCCGTGAAGCTCGCCACCGCGAACACCGGTCTCGCGCCCGGCGAGACGCAGATGCCCGCCATCGTGCAGGCCGCCGGCGCGCAGGATCCCGAGCTGCGCACGCTCGTGCTCAGCGCCGAGGGGCCGGAAGCCGTGCGAGCCGAGCTGGTCGTCGGCCAGGGCGTGCGCCTCGACGCGCTGCGCAGCGCCGCCCATTCGCCCGAGGTCACCGAGCGCGACGAGCGTCTCGCCGAACTGCTCGGCGTACTCGCGAGCACCGGCGACAGCGAACGGACGCAGGCCGCCCTCGCCGAGCAGGGGATCGGCTTCGTGCTGCTGCGCACCCAGGGCGATTCCCTCGAGCGCTCCCAGCTGCAGACCGCCTTCGACCAGCAGGTCGCCCTCGAGAACGCCGGACAGACCGCGCACGGGCTGCTCTGGCGCGTCGCCGGTGCTACGGGTGCGGCGGGGGAACCGGCCGCGATCGACGGCGGGCACTGGTGGCCCGGCATCGACGGACGCCTCTTCGCGAACGCGCTCTGGTGGGCCCAGGTCGTCGTGCTCGGCGCCATGCTGCTGCTCGCCCTGCCGACCGGCGAGGTGGTCGAACGGCCGGAGCGACGCCGCAAGCGGAAACGCGGTGCGGGCGCGGCGACGGCAGCGGTTGCGGCGGCGTCCGACGAACCCGCGATCGGGGCGGCTCCGGCCGGTGGGTCGCCGGTGGACGAGGACGAGCCGCCGACGGCAGCCGAAGGCGATGCGGCGGTCAGGAACGAGGATGCGTCGCCGGTTGCGCCTGAGCCCGAGCCGGCGCCCGAGCCCGAGCCGGCGCCTGAGCCCGAGCCGGCGTCCGTTCCCGAGCCGATGCCGGTGTCCGAGCCCGAATCCGCCCCTGCGCCCACAGGAGACCTGAACGCCCGCATCCCGTCGTTCCTGCGACCCGAGGAGCCGGACGTCTCGGAGACGCCGGTCGCGCCGGAGGCGCAGGACGATCAGGGAGGCGAGCGATGAGCGAGCAGCTCCGCACCGAGCGTGCCGAGACGTCGAGGCGCCTGCTTCGCGGCGGTGCGAGGGCGATCACGGGGGTGGCTGTGATCGGCGTCTCGGTCGCGGTGGCGGTCGCGCTCGGCACGGGTCTCGTGCCGATCCCCGCGATCGAGCGGGGCGTCGTCGCCGTCGAGGCCGATACCAGCCAGAACTCCACCCTCTCGCTCGTGTGCACGGGCGCCTTCGCCGAGCTCGGCGCGGATCCGAAGCTGCCGACGACCGCGATCCCGGGTGGGGACACGCAGCTCGTCGTCACGGGCGAGCCGGCCGAGCAGCGGGAGCTGCAGCGCGAGCTGAACGAGGGCAGCGCCCCCAGGGTGCTCGAGGGCTCGTCGCGGGACTCGCTCGCCGCGGCCGAGGTGCAGCAGGTCGTCACTCCCACTCTGCAGGGCCTCGCCGCGTCGAGCTGCGTCGAGCCGGCGCATGAGCAGTGGCTCGTCGGCGGCGCGACCGGCCTCGGCCAGTCGTCGACGCTCGTGCTCGGCAACCCCTTCGAAGTGCCTGCGACCGTGCAGGTGACCCTCTTCGATGCGGAGGGCGTGGTCGAATCATCGCGCAGCACCGGTGTGCTCGTGCCCGCGGGCTCGCAACGGATCGTCTCCCTCAACGGCTACGCGCCCGGCCGGGCGGGTCTCGCGGTTCGCGTCGAGAGCACGGGTGCGGCCGTGGCGGCGGCGCTCGGCGTCTCCCAGACCGTCGACATCCGCTCCTACGCCGTCGACAGCGTCACCCGCCAGCTCGCTCCGCAGACGAGGCTCGTCGTTCCCGCCGTCGCGAATGTGAGCGGCGAGGGGCAGGCCGTCGCGGGGTCGGAGGGCGACGACTTCCCCGTCGTCGTGCGGGTGCTTGCTCCCGGGATCGACGGCGGTTCCCCCGCCGGCGCCACCGTGACGGTGCGCGCGCTGCTGCCCGACGGCTCCGAGAAGCCGCTCGGCGAGATCGAGCTCGAGGGCGACGCGCTCGGCGAGCTGGAGGTGGCCGAGTGGCCGGCGAAGGCGCAGGCGGTCGTCATCGAGGCGGACGCCCCCGTCGTGGGCGGCGTCTTCGGCTCGGCCGATGTGGCGCCCGGCCACGACTACGCCTGGTTCGCACCCGCGCCGATGCTTCCCGCCGATACGGATGTCGCGGTCTCGATCGTGAGCGACGGGGAGCTGGTCATCGCGAATCCCGGGGAGGCCGACGCCACCGTGACGATCACCCCCGACGACGGCATCGGCAAGGAGAGCACCGTCGAGGTGCCCGCCGGTGCTGCGGTCGCGGTCGCCGCGAGCGAGCAGAACACCCTGCGCAGCACGGAGCCGGTCTCGGCTGCCGTTCGGGTGGTGAAGGGAGCGCACATCGCCGGCTACCCGGTGCAGGCGCCCGCACCCCGCGGGGCCACCCTCACCGTGTACCCGAGGTAGGCCTTGTCGGACGAGCAGGTGGCAGAGGAAGCCCGGGTGCGCGGGCGGCAGTGCGCGCGCGTCGGCTGCGCGGCGCCCGCGGTGTGCACGCTGACGGCGGACTACGCGGATCGCCTGATGGCGGTCGGCCCCCTGAGCCCGGAGCGCACCCCGCCCGCGCTCGATCTGTGCGAGCGGCACTGCGAGGCGCTCACTCCTCCGGAGGGGTGGCAGCTGCTGCGACACGATCCGCAGCGAGCCGATCCCGAGCGCTGACCCCTGCTCCGCGAATCGGGCCGTCGGCGCATCACCGTAGACTGGGGGCGTGTTCGGCAGACAGAAGCGGGAGAGGATCGACGCGGCCTCCGTCGCGGCCAGGCGTCATGGGCGCCGCCCGATCCGTTCGTCCCTGACGGGTCCGCAGCTGGCCGATCCCGACGGCAGGGTGATCCGGTTCGAGCTCGCGGCTCGCAGCGCGCTCGACCTGCTGCGGCAGGAGCTCGGCGACGAGCTCGCGGGGGTGCGGATCGGCTTCGCGACCGCCCCGACGGGAAAGGGCGAGAGCGAGCAGCCGATGTTCTATTCGATCGACCGGGCCACGCGGACGATCGTGCTCTACCGCATGCCGATCCAGCGGGCCAAGGGCCTGCACGTCGACGACGCGGAGCATCGCCGCTTCTTCGTCGGGCACTGCGTGCACCGGGCGGTGTGCGAGTACCTCGGCCGCGATCCCTGGGACGTGCTGCCCGGTCGCTTCGAGCACTTCTAGGCTCCGGGTTCGCGCAGAAGCGCGGGGCCCGGGCGCGACGACAGGCGCCTCGGCCATAATGGGAGCATGAGCGCACGCATTCTGGTGGTCGACGACGACAGGGCACTTTCCGAGATGCTCGGAATGGTGCTGCAGGGCGAGGGGTTCGACACGGTGTTCGCGGCCGACGGCTCGGCCGCTGTCGAGCGCTTCCGAGAGGCGAGGCCCGATCTCGTTCTGCTCGACCTGATGCTGCCCGGCATGGACGGCATCGAGGTGTGCTCGATCCTGCGCGCCGAGTCGGGTGTGCCGATCATCATGCTCACGGCCCGCAGCGACACCGGCGACGTGGTGCGCGGGCTCGAGGCCGGCGCCGACGACTACGTGGTGAAGCCCTTCAACCCTGTCGAGCTGATCGCGCGGGTGCGCGCCCGCCTGCGCGAGCCGCAGCAGGAGGCGAACGAGAAGCTGCGCATCGGCGATGTCGACATCGATGTGACGGGGCACGAGGTGCGCCGCGGTGACCAGGTGATCTCGCTCACCCCACTCGAGTTCGACCTGCTCGTGATCCTCGCCCGCAAACCGCAGCAGGTCTTCACCCGCGAGGTGCTGCTCGAGAAGGTGTGGGGCTACCAGTACAAGGCCGACACCCGCCTCGTCAACGTGCACGTGCAGCGGCTGCGCGCCAAGATCGAGCGCGATCCCGATCGCCCGACCATCGTCACGACGGTGCGCGGCGTCGGCTATCGCGCCGGCGCGGCGACGGGGTAGCGGTGCCAGAGGGGCGGCACTCCGGCGTCCGGCACGAGGATCGCGCCGCACCCGGTGCGAGCCGCACTCCGGCGCGCAGGCACGGCCGCTCGGCGCTCGGCATCCGGCTGCGCCGGCTCGAGATCTGGTGGCTGCGCCTCTCCCAGCCCCTGCTGGGGCCGCTCCGCGCGAGCTGGGGGCGATCCCTGCGTCTGCGCACCATGACGATCACGGGCATCATCGCGATCGGCATGGTGACGATCATGGGCGCGCTCGTGCTCGACCGGATCAGCAGCGATCTCTACTCGTCGCGCCGGGATCAGGCGCTGCAGGACTCGGCCCGCGCGACCCTCGCCGCGCAGCGGCAGCTCGACGCCTCCGACGCGACCGACAGCGCCGCGCTCAACGCGCTCATGGCATCGGTGCGCAGCACGGTGCAGGGCACCTCCTCCAGTCAGCTGTTCTACGTGCGGCGGCAGGCCGAGCAGCCGCTCTCGCCGATCGCGCCGGACGACTTCAACACCTCCCAGCAGCTGGTGGACGTGGTCTCGACCGAGCTCAGCTCCGTCCTGCTCGAGGCCGACGCACCGCAGTACTGGCAGGCGGTGCGCCTGATCGACGATGAGGGCGTGTCCGCTCCGGGGATCCTCGTGGCCTCGACCCTGGTGTTCCCCTCCGGCGCGGGCAGCTACGATCTCTACATCGGCTACAGCCTGGCTGAGACCATGCAGAGCCTCGAGTTCATCACGCGAGCGCTCGTGGTGATGGCTCTGCTGCTGCTCCTGCTGCTCGCCGTGCTCGTGTGGGTCATCTCGAACCTCGTGTTCCGCCCGATCCGAGCGGCGGCTTCCGCGAGCCACCTGCTCGCGGCGGGCGAGGCCGATGCCCGCATCCCGATGCAGGGCGACCGGCACTTCGACGAGCTGAGCGAGAACTTCAACCACATGGCCGACACGCTGCAGGCCCGCATCGACGAGCTCGACACGCTCTCCACCATGCAGCAGCGCTTCGTCTCCGACGTCTCGCACGAGCTGCGCACCCCGCTCACGACCATCCGGCTCGCCTCGGAGGTGCTGCGCAGCCAGGCGGGCGGCGCGGACTCGGCGCAGGGCCGCGCCATCGAGGTGCTCGTCTCGCAGGTCGACCGCTTCGAGCTGCTGCTCTCGGATCTGCTGGAGATCTCGCGCTACGACGCCGGCCCGATCACGCTCGAAGCCGAGCCGACCAACCTGGTCACGCTCACCGAGAACGTCGTCGAGGGGCTGCGCCCGCTGTCGCCCAGCACGATCGAGGTGCGCGCTCTTGGCGGGTTCAGCCCGATCGAGGTCGATGCCCGCCGCATCCGCCGCATCGTCTCGAATCTCGTCGGCAATGCGATCGAGCACGGCGAGGGCAAGCCCATCGTCGTCACGATCGACTCGAATGCCGCCGCGATCGCGATCGGGGTGCGCGACTGGGGGGTGGGCATGAAACCGGAGGACACGACGCACGTCTTCGACCGTTTCTGGCGGGCCGACCCTTCCCGCAAGCGCACGCTCGGCGGCACGGGCCTCGGCCTCGCGATCGCGCGCGAGGACGCCGCGGTGCACGGCGG